>JAEVEY010000052.1:0-25712 GCA_016842045.1 Candidatus Thermoflexus sinensis | reverse complement strand
GGGCCTGATTTCCGAGCATCCGGGAGGGTTGGAATGAAGCGAATGTGGATCGGCGGCGAATGGACGACGGGATCCGCTCAGGAGGAGATCCCGGTTCTGGATCCAGCGACTGAAGAGGTGCTGGAGACCGTGCCCCGGGGGACGCCGGTGGATATTGAGGCCGCGGTGGCAGCCGCCCGGCGGGCTTTCGAGAGCTGGCGGAGCGTGCCCGCAGCCACGCGGGCCGAGATGCTGCATGAGGTGGCCCGTAAGATCCGGGAGCATCAGGAGGAGCTGATTCGGTTATTGACCCTGGAGGAAGGAAAGCCGTGGCCGGAGAACGAGGAGGAAATCCTCTGGTCGGCGAACACCTTCGATTACTACGCGGAGCTGGCTCGTCATGAACGGGGCCGTGTGATCCCTTCTCCGGAGCCTGGCCAGCTGAGCCTGGTGCTGAAAGAACCTTACGGGGTGGTGGGCTGTATTGTTCCCTGGAATTATCCGATCCTTCTGATGGCCTGGAAGGTCGCGCCGGCGCTTGCGGCGGGCAACACGGTGATCATCAAGCCCTCCGAGATCACCCCTCTGACCACCCTGCGCCTGGCCGAGGTCGCCATGGATCACCTCCCGCCAGGCGTGGTGAACATTGTGACCGGATATGGTTCGGAAGCCGGCGAACCGCTGGTCCTGCATCCGGAGGTCCCGGTCATCGCCTTCACCGGTTCCCTGGCGACCGGCCGTCGGATCGCCTCCCTGGCCGCACCGATGATGAAGAAGCTCCATCTGGAATTGGGGGGCAAGGATCCCTTCGTGGTCGGGCCGGATGCGCCCCTGGAGATCGCGGTGA
Source organism: Candidatus Thermoflexus sinensis (assembly GCA_016842045.1). GTDB lineage: Bacteria > Chloroflexota > Anaerolineae > Thermoflexales > Thermoflexaceae > Thermoflexus > Thermoflexus sinensis. Next base: position 24,886 of record JAEVEY010000052.1, on the reverse strand, counting down.
AAGCGCTGGCCTATGCTGCCCTGATCAACGCCGGGCAGGTTTGCACCAGCACGGAACGGGTGTACGTGCCGGAAGGGATGTATCAGCGGTTCGCGGAGGAGATCGCCGCATTTGTCAGCACGCTGCGGCTGGGCCACGGGCTGGACCCCGATACGGATATCGGTCCGATGGCGGGCCCGGATTATCGGGCCAGGGTGGAAGATCATGTCGCGGATGCCCTGGCCCGAGGCGCTCGAGCGCTGACAGGCGCCCGAAGGCCCCCCCATCTACCCCGGGGCTTCTTTTATGAGCCGACCGTTCTGATCCACGTTGATCACACCATGAAGGTCATGCGCGAAGAGACATTTGGCCCGGTTATCCCATTGATGCCCTATCGCACCTTTGATGAAGCGATTGCCTTATGCAACGATAACCCCTATGGGCTGGGGGCCTGTCTGATGAGCCATGATCCCCGACTGATCCGCCGCTTCTACGAGGAAGTGCATGCGGGAACCATCTGGATTAATGATCCCCTCACGGATAATTATGCGGGCCCCTTTGGGGGAATGAAGCTGAGCGGCGTCGGCCGTGAGCTGGGCCTCGAGGGACTGGAAGAGTTCCGGCAGACGAAGCATGTCCACTGGGATATCGAGGGCGGCGAGAAGCCCTGGTGGTTTCCCTATGGACGCAGGGGATCCTGAGCGGTTTGCTTTCCCCGAATGTGAACCCTGAAGGGATCGCTCTACCCCCCTTTATAATTTTAGGGGTCGCGCGTCGAAGGCACGCGACCCCGCCTCTAAAACCCTAGTAGGAGTTACGCAGTTGGCCCTCTTCCTCGGGTCTTGGGGGCTGAGGCGGGCGCCGAAGGCGCCCGCCTCAGCCCCAAAAATAATTCTTCCCCCTCCCCGCAGCCCGAAGGGCTGCGGGGAGGGGGGATAAAGGGGGGAGGGGCTCCTCAACTCCCCTTTGATCAGAGGTCAACTGCGCAAGTCCTAACCCTAGAAAACCCGCTGCGCAACTCATCGCCACATCGGAGCGATGACCGAATCGCCCGCAGCGGTCCGTAACACCCACAAGCTTCCCTCAGGATGGCCATGGGCAGGACTTTTCCCCGCGCGGATATAGCGTGGACGTGGTTTGTTTTTGCAATTTATTTGCAATTGCAATAAACTGGCAGTAATCCTGGATGATTCCAGCGGAGGAGGGATTTTTCATGCATATCCCGGATGGTTTTCTCTCCCCTTCGGTGGCTCTGCCTCTCTGGGGGGTCAGCGCTGGGATTGGCGGGTATGCCCTGCGACGGGTGAGTCGGGAGCTCACGGAGCGAGAGACCCCTGTGATCGGGGTGGTGGCCGCGGGGATCTTTGCCGCGCAGATGCTGAACTTCCCCATCGCTGGAGGAACCTCAGGTCATCTCATCGGGACGGCGCTGGCCACGTTGCTCTTCGGGCCCTGGGTGGCAATCCTGATCATGACCTGTGTGCTTTCCCTCCAGGCCCTGATCTTCCAGGATGGCGGTCTGATCGCGCTGGGGGCGAATATCTTCAATATGGGTATCCTGGGGGCCCTGGTCGCCTACGCGATCGATCAGACGCTGCGCGGCATATGGGGTGACCGGCGATGGGCGCGCACGGCGGCGGCTTTCCTGGCCGGCTGGGCGGCGGTCGTGATGGGAGCGCTGGCCACCGGATTGGAGCTGGCCCTCTCCGGCCTGGTCCCCGCGAATGTCGTCCTGCCCGCAATGGGAGGGATCCATGCCCTCATCGGTGTGGTGGAAGGGCTGATCACTGTGAGTGCAGTGACGTTCCTCCGCACCGTCCGCGGGGAGCTGATGGTGGAGCGGCCGGTCGCCGGGCGTGTGCCCCTGTGGGTGGCCGGGCTGGCCCTGACATTGCTCCTCACGCTCCTGGCTCCGCTGGCCTCTTCCGATCCAGATGGATTGGAGCGGGTGGCGGAGGATCTGGGCTTTATTCAGGCAGCTCGCCCTCCGGCCTTTGAGTTGCTGCCGGATTATACGATCCCGGGCCTTTCCAACAGGAGCCTGGCTGTGATCCTGGCCGGGATCCTGGGAGCCCTCATGGCGTTCGGGCTGGTGATCGTCTTATTGCTGGGGTGGCGTTCTCGCCAGCGTGAAAGGGTTTCGAATTCGAAAACTTAGTGCTTCATCCGGATTTGTTTTGAGGATGTGAGATGGTGTGGGCCAATGGCCCCACCTCGATAAAAGATATTTTGGGGGCGAGCCGGGCGCCGAAGGCGCCCGGCTCGCCCCCCAATCCCCAAAGGGCCAAAACCAAAAAATCAAATCTGGAAGGAGCATTAGTGCCTCGTCATTTCCCGCTGGACTCTGGGGCGGGTGGGCTGGGCGGCTGGCCGTCTGGATCTTCCCCACATGGGAGGCAAACCCATCAGAGTTATGAGAGCTGGATCCGATGAACGCCACGCATTTTCATTTCCATGACCCTTATCAGCCTCTGGATAGTCCGGTTCACCGTCTGGATCCCCGGGTGAAGCTGATCCTGGCCCTGGGGTTCATCCTGACGGCCACGCTTCTGCCAGTAGGGGCATGGTTGTCCTATGCCCTGCTGGGCGCAGCGGCATGGATGACGGCGCACCTCTCCGGTCTGGGGATCCGAAACGTTCTGCGACGCTCCGTGCTGGCTTTGCCCTTCGTTCTGGCCGCCCTCCCCGTGGTGTTCACCGCCCCTGGACCATCCTGGCTCACGTTATCCCTGGGCCCCTGGCAGATCCCGGTGCGCGTGGAAGGAGTGATCCGGTTCCTGAGCGTGCTGCTCAAATCCTGGCTTTCCCTTCAGATTGCCGTGATCCTGGTTGGGACCACGGCCTTTCCGGACCTTCTGGCTGCCATGCGGGCGATGGGGGTTCCGCGCTTCCTGGTCATGACCTTCGGGTTAATGTGGCGCTATCTGTTCTTGCTTGTAGATGAGGCGATCCGAATGCTGCGGGCGCGGGAGGCCCGGAGCATCGCACCGGAGGTCCCAGGCCATCGGGTGGGGGGAACCCTGGCCTGGCGGGCCCAGGTGACTGGTCGGATGGTGGGGACGCTGTTCCTCCGCACCCTGGAACGGGGGGAACGGATTTATATGGCGATGGTGGCACGAGGCTATGATGGAGAAGTGCGGATGCTCCCCATGCCTCCGTTATCCGGTCCAGACCGGGCGCTCCTTGCCGGCGGCTTGCTTTTTTTGATAGGGATTCTTCTGCTGGGCTGGGTGTCTCGTGCTTTGTTTCTTTAACGTCAGGACCTGCCCTTAAGGAAGGTTGAGGTCCCTCCTGATCCTGCTCACAGGCAAAAGGGGAGGAGCTGAAGGAATGTCCCTGTTGATTGAGGCCGAAGGCCTGGTTTACATCTACCCGGACGGCCATCCTGCCCTCCAGGGGGTTTCCTTGCGGATTCAGCGAGGGGAGAAGATCGCCCTGGTCGGGCCGAATGGGGCCGGGAAATCCACCCTGCTGCTCGTGTTAGGGGGGCTGCTACGTCCGACCGCGGGGATCCTGCGGGTCGAGGGTGAGGAGGTGGGAAATGGAGATCCCCGGCGCCTTCGGGCGAAGGCGGGGCTGGTCTTCCAGGATCCGGATGATCAGTTATTCTCGCCCACGGTGTTCGATGATGTGGCGTTCGGGCCGATCTATCAGGGATTGCCGGAGTGGGAGGTGCGAGAGCGGGTGCATCGGGCGCTGGAAGCGGTCGGAATGGCCTGGGCGGCTTCCCGGATCTCCCATCATTTAAGCGTGGGGGAGAAAAAGCGGGTAGCGATCGCGACGGTGCTGGCGCTTCGCCCTGAGCTCATGTTGCTCGATGAGCCCACGGCCGGCCTCGATCCGCGGGGCCGTCGGGAGCTGATCCGGCTGTTGCATAGGCTTCCTCAGACCATGCTGGTGGCCACTCATGATATGCGTCTGGTCGCTGAACTGTTCCCTCGTGTGATCGTTATGGACCAGGGGCGGATCGTGGCCGATGGGCCTGCCCATCAGATCCTGCGCGATGAGGCGCTCTTAGAGGCGCACGGGCTGGAGCCTCCTTAGAGAGTGTCCGAAAATTCCCTGGGGGCCTGGGGGCGGATTGCGGACCGTGTGAACACCACCCAAATTCTCAAGCACTTCCTTAGTGCGCCATAGCGCTTTATTAAAAGGGCTTTCAGGGCTGGGAGGGCTCGCGAGGGCGGCCCTGCCCTCAAACAGCAATTTCCCCCTCTGCCGGGCGATGAAGGGCCAGGGAGCAGGATCTCTCCCTCAAAGGAGCATGCCATGCCACATTGTGTTCACGTTCGCCGTCTGTTGCGGGAGCGCGGTTATCGGGTAACCCCTCAGCGATTGATGGTGCTGGAGATCATCCGCACAGCGGATCGTCATCTGACTGCGGAGGAGATCCATTCGGCTCTACAGGAACGTTATCCCGGGGTCGATCTTTCCACCGTCTATCGGACCCTCCGATTGTTCATTCGGCTGGGTCTTGTGGAACAGCGCGAGCTGGGAGGCGGTCGCCGCGTATATGAATGGCGGACGCAGCCGGATCATGGGCATTTCCTGTGCGAACGATGCGGGCGGCTCGAGCATCTGGAGGGGGCGCTCCTGGAGCCGCTCCGACTCGCGCTGGAACGCACACGGGGCTATCAGGTGCACCGGGTGGAAGCAACGGTGCTGGGAGTGTGTCCGACCTGCCAGTAATCCCCGGCAATGGCGGATGTTGCGGCACGGCAAGGCATTTTGGGGGGCCAGGCCAGGCGCCTGCGGGGCCCGACCCGGCCCCCAAACCCGGGGAAGAAGGCCAGCGAAGACATTTTACGGTCAGGCGGCTATGTCAGAGGGATATAGTTCGATGTAAATCTCATCGAACAGCCGGCCCTGGTGAGCGACCACCCGGCGTTGTTTCAGAAGCTCCAGCAGGCCCAGGAACAGGGCGATGAGATCGTAGCGGGTCTCTGCCTCCTGAAGCAAATGGCTGAGCGCTACCCGCTGTCCATCCCGCACCGCTTTCAGGATCCGTTCGATCGCCTCGTGGATGGTCAGGCGGTAAGGGGTGAGAAAGCGATCGATGGTGGGCGTCTCCGGCTGAGCGAGCAGCGCCCGGCGGGCCAGGCGAAGAAGATCTTCCAGGCGGACACCCTCCAGACCGATCCCGGGAGCCTCCGGCCGGGGAGGCGGCGCGGTTCGCCCATAAGCGGTGAATCCCTCCCGTTCAGCGAGCCGGCGGGCCAGCATCCGGAAGAGACGATACGCTTTCAATTGCTCCACCAGCGCTTCCCCGATATCTTCCTCCTGTTCATCGGGCTCCGGCGGCCGCGGCAGGAGCAGGGAAGACTTGATGTAAAGCAGCTTGGCGGCGATCACCAGATATTCCGCCAGCTGATCCAGGGTTAATGCCTGAAGGATCGTCACATATTCCAGATATTGAGCAGTAACCTGGGCCAGGGAGATCTGGGTGATGTCCAGATCGTTCCGCTCGATCAAATAGAGAAGAAGATCGAGCGGGCCTTCGAAGAGCGGCAACCGCACCGGAGGGAGGGTTGGCCGGAAAGGGACGGTCATGGGGCCTCCTGGAGCCAGCGCCAGAGCAAGCCCATGGCGGCGTTCGCCGCCCATTCCGCGGCATGCGGCAGGGGACCTCGATGGCCGCGCTGAAGGCTTCGGGAGCCTTCCGGGGTGGCCAGAGCGACGGTGATCTGGAAGTTCTCCGCTCCCTGGAGAACTTCGGCGGCCAACCCGATGGCTGTTCCCACCTGGCGGCGGATCGCTTCCGCCGCGTGTTCCGGGGCGGCCACCAGTCGGGAGCGCACCTCCCCAATTCGGAAGACCCGACCCTCCGGGTCCGCCGCCGCCAGGCGTCCGCCCAGCCATCCTAAGGTGCCCCGCTCCAGAGTGGCCAGCGTGAGCCCGCGCTCCCGAAGCATGGCGATCAAAGCCTCCTCGGGCGTGCAGGTTCCCTCGCCGTAAATGGCCCAGCCGAGGCGCTCCCGGATGGTTTGAACGGTCGCCTCCGCCCGGGCAGTCGCTTCTTCGGGCGTGGCGCCTCGCGCCCGGATCCGGATATCCACCATCCCGGGGTGAGCGTTCAGCCCCACCTGGGGATTCTCGCCCTCCAGCAGATCACGCAATCGTTCGTCGATGACGCTCTCGCCCATTCCGATTGTGCGAACGACCCGCCACACCATCGCTTCCGCTGGCGGAAATCGCTTCTCCAGGTAAGGGATCACGGATTCTGTGAGCATTCGCTCCAGCTCGCGGGGGACCCCCGGGAGAGCGAAAAGGACGCGGTCCCCTTCCTCGATCATGAACCCGGGAGCGGTTCCGATGGGGTTGGGGATCACCCGGGAGCCCTGAGGGCGAAACGCCTGGCGGCGGTTGTTCTCCGGCATAGGGAACCCGAACGCCTGAAAGCGGGCGCGGATCGCCTCGAAGAGCTCAGGATCAAAGATCAGCGGGCGTCCTGTGGCCTCTGCGACCGCCTCACGGGTCACATCATCCACGGTGGGCCCCAGCCCTCCACTGATGATGAGGATCTCGCTCCGGGATATCGCGGCCCGGATGGCGGCCACCATGCGAGGCAGATCATCTCCGACCACCGTGATCTGAACCAGGGGGATGGAGAGCGGCTGAAGGGCGCGAGCGATCCGGGCGGAATTGGTGTCCACAATGTCCCCGCTCAGCAGCTCCGTGCCGGTAGCCAGGACCTCCGCGTTGGGCATAGATCCTCCCCAGGCCTGTTGGGATAAATAAGAAGGTTTTGGGGTATGAGGGCACGTCGAAGGCATGCCGCCCATACCCCACGATTCCCTCAATCTTCAGAGGAGCCCAGGGTGGGGTGGGACGATCCGATGAGGACGGCTTCCAGATCGGCGCCTTCCGGCAGGTCCTCCAGCGAGCGCACCATCTGGACCCACTTGCCCCACCGTCCGTTCTCCTGAAAGCCCAGAGCCCGATAGATGGCGCGGGCCCGCTCGTTGTGCTCGCCCACCCAGAGCTCGCACACCCGACAGCCCTGGGAGCGCAGATACGCCATCCCGCGTAACAACAAGGCGCGTCCCAGGCCACGCCCCTGATATTCCGGATCCACCACCAGTTCATGAATCGCCCCAACCGTCCCATGGTTCCACCGGGAATCGGTGGCGATGAACCCCACAGGACGATCCCTATCGTAGGCGATAAAGGATCCGTGAGGATCCCGGTGGCGGAGCCATTTCAGATAGGCTTTCACTTCCGTGCGGTGGCGATAATAATAATCCCCCAAAGGTTGATAGGCACGCAGGTAAAGATCCACGAGATCTGCGGAGCCGGAAAGAGGCTCCTGTACGATGCGGATTGAATGAATTGAGCGAGGCAAAAGAAATCACCTCCTCCTGGAGGGTATGTGCTCTTGGGGTGCCTTTCTCTCCCCTCCCCGCAGCCCGTAAGGCCGCAGGGGAGGGGAAGAAGCAGTTCTGGAGGTGTGGGAGGCACCTTCGGTGTGACCTCCACACCCCGGAATTCCCCTCTCAGCCTGGATGGGAACGTGACCAAAAAAATCCTGCGGGGGCTGGGTCATAGGCCGGAGGCTCCCGGCCCAACCCCCAAAGATATTTTCCTCCTTTCTCTTCGCGAGCCAAAGGACCGCGGAGAGAGGAGAAGCGACCGGCTTTCCCGGCTGGAGCGGGCTGTCTGAATGCATGAGATCTATCGCGCAATGACGGTGGAAAAGCTTGTGGGGCAAAGAGGCCTTCTAAGAGAAGGGATGGCTCTCGCTTCATAAAGGGGCCTGAAGCGAGCCTGCAACTGGGTGGACGTAGCGCCACCGAGAGGGGCTCCCAGCATGAAAACTCTAACAGATCCCTCAGGCCAGCCAGCCATTCCCCTATCCTGGCCCGCGTCTCCTTTCGGTGCAGAGAACCAGCGCGGGGAAGCAGGGATTTTCTCCCCTGATCGGGATGCCTGGACGATCCGACCTCTACCATTCTCAGCGATAGGCATCGTTACGCTTTCGAATATCCTCGATTTGCAAAGTCTGCTCGTCCCAGGTCAGATAAATCCGATATTCCCCCGCCCGATACGACAGCAACTCCCCCCGATCATGGCGGATCTTCGTCAGCGGCGGGCGCCGGGCCGCTGCCAGCTGACGGATCCGCCGCATGACCTGTTCTCGATGTTTCGGGTGCAGCTCATCCAGCGCTCGTTGCGCGCGTTCCGTAATTCGGAGAACCATTGGGACTCCACCACCCTCTCCAGTTCGCTTCCCTTGCCTGACCGTCTCCAGCCCGATCCCTTGGCGTCCATCCCGACCTTTTTCTAACCTTATTTTATATCCTCCTTAGGAGATCTGGCGAATTTATTGAGCGCCACGTCACCTGTCTGTTGGATACCCCAAATGGAGAGGAGTGGGCTGCCTTTAACCGGAAGGCTCTCTTCCTCCTCAGGATCTGTTCCGATGCCCGCCTGGGGGATTGGGAGGGTCGTGCTGCTTCCACTTGACAAGGAAGTTTGGAGGCGGGCCGGACGCCAAAGGCATCCGGCCCGCCTCCAAAATATCTTTTTGGGAGGTGATTTACGCTCTTTATCGCATATCCTCAAAACAAAAAGTGGAAGAAACAGTAGCGCTTTGGCGCGTTGTGAAAGGAGCAATTTAAGTGGGCTTCGTCAGAATGAATGAGGGGATCGTGCCACTGACCTTCTCTTCAACGTGGTGAGGCGAATGACTTTGCCATCCGGCCCATTGCCCCAGTTTTTTATGAAACCCCTGCCGCCTGGGCGATCGCCGCGAGTTGTTGCTGACAGATCTGAAGGATACGGGCGACCTGTTGGGGATCCCGGGGCTCTGCGAAAAGCGCTTCCCGCAGGAAGCCGATGGTTCGAGTCAGATCCGCGAAGGCCCGGGCGAGGGTTTCCTCAGCCGGTGCCGATGGCGAGAACGCGGTGCGGGTGAAAACCGGGAGGGGCTGCTGGGCAGGGCCCAGCCCCAGCGCCCCGCGCACCTCCCGCAGGATTTCCTGGAACACATTCTCATCCTGCACGAAATTACGGGTGGCATCGACGACCAGGAAAGGGCCCTCGTAGGTGGAAAAGAAAGCCTCGTAGGCCAGGCGGAGACGCTCGATATATGTTCGATCCATCCCCCGCTCGTAGGGTCGATCCCGCAGGGCAATGCGAGCCATCAGAGTATCCGTATCCGCCCGAAGGTAAAGAACCAGAGTGGGTTGAGGGGTTTTCTCGGCGAGGGCTTTATGCAGCTGCTCGTAAAGGGCCAGTTCGTCCCCATCCAGGTTCAGATGGGCGAAGAGGCGATCCTTGGCGAACATGTAATCGCTGACCACGGGCTCACGCTCCAGGCGGGCGGCGAGCTCCTGATGCTGGCGATACCGGCTTAGCAGGAAAAAGATCTGGGTGGGAAAGGCGTAGCGGGCGCGATCCCGATAGAAATGCGGCAGGAAGGGGTTCTCCTCGAACTGCTCCAGGACGGGATATGCGCCCAGCGCAGGGGCCAGCATACGAGCCAGCGTGGTCTTGCCGACACCGATAACGCCCTCGATGGCCAGAAACCAGTGGGTCATGGATTCCTCCCACAGATCCAGAGAATAAAGTCGGGGTGGGATTCATCATACCGCAAGATCCGCCATTCCGGGCTATGATCTCTAAGGAGATATTCTCCCTCCATATGGGGAAAGGCATGTGGAAGCTGGCGCTTTCCGATCGTTCGTTTCCCGGCTCTTCTCCCGGGGCGATCTTTGAACAGGCGCGTCGTGCCGGGATCCTTCGCATCGTCATGCGCGATGAGGTCCTGCGCCCGGTTCGAGGGCGTCGCCTGTGGTGGCGGAGGAGCCAGGATCGCGAAGACTGGCGTGAGGTATCGCAATGGGCGGAGGCGCTGGATTACGGCCGTTCGCGTTTGCATGCCCTGCGCTTCGAGCGCCTGCGGGCAGGGGTGCGTCTCATCGCCTGGGCCATCGCCCCGCGTTCCTCCACCGGGGTGGACCCTGCCCGCATCCAGCAGTATGCGCTGACGGCTGCCGCAGCGGCCGCTTTCCTGGGCGCTCAAGGGCTGCTCCTGGAAGGACTGGATCAATGGGAGCCCGGAGAAGCCCGGACGTTCATCCGACGGCTCCTTCCCATCCTTGGTGGCCTCCGATTGATCCTGTGGCTTCGACTTTCGGAGGTCAGCCCTCTTCTGCTTGAGGTCCCCCGCGAATTCGGGGCGAGAGTCCGGCCATGGATCGCGCTGGACCTGGAGGGGTCGCTTCCGGGAGATTTCCCCACGCTATGGGACATGATCAGGCCTTCTGTTTCCATGCTGATATTTCGCTGCGGGCCGGAGCATCTGGAATGGTGGGATCGCGAAGGCCGCCCCATCCTGGAGCGAACAGGATTTGAGGGGGAACTGGTCGTGACGTTCCCGGCGATCGCAGGGGGCGGATGGGAAATGTGGAAACGCCTAACGCAGGTGCACCGCCTGTTGCCGGAGTAACCAGCTTCTCCATTGTCGCGTGATTCCGATGGGAGGCGTTTTTATCCCCCTCTTCAGGAGGCGTGCCAACCGTGCCGTTCTCTCTAAAGCACCCGCGTTCCCGTGCGGCGGGCGATCACCTCCAGAGCTCGAAAGGCGAGATCACGGGTAAACCGGTCGATTTGAGGATCGAAAGCGAGGATCCGCAAGGGGGCCAGGGCTTCCTGATCTCCCACACGCGCCAGCGTCAGGATGGCAGCCCGGCGCACTCCCTCATTGCCGCGCTCCAGCGCTCGATAGAGGCTGTGGATGGCTGAGGATCGCTCCCCAATGGCTTCGCCTTCTTGCACCGCCCACTCGATCAACCATCCCTGCTGTTCCACGATGACCGGGCGGAGATCAGGAGCTGGGGGCTGGCGGTTCTTCTCCCAGAGCGTCAACGCATCCTGAGCAGCCGACCGCACCAGCCATTCTGGATCCTCACGAGCGATCGTTTCCAGGCGGGCCTTAGCCCATTCCTCCGGGATCATGGCCAGCGCGAACGCCGCCGCCCGGCGGGTCCGCCAATCCGTTTCCTCCGTTGCTTCCTGAAGCAGCTGAGGACCCTCCGGATAAGCCCGCAGGGCCTCCGCCGCCTGGCGGCGGAGAGATTCCTCCGCTTCGAGAAGAAGGAGGACAAGCCGTTGCATGGCCGCCTCGGTGCGGTGTTCACCGAGAGCGGCGATGACGGCACGCTGGACCTCAGGATCGGGATCGGCCAGTGCCTGTTCCAGGAAGGGCAGGTCGCTTTCCTGCCCCAGCCAGCCCAGGCCCCGGACGGCGGCGATACGGATTTCGGGGTCTGGATGACGAAGGGCCTTATGGAAAAGGACGGGCACGCCACGATCCCGGGTGGCCACCAGAGCCTCTGCCAGCCGCAGGCGGAGAGACATCGGCAATCCGGGTTTCAGGAATGCCCGGCCCAGGGCGGCCATCCCATGGGGACGCCATGGGGCCTGAGGGGAGGCCACGGCGATCCATCGTGCCATGCGCAACAATCGCGTGTGGAAGGCGTCGTCGGGTTCCGTAAGGACGCGATCCGTGATGCCGGACATCGGGCCGAGGGCTGCATAGAAGGTGAAAACGTCTGCCCATCGAGGATCGTCCAGATGGGGCATCAGGGTGGTGTTATCGCCGGACTGAGCCAGCGCCCAGGCGGCCAGATATGCTTGAAGCAATGGGTGGCGAAAATGCCCTCGCTGCTCATCGATCGGCACAATCGGTCGTCCCGGGGCGGTCAGCATCTCAATCGCCTGATCCAGATTCCGACGCCCCCCCGGCGGAGCCAGCTCGGGGATGGAGCGAATCAACGCCTGTTCCATGTCCTCCAGGGTGATGACAAAGCGCTCCTCGTTCAATAACTGAAGGGCCAGCTGACCCAGGATCAGACGGGCGGTGGGTGGGGTCAGCACGGTCTTGCCGGCGATCCCCTGGAGCATTCGATCCAGGATCGCATCATAAAGCTCCGGTCCCCCCGGGCGGTCCTGTCTCACTACCACAGCAGCGACCATATCGGCAGGACGCAGGCGGACTGGCCGCGGCGCTTCCCACATTTTCAGATGCTTCTCCAGCTCCGATGCGGGTATTCCGCTGGTCTGAGCCCATCGCTCGATAAACAACTGCACAGCGCCTTCGGACCATGGGACGAGGGCAAAGGGCAGGAACCCCAGCTCTTCCACCATGCGGGTTGCGATTTCACCTCCCGTGAGCACCACAGGGATGTCTGGATAGTTCTCTAACAGCCGCCTTAACCAGCGCAGGATCTCCGATCGGCGCGATGGGGGGACTTCTTCCAGCTCATCCAGGAGCAGCAGGGCGGTGCCATCCCGCAGCGCGGCGCGGATCATGCCATCCAGACGAGCTCGCAGGATCAGGGGGACCATCCCGCTCATGGCCTCCGCGAGGGCGGCCTCCGGCGGAGCCATGGGATCGGGGGCGAGCAGGGGCAGGCGGATATAGAGAGGAAGAAGGGAACCTCGATCCCCCCGCTTCAGGTGTCCAGTGAGAGTCTCGCGGATCAACCAGCAGAGGGCGCTGGTGCGGCCGCTCCCCGGGGGGCCGTAGAGGAACAGCCGTGAGGCGGCCCGCATCCCTTGACTCAGGGGCAGTCCGGGCTCTGATGGAAGTTCCTGCACCTGAGTGCTCGGGAAGGGCAGGGGAGGGCTGAGGAGCGGTTCAATCAAACATTGAGCGAGGCGTGGATCCAGTGCCGACCAGGCGATCCAGTTCGAGAGCTGATCCAGCAACCAGTGCCGATACTGCGTCTCAGCCGATAGACGCAGGCGCTGACGGACCCGATCCAGACGTCCCCTTGCTTCCGCATAGAGTTGTCTGAGTGGGCGCCGGCTCCAGTAAAGCAGGCCGGCGCCGAGCAAGGCCAGAGCAGCTCCGATGAGAGCAGAGATCGGATCAAAGCGCCACGAACCCGGGAAACCCACGCGTGTCCCTCCCTCAAATCACTCGTGAACCCCGAGCTCGCCCGGACCGACCAGCCGGTAGCCGATTCCCCGCTCGGTTCGGATGAAGAGCGGGTGATTCGGGTCCGGCTCGATTTTCTGGCGGAGATACCAGATATAAAGCTTCAGATAACCCCGATCCTGGATATGCTCCTCCCCCCACACCTCGCGCAGCAGGAAATCATGAGTAAGCGGGCGGCCCGCGAAGCGGGCCATCGTGGAGAGGAGCTTGAACTCTGTCGGGGTCAGCTCGACCGGGCGCCCATCGACCCGAACCTCCTGGGTGATCAGGTTCACATACAGACGTCCGTTATCGTAGATCCCACGGGAGGCCGTAGATTCGTAGCGCCGCAGGACAGCCTGAACGCGGGCGATCAGCTGGCGGGGGCCGAAGGGCTTGGTAAGATAATCATCCGCGCCGCTCTCCAGACCCCGCACAATATCCGATTCTGTCCCCAGGGCGCTGATGATGATCACCGGGGTGTCCCCGGTCGAGCGGATGGTTCTGAGGACCTCCCATCCGTCCATTCCGGGTAGCATTAAATCAAGGAGAACCAAGTCGGGGTTCTGAGAGCGCAGGAGGTCCAGGCCTTCCTGGCCGTTGAGGGCAACGAAGACCTGATAGGCGTTTTGCTCCAGTTGCCACGCCAGGAAGCGAGCCAGCTCCGCATCATCCTCGATGATCAGAATCTTTTTGGCGTTCAACTCTGCTCCCCCCTGAGGTTTTCGGGCATGGTGGCTTCATATAGCTCTTTGCTCATGAATAATGTCTGACCTGCTCGGTTACAAACAGGGGTAGTCGTCCCAGCTCGTAATGACAACTTTTGATTCGTGGAATTCTGCAAGGGGTGGGCCATGTGCGCGGTCCACCCCTTGCAGAAAATTTTCCCACGCCTTTTTCATCCCTGCGATAAAGCAGGTCCGACTATCTTTTTACCATAAGACCCGAAGGAAGGAAAATGGGAAGGAGAGGGCGAGTAAGCCCTTTTGATGCTCGCCCGTCATTCAGAGATCACCGATCCCCGGATGCTCCTGGAGGAGAACCCCTGGATGTTTCAATCTCCCAGAACCAGGCGATGAGTCCGGAGTCTCTTATTCCCAGCGGCGAAGATCTACCAGACGGGGGCTTCCCGGGGGCAATTCTTCCGGAGGGATGAAGACCACTTCGGCCTGGAAGCGCAAACCTTCGCGGATCGCTTCCTGAAGGCGGGCGCGCATCGCCTCCAGATCCATCGAGCTTTCCCGCAGAACAACGCGGAACGTGAGGCGATCGACATGGGCCTCTCGATCCACGACGGCCTGATAGGCCTGGACTTCGGGGAAGCGCGCGAAAACGGCTTCCATCTGACGGGGGTGGAGGAACATCCCCCGCACCTTAACGGCCTCGCCGACCCGTCCCAGGATCCCCATCAGGCGCGGTGTGGGTCGGCCGCAGGCGCACGGCTCAGGGATCCATCGAGAGAGATCTCCAGTTCCAAACCGGATCAACGCGTAGGCCGGGTGGAAGAGGGTCACCACAATTTCCCCGATCTCGCCGGGCGGCACAGGCTCTCCGGTCTGGGAGTCACAGAGCTCCACATAGGCGTCCTCTGGAACATGGAGTCCGTCTTCATGCTCGCACTCATAGCCCAGGCAGCCACATTCGGCAGTGCCATAACCCTGACGCACGGTCAATCCGAAACGCCGCAAATCCTGACGCAGGGAAGGGGGAAGAGGCTCCGCAGTAACGAAAGCTTTCCGCAAGTAAAGGTCGTGCCGGGGATCCCAGCCCGTGGTTTGAGCCCGTTCCAGCAAATTATAAAGATAACTGGGTAACCCAATGTAGGCCGTGATCCGGAGGGCACGGAGGGCCTGGATCTGGAGCTCCTGCTGACCGATGCCGCCAGGGATGGTCGGGCAGCCCAGAACCCTGAGGGCTTCCTCAAACATGGCGCCGGCTGGGGTCAGATGATAAGAGAAGGCAATCATGACACGGTCGCCGGGCTCGAAGCCTGCAGCTCGCAGCGCGGGAGCCCAGCGCCAGGGATCCGGGATATCCGGCTCCGGCTCATAAAGGGGGCCGGGGGATTGAAAAATCCGGCGCAGATCCTCTATTGGAACCATGAGCATCCCCCCAAAGGGGGGATCGGCCTGCTGGCGCTGAAGGAGATCGTCCTTGCGCAGCACCGGCAGCCGGGATAAATCCCCAGGGATCCGGAGGTCGCGGGGGCGTAAGCCGGCACTCTCCATCCGGGCGCGGAATCCGGGGGCATTACGATAAGCCCGCCGAATGGCCTTCACCACGCGAGGGAATTGATGCTCCCGATAAGCGGCCAGCAAATCCATCATCGATTCCCTCCCTCTGAAGGGGGCAGGTTCGCTTTAACTAAGCTTGCTGCGCAGGCAGGCGCTGTATTGCCCCGCTTCTATTTGCCTTCTCTTGCTCTGTTGCGATCCCGGCGGTGCCCGCTTGGGTTCAGCGTTTGCCTCTCCCCCCTATCCCCCTCCCCACGTCGCGAAACGGCGTGGGGAGGGGGTAAATATCGTTTGGGGTGGGCGGCCCCGCCCTCGAAAAATCCTCCGCGATGCAGGGATCATTCGGTTTGTTTGAAGTCCAGCCGGGGAAGTTTCACAGAGTCTTTCAGGAGGATGAGGGCGGCAGCATCTCTACCGCTGCCCTCATCCAAACCTCACTTATGGAACTCCCCTTCGAAGGCCACCACCCGCTCACCGGCCGGGGTTCGGAAGATCGCAGTTCCCTCTGTGGCGCGGATCCCGAACGCATAGTCTCCGATGCCTTTCCACCAGGCCTCGACCACTGCGCCGGGGGTGAGCCCCATTTCTTTCAGTTTATGCCCTGAGGTCACCGCGAGGTTGGTAGTGACGATGCGGGAGGATAGGAAGAAGGTCACCCGAAGCTCGTTAGTGGTCCGAGGTGGGATGCTCATATCCTCATCGACGAGAGGAGCATGGACAGAGAAATAAGCGCTCTGACCATCCTTCTTCGCCTCAAGTTGCGCGGTGAATTTGAGCTGATCCAGGGTGATCGTTACATCGTTCGGATTTTCGATTTTGAAGATATATGCCAGGCCCAGAGGGAGATCTGGAGCCGGCGGAGGAGGGGCGGGTGTAGGAGTCGGCGTGCCTGGAGGTGGTGGGGTGGGTGTGGGGATCGGGGTGGGCCATGCGTAGTAAGCGACCACCTCCACCCGGGCCAGAGTGATTTTGGGGTCCTGAATCTGAGTGGTCCCGGCCGGGCGACAAGCTGTAGCGATCCCAATGATCAGCGCCAAACTGAGCCATCGACGTGTGTTTTGCATGGCGGCCTCCTTCGGCTCAATTCTCATAAGCGATGGTTCGGGCAGCTCACGCCCCGTTGCATACCCATAGCGAGCTGGGGAGGGAAGGGATTCGGGGATCGCGAGCCATAGCTTGAACGATATCTGAGCTTCTCCGAACGTCCCTCAGGTCAGCCAGCGCTTCCGGCGCTTATACCATTTGGCCTCTCGGAATCGCTTGCGGGTCCCCAGCTCTGTCAGCCCCAGATAGAATTCCTTGATATCCGGGTTATCCCGGAGAACGGCCGCCGGCCCTTCCATCACCACACGGCCGTTCTCCAGGACGTAGGCGTGCTGGGCGATCTCCAGGGCCAGCTTGGCGTTCTGTTCCACCAGCAGGATGGCGATGCCCTGCTCCTGATTGAGTCGGGTGATGATCTCCATGATCTCCCGTACGATCAAAGGGGCCAGGCCCAGGGAGGGTTCATCCAGAAGCATCAGCCGGGGATGGGTCATCAAGGCCCGGCCGATGGCCAGCATCTGTTGCTCGCCTCCACTGCAGAACCCGGCCACCCGGTTCCGGATCGTCTTCAGATGCGGGAAGTAGTGATAAACCAGCTCCAGCCGGTCGGAGAGATGCCGCCCATCCCCATGGTGGGCGCCTACCCGCAGGTTCTCCTCCACGGTGAGGTGCTCGAAGACGCGGCGGCCTTCCAGAACCTGAATGATCCCCATCGCGGCGATCTCCTCTGCAGATTTGCGGTCGATGCGCTCGCCCATGAACTCGATGCTGCCGTCGGTGATCTGGCCTTCCTCATGCTTGAGGAGGCCGGAGATCGCCTTCAGGGTCGTGGACTTACCGGCACCGTTGGCCCCCAGCAGGGCGATAATGCCCCCTGCGGGGACCTCCAGGGAGACCCCCTTGAGGACCAGGATCACCTGATGATAGCGGACCTCAATGTTGTTCACCCGAAGCAGGGCATCCCTTTGTGCCATCCCCACCCCCTTTAGTAACCTTTCCATTTCGGCCATTGGTCTGCAAACTTCTCCTTCAGGTCCACCAGTTTCAGCAGCTCAAACTTCCCATTGCGAACGATGTATATTCGCACCTTGCTGGTCGGCCGGTGGTCATCCGGCGTGTAAGTTAATGGGGGAACGCCCAGGCCGATATCCAGATCGCGGAACGACTCGATCGCAGCCTTGATCCCCGGGCCGTTCAGCTGGCCGGCGGCGTCGGCCTTCTTGAGGGCTTCGTAGAGCAGCATCACATTCGCCCAGGCCTGCACCGTGCGGATCGTCCGTTCCTTCAGGGCCGGGTTATATTTCTGAGCCGCCTCCTTCACCCGATCCATCCCCGGAACGTCCTCTCCATAGAAGGCGGACACCGCGATCCCGATGACGCCTTCCGCCTGAGGCCCCAGAAGCCGCAGGAAGTTCTCATCAAAGCCCCAGTTGTTCACCAGATGGTCCGCCTGCAAGCCCAGGGCCTTCGCATCGCGGATCGCCGTGGCGACGGATTGGGTGGTGTTGCCATGCCAGATCACGTGGGGGTTGAATTCCTTCGCGGCGAGGACCTGGCTCTTGGCGTCCAGAGCAGTCAGGGAGATGTCCTGGTCTGGACCGATCTCAAAGCCCAGGAGCTGGGCGAACTCCTTCAGGGCCTTGATCGGCGCGCTGCTGTAAGGTGTGGGGAAGGAATAAAACATCACGATCCGCGGTTTCTTGCCGGCCTCCCGCTCCGCTTTGAAACGATCATCCTTCAGCCAGATCTCCTCATACCAGGCCAGAAGGGCAGCTCGGGCGTTGGTCGAATAATCTGAGGCGGCGAAGAAGTTGTAAGGAGTCTTGGACGGGTCAGTCAACTCGCCGGAGTAGGAAGCGGAGATATAAGGGATCTGATCCTTGGCTACTGTGGGGGCCAGGGCGGATGTGTCGCCCGTGCCCCACCCCAGAACGGCGACCACCTTATCAATATCTCGATAACGCTTATAAATGGTGATGGCCTCCGGCACGCGGTATCCATAGTCGTTCAGGATGAGGCGGATCCGTTTGCCGTTCACCCCGCCGTGGTCATTGATCCAGCGGATGGCATCCTGGATCCCCGCGGCATAATCTTTTCCTACATCCGAGGTCGGGCCGGTCGTGTCATTAATGGAGCCAATCGGGATTTCGCCGACCGGAGCCTGCGCGGCCGGGGTTGCCTGGGGTCCGCAACCCAGGGCGAGAACAAGCAAGGTCAATATCGTTATCGTCGTGATGATGACTCCTCCGTGCTTTATCATGGCATCCTCCTTCCCATGCAGGAGTTGCGAGATGGTATACGATAGGTGCCTTCCGCCGAAGTTACTCATATGAGAACGGCCACAGGTGGATGTAGTTTTTGATCTGCCACCAGCGATAGGCTAGCCCATTCGGCTCATAGAGCAGGAATAGAATGATGGCCAGGCCGAAAGCGGCCTCTTTAATGAAAAGAAACGAGGTTTCGAGTGCGGGGAAGAGCGGTGCCAGCATGGTAACTGCATTCCGAAGAGCTTCCATCACCAGCGTCATGAAGAGGGATCCAAAGATGGTCCCATAATTGCTGCCCAGTCCCCCAATAAGGATCACTCCCACCAACCAGAGGGACCACGACCACGTGAAGTGCTCGGGACTGACCGCGAAGAGGCTGGCGATCCAGAGGGCCCCCGCCATCCCACCGAAGACGCCAGCCATGAAGAAAGCCAGGAGCTTATAAGCCACGATGTTGATCCCCAGGGCCTCGGCAGCAATATCGTGGTCCCGGATCGCCATCCAGGCGCGGCCGATCCGGGTGCGCGCCAGGTTGGTCATCGCCAGCACCGAGAGGGTGACCAGGGCGATCATCAGGTAATAAACATCGCGATCGCTCTGGATCACCCAGGGGCCGATGGAGAGAGTTCCCGGGGGAAGTGAGAAAGAATGCCCGCGTTCCCCGATGCGGCTAACATACTGGGTGATGATGAAGTCCACGGTGATGAACTGAGCAGCCATGGTGGTCATGATGAGATAGAAGCCTTTCACCCGGGCGGAGGGCAGGCCGAAGAGCACAGACCACAGCCCGGCGACGATCATCGCTGCGAGGAAGGCCAGAGGGTAGGGGATGTGATACTGGAGGACGAGGACCGCGCAGGTGTAGGCGCCGGCAGCAATGAAGGCGGCGTGCCCGAGGGTGACCTGCCCGGTGTAACCGATCAGGAGCTGCACCCCCATAGCGGAGAGGATCGTGTAGCCAACCAGGTTGGCCAGGGAGAGCCAGTAAGGGGAAGCGACCTGAGGAAAGATCACAAACAGAAAGACCAGCAGCCCCCACATCCGGAGCTTCACGAACGCCGTTGGCCAGAGGGCCTGGTCCTGCTTATAGGTCTGATAGAACACACCGCTGGGAAGACGCATTCGCATTGTCCATATCCCTCCAAAGAACCTTTGGATTCGTTGCGGAATTCAGCGTCTCACTGGATTCCGTCCCCGAATCCGCCCTCCTGATAAGTCAAAAGGATCCTCCCCCTGGAATAGGGCAACCTGTCTTCCAAAATCACACCCGCTCGATTCGCACCCAGCCGAAGAGCCCATAAGGCTTGATCAGAAGCACCAGGGTCATCACGGCGAAGGGGAAGATCTCCTTCACCCCGCCGGGAGTGAAGCGATCCAGGTAACCCCCGGCCAGGTTTTGAAGGATCCCGATGATGATCCCCCCAACGATTGCCCCGGGGATCGAATTCAGGCCGCCCAGAACCACCGCGGGAAGCACCAGGAGACCCAGGTAGCCTACCGAGATGTTGACCCCGTTGATATTGCCCAGCAGTGAACCTCCCACCCCAGCGGCCATGAAGGCGATGGCCCAGGCCGCAGCGTAAACGAACTTCGGGCTGATCCCGAGGGACATCGCGGCCATCTCATCATCTGCCATTGCCTGCATGGCCAGACCCCAACGGGTGTAGCGGAAGAAGGCCACCAGGATCCCCAGCAGCGCCATGGCGGCGATGAAGCTCCACAGGTAAACCTGACCGATCACCACCGAGCCCAGCCGGATGGGTTCATAGGGGAACACCGGGGGATGGAAAACCCGGGTATCTGTGCCCCAGATCAGCTCGATGATACCCCGGAAGAAGAACGAGAGGCCCACGGTGACCATAATGACCGTGAGCACGGGCTCCCCGATCAGGCGCCGCAGAAAGATCCGCTCGGTCAGGATCCCCAGTATGGCGCCGATGATCAGGGTGGCCAGCAGGGCGACCGGGAATGGGAACCCCCATCCGTAGAATGTAAGGGAAACGTAAGCTCCGATGAGGGTTAACTCCCCCATCGCCAGATTCAGCACACCGGAGCATTTATAGATCAGCACCCATCCCAGGGCTACCAGGGCATAGATGCTGCCCACCATAATGCCGGTCAGAAGAAGTTGAAGGAAAATCTCCATCTCGTCGTCCCCCTGGATCTTGAAGAGGAGATATCGCCGGAAGCGGCAGTGAGGCAACGGCACCGATGGACCGTGCTATGAAATGGCTGGCCAGCGAGGGGGCCGCTTTTCCAGGAAGGCGCAGATTCCCTCCTGGGCATCCGCGGCCATGGCGTTCAGGGCCATCACTTCTTTGGCGTAGGCATAGGCCTGGGATTGGGGCATCTCCAGCTGACGATAGAAAGCCTGTTTGCCCAGACCGACGACGAAGGGGCTGGATGCTGCGATCCTCTCCGCCAGGGCGCGGGTCTCCGTCTCCAGGGCCTCCCGGGGCACGACCCGGTTCACCAGCCCGTAAAGGAGGGCCTCCTGAGCGGAGATCGGCTCCCCGGTGAGCAGCATTTCCATCATTTTCTTGCGAGGGAGGTTCCGGCTCACCGCGACCATCGGCGTGGAGCAGAACAGACCGATCTTCACCCCGGGGGTGGCGAAGCGAGCATCTTCTGAGGCCACTGCCAGATCGCAGGTGGCCACGAGCTGGCAGCCAGCGGCGGTCGCCATACCATGAACCTGAGCGATCACCGGTTGGGGGATCGATTGAATGCTATCCATTAAGCGGGTGCAAACATCAAAGACGTAGCGATAAAAATCGGGGGAACGGCCCACCAGCTCGTTCAGATCGTGGCCAGCGCAGAAGGCCGGCCCGTTTCCACGCAGGATGACCACCGCGATCGCCCGGTCCTCCCCGATAGCCCGGAAGCACTCCGTCAGCTCCAGCATAAGGGCCACCGAGAGAGCATTCCGTTTCTCCGGACGATTCATGGTCACATAAGCGATGCGGCCGTCCATCTCAAAGAGGAGATGCTCATAAGCGCGGGTCGCCACCGCCCCCATAGGCCCCTCCTAAACCTGAATAACGTGACAGGGACGAGCAGAGAGCATGCAACTGGCTCTGTTACAGGGCCAGGGATTGGAGCGATGAAGCGGGCGAATTTGCCGCCCCTGCCCTGGCGTTATTTCTCGGCCTCCTGCGATACCAGGGCCCTCACGCCTTCAGCGGGCGTCCATGCTGGAATCGGCTCCAGATCCACAATGCGCAGGTCTGCTCGGATCTCATTCACTGTGCCGTCTTCGTAGGTGATCGTGGTCTCGAAGTGAACTTCGTGGACCGAGGGGTCATAGAGGGCCTGAACGATGGGCTGATAGCGTTGCATGAGAAAGGCCCGGCGGAGCTTGCGGGTGCGGGTGAGCTCCTGGTCATCAGCGTCGAATTCCTTAAACAGGTTCACGAAGCGAACGATCCGGGCCGGCTCCGGCAGGCTTGTGTTGACGCGGCGGATCTGGGCCGCCACCAGCTCATAGACCTCTGGCTTCTGGGAGAGCTCCTGATAACTGGTGTAAGGGATGCGACGGGCCTCCGCCCACCGGCCCACCACGTGGTAGTCAATGCAGATCACGGCTGTGACATATGGTAGCTCGTGGCCGATGACCCAGGCGTCCTTGATGTAGGGGCTGAACTTCAGGCGGGTCTCGATATATTGAGGTGAGAAGGGCCGCCCATCCCGCAGCGTCATCACATCCTTCGAGCGGTCGAACACCACCAGATGGCCGTCCTCGTCAATGAACCCGCGGTCCCCGGAGTGGAGCCATCCATCCCGCAGCGCCTCAGCGGTCGCCTCCGGGTTCTTGTAATATCCCCGAAAGACACAGGGGCTGCGGGCCAGGATCTCTCCCTCCGGCGAGATCCGGATCTCGGTCTCCGGGATCGGCTTGCCGACCGTGTCGAACTTGATGTCATCATCCCGATGAAGCACGGAGATCCCAGCGATCTCCGTCTGGCCGTAGATCTGTTTGAGATTCACACCCAGGGCATGATAGAAGCGGAAATGATCCGGACCCATGGCGGCCCCGCCGGTATAGGCGTAGCGCACCCGGGCCAGCCCCAGACGATCCCGGACCGGCCGGAAGACCAGCCAGTAAGCCAGCCACCCCAGCGCTCGCTCCACTGGAGTCGGCTGTTGCCTGGCGAACTTTCGATCAGCGAGGCGGTAGCCAACAGTCATTCCCCATTCGAAGATCTTTCGCTTTAACCAGGTTGAATCCGTATGCATGACCTGGATGGTGCGGACCATCTGCTCCCACACCCGGGGCGGGGAGAAGATAATGTGAGGAGCGATCTCCCGCAGATCATGCCACACGGTCTCCGGTTCCTCCGGGAAATTAAGGGTGAACCCGGCCAGGATGCCGCTGGAGACGGACATCATCTGCTCGCCGATCCAGGCGAAGGGAAGGAAGGAGACATATTCATCATCCTCATAGTAGGGGTCCACCCGCATCAGGTTCTGGCCCATCTTGAGGAGGTTATAATGGGAGAGGAGGGCCCCCTTAGGCTTCCCGGTAGTTCCCGAGGTGTAGAAGAGCAGGGCGATATCGTCTCCGTGACCCCGGGCCACCATTTCATCGAACAGGTTTGGATGCTTCTGCCCAACCTCCCGGCCCAGGCGCATGACCTCTGTTAGGGGCATCAACATGGGGTCCTGATAACTCCGCATCCCCTTGGGGTCATCCCAAAGGATCCATTCGATCTTCGGACAACGATCTCGGACCGCCAGGATTTTATCGACTTCCTCCTGCGTTTCGCAGATCACAAAACGGGCGTCGCTATGATCCAGGATATAAGCGATCTCGTCCGGCAAGCTGTCCTGATAAAGCCAGACGGCCACACCGCCCACGCAGAGCGTAGCCATTTCCGCCCACAGGCCCTCGGGTCGGTTGTCACCGATCAGGGCCACTTTGTCGCCCTGGCGCAGGCCCAGGTGGTGGAAGCCCAGGGCAAGCGCTTTCACCCGCTCCAGGTAATCCGCCCATGTGTAGGAACGCCAGATCCCGAACTCCTTCTCCCGCATGGCGACCTTGCGGTCGCCGTATTCTCGGGCTGTGCGGACCAGCTGCCTGGGAATGGTGAGGTCTTTCGTGATCTCGATCTCCAGAGCTCGACACCGCTTATCGGCGCGTCGCATAGGCCGCTTCCTCCTCCCCGAGGTAGGCCTGGATCACCACGGGATCCCGCTGGATCTCCTCCGGGGGCCCTTCGGCGATCTTGCTGCCGAAGTTCAGGACAGCGACGCGATGAGAGAGATCCATCACCACGCCCATGTCGTGCTCCACCAGCACGCAGGTCACGCCCCAACGCGGGTTCTCGTTGATTTCCAGGATGAAGCGGGCCATATCTTCCACTTCCTCAAGATTCAATCCGGCCATCGGTTCATCCAGGAGCAGGAGGCGAGGCTCGAGGGCGAGGGCGCGGGCAAGGTCGACCCGCTTTTGAAGGCCGTAGGGGAGCATCCCAACGATCCGATGGCGCAGGTGACCGATCTCCAGAAGGTCCAGGATCTCCTCTTCGATAAAGGCCCGATGGGCCAGCTCCTCTCGCTCCGCCCGTCCCCAGTAGATGAGGGCATCCAGGAGGTTGGTTTTCATACGAATATGGCGGCCCAGGCGGACATTATCCAGGACGCTCATGTTCTTAAAGAGCTCGGTCTTCTGGAAGGTGCGGGCGATGCCGAGGCGGGCGCGCTGGTGAGCGGGGAGCCGGGTGATCTCACGGCCTTCAAAGAGAATGCGACCACGCTGAGGGTGATAGAGGCCGTTGATGCAGTTGAGGAGGCTGGTCTTACCCGCGCCGTTGGGACCAATGATGGAAAAGATCTCACCACGACGCACACTGAGGGAAACCCTGTTCAGGGCCACCACTCCGCCGAAAGCTAAAAAAAGGTCCTCTACCTGCAGGACGATCTGCGGGGAATTCATAGAAATCACCCCACCTGGCCAGGGAGGGGATTCCCTGGGCGATGGGAGAGCCCTGGCCCTTGTTTGGGCCTTATTTTAATAAGCAAGCGTTCGCTTGTCAAATCGGGCTGAGCCGATAAAGGAAAACTGGCTTGACGCAATTTTCTATCCCGCCTCCGGAGGATTCCTGGCGATGGACGGATCCGTTGAAGCCAGCCCTGTCCATTTCTCAAAATTCAACGCGCGATCCGGGCTTCTCTTCTGCCCGGTGAGGGAATAGCTCTTTCCCGAGGGGTTGAGGGCCCCTCTCTTAATCATTGTTTCATTGTCTTTCGGGCTGGGAAGGCGGCCGAAAGCTGCCTTCCCAGTCCTTAAGGGGACGGTCTTCCCCGAGGGGAGATCTGGAAGACCCGGAAACCCCGAGAAGGATTTGCCTTTCACGCGGAGTTCGATTATGATAGGGGCAACGGCGCTGCCGGTTTTGCGGCAGGGGCTTTTCGCAAGAGGGCGCTCTCCGTAAGCCGGG
>JAEVEY010000125.1 GCA_016842045.1 Candidatus Thermoflexus sinensis | reverse complement strand
GTTTTACCCAACCGATGTGGGGTTCTTCGTCAAAATCAAAATAAAACCGCAGAACGGCCTCGCCCCAGCGGGCACGGGCGGCCCTCTCGTCCCCCAGAAGCCGCCCGGCGAAGAGGCGGAAGGGGGCAGGGAGATAGAGGAGGTCGGGCCAGGGCCGCTCCAGGAGGGATTGGTTCTCGATTTCCGCTGCCCACTTTCGGGCTTCGGAGCCGAAGATGGGCTCCAGGCCGTCTTCCGGGAGGCCGCCGGGGAAGAGGGCCAGGAGGAGGTAGAAGTCAGCGGCGGCGGGGCTCCGCGCCCGCAGCCGGTCATAGGCCAGGCTGATCCCTGCCACCACGCTCTTCACCTCGTCCGGGTAGTATGGGTCCCGCATCACTTCGTCCCACCTCTCCCGCAGGTCCTGCACCAGCGGTTTCAGGTCCGGGCTGCGGGAGGCCCGCCAGGCCTTCGCCACCAGGACGACGGCGCGGGGGAGGCCATCGGTATAGCGCAGGAGTTCTCGCAAGTCGCCCTCCTCCATTCGTCCCCATTCGGCTTCCGTTACGTTCGCCTCCACCCGGAAGAGGGCCAGCGCGGCCTCCGGAGAGAGGCGGCGGAGGTCGTAGCGGGGGAAGTGGGCGCTCCCCACGTCCGACTGGGAGGTCACGATGATCCAGGGGTTGGAGGAGGCGCCGGCCAGCGCCTCCAGGAGGTCGCGGAAGGCCCGGCCGCCGTGGAGGACCGCGTTCTCCACTTCATCCAGGATGAGGAGGAGTCCATCGGGGAGGGCCCTCGCCAGGGCCGCCGCGTCGGGGACATGTTCGAGGGGAAGGCCCAGGGCGGTGGCGATGGTCTTCCGGGCAGTGTCGGCGTCGTGGACAGGGCTCAGGTCTGCAAAGGCAACGCGGTTTATCCGCCTCCGGGCGAAGAGCCAGCGGGCCACTTCTTTAGCCAGTTCGGTCTTGCCCACGCCACTCACACCCTGGAGGAGGACGGCCCGCCGCTCCCGCAGGTGGGCCAGGACGTCCCGCATCTCCTCCGCCCGGCCCAGGAACTGGGCTGGGTGGAGGTGGAAGGGCGGGTCGGTCAGGGCCGGGAGGGGCTCTATCTCCACCCTCCCCTCCAGCAGGCCGGGCCAGAGAACCTCGTTGTGGTCGCCGTCCTCAGGGAGGAGTTTGAACTTGCGGGCCTCCGCCAGGGCCATGCCCTCTCCACCCCAGCGACAGAGGTCCTCGTCCAGCGCGACAGCGCTCTGAGCGGCGCGGAAGGCCTCGGCGACGGTGCGACCGGTGAGGAGGGCCTGGTAGAACCGGCGGAAAAAGGTGATGGCCGCGCGCTGGGTCACCGTCTCTTCCGCATCCACCGCCACGATATGGGGAATCCGCAAGGCATAGAGGGCGGCGGCGACGCTCTCCGAGTGGCAGGCCATGACCACCGCCAGGCGGAACTCCGGCTGCGAGCTTCCGGTAGGGTTGAGAACCTGAAGGAGTTGATCGTCTCTAAGAGGCCGAAGGCCACCGGTCTGGTCCTCAAAGATAAGGTAGCCCGCCGGGACGTCCTCCGGCTTATAGCCATGGCCCAGGTAGTGAAGGACAGAGAAGGGAGGACGGTCCCGGCGGGCCAGGTAGGCACTGATCGCATCGGCCTCGGCGATGCGGGTGATGAAGGTGGCCGGGACGGGGATGGTCCGGAGGGCATCGGTGAGTTCCCGCAGGGCCTGATCTACGGCCACCGAATCAGCGGTCAGCGGGCTGCTGAGCAGGAAGAGGATGTGGGGGCGGTCCGATGCGAACATCTCCTTCCCTCCCTCTTAGCAGTTCCTGGAGAAAGTCGTAACCACCCTGGTTCAGGAGGTAGGCCGCTAAGGCCAGCGCCTGCTCTTCCTGCCCCCGGTCGCGCAGTTTTCTCAGGTGGGCTTCCACCTGCTCGGGCGGGTGGAGGGCGGAGGCATGGGCGAAGAGGCGGACCTGACGCTCCAGCTCCTCCACGGGGAGACGGACGGCTCTTTCCAGAAGGCGGATGCGGCCGTAAAGGAGGCTCTGGTTGATCTGCTCCCAGCAGAAGCGCTGAAAGCGACCGTAAAGGTCGGCCAGGGAAAGGGAAACCGCCTCTCCCATCGCCGGGCTGAGGGGCTGGAGGAGATTGATGCGAGTGCGAATGAAGGCCTGCCATCCTACTCCCGTGGCCAGGGCCAGGAGATAAGGATGAGCTGAGGGAAAGGCGGATCGGGCCAGGAGGAAGACCAGAAGGGCAAAGGCCCCGTTCACCCCTATCAGCAGCCCGCTCCATCTGCTCCACAACGCCCGACGAAGGTCGCTCCGAAAGGTCTGGATCACCTCTGTCAGGGCCCAGAGGCAGGCCAGTAAGAATGCGACCAGATAGGGGCCCAGCGCGTTGACCACCTCGTGCGCGGCCATCCGCCCACCCCGCTTTATGGATTGCGAATCGCGTCCCGTCCCCGCGTGGTGAGGGAGACCACGGCCCACCCCCGCGTGGTCTGGATCTCCACCAGTCCCTCTTCCTCCATCGCCTGCAGGACGGGGCGGATTTCGTCCGGGAGGGAGAGCGTTGCGGCGGCCAGTTCGGGGAGGAGGGTCGGGCCACGCCGATGGAGGTTTTCCAGGATCGCCTTCCGGAGGCGGGTCATTTTCTGATCCGCTGTCTCCTGGCCCCTGGTTTCCTCTCCCGCAGCGCGCTGCCTCCTCTTCTCCTGCTCTGCCACCAATTCCTTCAATTCATTCACCTCAGCCAGCAATCGATTCACCAGCTCCTTCAGCTCGGATTCGTTCGTAGCGGTTACACTCATTTTTAACCTCCCCCGACAGAACCGCTCTTCGAGAGTTGCCCGCCAATCGCTTTGCTGCGTAGAGCGCCTGTCCATGACCATATTACGCTGCTGAAAAGCAAACGGCAACGCACCCCAGATTCGTTTCTTCGCAGGGTGCGGGCCGCCGAAGGGAGCCCACATCTCACGGAGAAACATCGCCATTATTCAATGGGGCGACCACGTGATTTCATCACATTCGACGAAATTGGGACCCATCCGCTTAGAACGCCACAAGGGTTAGGGCCTGGAGGGCTGCCTGGAGAGGCGAACAGGGGCCCCTTCCTGGGGCGAGGACGTTTCCACCACGCCAACGAGGTCATACGTCATCGCCCCGGTCATGCGCACCGGGAGGAACTGGCCCACCGGCCACTCCCCCTCCACCAGCACCAGCCCATCGATCTCCGGGGCATCCCGATAGGTCCGTCCCACGCTCAACCCATCCCCAGCCCCTTCGATCAGCACCTCCAGGGTCTTCCCGACCAGCGCCTGGTTCTTGCGCAGGGAGATCGGCTGCTGGACCGCCATCAGCTGCTCGTAGCGCTCCCGTTTGACTTCCTCCGGGAGATGACCGGGCTGCCGGGCCGAGGGCGTCTCCGGCTCATACGAATAGGTGAAGCATCCAACGCGGTCAAACTCCAGATCCCGGATGAACCGGAGCAATGCCTCGAATTCCTCCTCGGTCTCCCCCGGATAGCCCACAATGAAGGTGGTGCGGATGGCGATATCGGGCATGGCCTTCCGCAGCTTTTCGATGGTGCGATAGACCCACTCGATGTTTGCTGGGCGACGCATCCGACGCAGCACCGCAGGATGGCCATGCTGTAGCGGCAGATCCAGGTAATGCGCCACCTGGGGATAGCGGGCCATCACCTCGATCAGACGATCGGAGACGGCGCCGGGATAGGCATACATGATGCGGATCCACTTCACCTCCGGGACCCGCTGTACCAGGCCCTCAATCAGGGTGGGCAGCCCATCCCGCATCCCCAGATCGTGGCCGTAATCCGTGGTGTCCTGGGCGATCAGGATCAGCTCTCGAACCCCCTGATCGACCAGGCGACGGGCTTCCGCCCAGATGACCTCCGGCGGACGGCTGACGGCAGGCCCTTTGATGAGGGGGATGGCACAGAACGCACATGGGCGGCGGCAGCCATCGGCGATCTTCAGATAGGCGCTGACCCCCTGAACCGCGGCTCGCAGCACCCCACGCTCCTCTCGTCGGATCGGCCCATTCTCCGGAATGTGGAAGAGGGGCTCCGGACCCATGCGCCCCCGCAGCCGCTCGATAAACTCCAGGATATCCATCCATCGCCGGGTGCCGATCACGCCGTCAATCCCGGGCACCTCTTCCACCAGGCGGGCTCCCCACCGCTGGGCGAGGCATCCGGCGGCGATGAGCAGTTGCCCTTTCTTCTTCCGCGCGGCCAGTTCCCGCAGCGCCTGAAGGGATTCCTGCCGGGCCGCTTCGATGAAACCACAGGTGTTCACAATGAGCACATCCGCTCGGGCCGGGCGATCCACGGATTCATACCCGGCCCCCTCCAGCAGCTGAGCCATGCTGACGGAATCGACCGCGTTCTTCGCGCAGCCCAGCGTGATCAGATGGTAACGTTTGCGGGATGCAGAGGCCCTGGGCATCGTTCACGCTCCGAGCTTCATGAGATCTCTGCGGCGAGCCGTCATTGAAAAGGCCTGTTGAAACCCCTTCCTCATAACCAATGATGCTCGTTCCGGCTTTATCCTTCCTCCCCGCGCCTTTCAGCCGTGTGGGGGGTTATGATTTCCGGGCTGGGAGGGGCACCTTCGGCGCCCCCTCCCAGCCCGGAAACTCGAGGGAGAAGGTCAACCGCGTAACGTCTATTCCGAATAGGACTTACGCAGTTCGTTTCCCATGGGGGCAAGGATTTTTCTCCCCCTTCCCCACGGCCCAAAGGGCCGTGGGGAAGGGGGAGAAAGGGAGGTGGGGCCATTCCGTTCCACCTTTAGAGCTTTCAACTGCGTAACTCCTACCCGAAAAGAAACCGGGCGCGCCCTCACAGGACATCCAGAGGATCCACATCCACCCGCCAGTCCGGCGGCAGCGGGAAATCCCGAAGCCAGGCCGCCGGGTCCGGCCCTCGAAGGAGGATCTGCCACCGGTAAAGTCCTCGCAGGCGGCTGAAGTAGCACGGGGCCGGGCCGATCATCGCAGTTGGAGGAGCGCCTTTGCGTTCCAGGTGATGACGCAGCGCCTCCCCCATCCGTTCCGCCGCCTCCTGGGCTCGATCCGGATCCGCATGCCAGTAGAGCAGACGAACCAGGCGCTGGAAGGGAGGGTATCCGTGCGCCTTCCGGAAGGCCAGTTCCTTGCGATAGAACGATTCTAAATCATAACGCGCCGCTGCGGCAATGGCTGGATGGTCTGGCCGATAGGTCTGGAGGATCACCCGCCCCCCGAAAAGCCCTCGTCCCGCCCGGCCCGCCACCTGGACCAGCAACTGGAACGTCCGCTCGGCGGCCCGGAAATCCGGCAACCCCAGCCCGACGTCGGCCAGGATCACCCCGACCAGGGTCACCAGAGGAAGATCCAGCCCCTTGGTCAGCACCTGGGTCCCGATCAGGACATCGGCTTCCCCCTCGGCAAAGCGCTGCCAGATGAGCGTATGAGCAGCCCGGGTAGGGGCGGTATCCAGATCCCAGCGCAACACGCGGGCTTCTGGCCAGCGCTTCCGCACGGCCTCTTCCACCGCCTGCGTGCCAATGCCCATGCCTTTAATCCGCCGCGACCCGCATCGAGGGCAGCGGGCGACGGGTTTCTCCACCGCCCCGCAGTGGTGACAGACCCAACGGGTGGGATGGTGGTGTTCGGCGAGGGGAAGATCACAGCGGGCGCATCGGAGCAAATGGCCGCAATCCCGGCAGAACAGGAAGGGCGCGGCCCCCCGGCGGTTCAGGAACAGGATCGCCTGCTGTCCGCGACGGAGCACCTGATCCAGGGCCTTCTCCAGCGCCCGGCTGAAGATCCCGGTGTTCCCGGCTTTCAGCTCCTGCCGCATATCCACAACTTCAACCGAGGGCAGGCCGCTCTCCAGGGCCTCCGCCTCCACTTCCACAAACCGATCAAGGGAGGCCCCAAACTGTCGGGCCTGCTCCATCAGCCGCTGGCGATACCCTCGCAGGCGACGGGGGAGACTCAGCTCCTCCAGCGCGCCCCGCTCCGCCAGATAGCGCAGCTCCACCCCCGGGGTCGCGGTGCCCAGAATGACCACCGCCTCCGCCAGGCGGGCCAGGGCCAGAGCCGCATCCACGGCGTGGTACGCGGGCAGGAGATAGGGGATCTGGGGCAGGATATCCTGCTTATAGCTCGGATCATGAGCTTCATCGATGACGATCAACCCCAGGTCCGGCATTGGGACGAAAAGGGCGGAGCGGGTGCCCACGATCACCCGGGCCTGACGACGACGCACCCGTTCCCACAGGGCCCGTTCCTGAGCGGGGGACATCCCACCGGTCCAGACGATGACCTGGCCCGGGAAGCGAGCTTCGAAGCGGCGGGCGGTCTGGGGGGTAAGCGCCAGCTCCGGCACCAGGACGATGGCTCCCTTCCCCCGGCGCAGGGTCTCGGCCACCGCCCGCAGGTAGAGCTCCGTCTTCCCACTGCCGGTGATTCCGTGGAGCAGGAAGGCATGGAACCGGCCGGTCTCCAGGGCTCGGGCGATCGACCGCCAGGCGATTGCCTGATCCGGCGTCAGGTTAGGCGGCTCCTCGGGCACCGGGTAAGGATCCACCGTCTCCCATGCCGGCTGCTCAAAAAGTTCCAGGAAGCCCCAGCGGGCCAGCTGCTGCAGATCGTGAGGGCGGCAACCGGTCTCTGCCTGCAGCCAGTCAGCTGGCAATGGCCGCGCGGTCACCTGGAGGCGCTCTAACAGCCGTCGCCGCCGCTCGATCACCGCCCGGCTTCGCCCCAGGCGGAAGGTCGGATCCGGCAGGGTTTTCAATCGGACCCAGCGAAGGGTCGGAAGACGGCGTTCCCCAATCCGCCAGCCCCGCCGGATCCACCCCCGCTGGAGCAAACGCTGGAGCGCTCGTCGCCGTTCAGTCAGGGGGAAATCCCGCAGGATGGCCTGCACCTCGCTGTGGGTCAGCGGTCCTTCCGTCAGGGCGGCGAGCAGGACCTGTTCCGCGAACGAGACCGCCACCGCCTGCTCCAATCCACCGCCCGAGGGGCCGGAGACCCGCTCATAGGTTGGCTCCCGACGGGGGATCAGGCCAGATGGGATCATCAGGCGGAGGCATTCATTGATCGGGGCCAGGTAAGTCCGGCTGAGCCAGGCAGCCCACTCCAGACGCAGGGGATCCAGGACGGGGTCCTCCTCCAGGCAGCGCAGCACCGCTTTCCGGGCGCGGCCCCTCTCCATCTGGTCCCCCTTCTGGAGACGAACGGGGCCCTTTCCGGCGATCCGGCGCAACACGATCCCCGGCTCGGGCCGCCCGCTTCGTCCGAACGGCACCAGCACGAGGTGCCCGGGGCGGAGATGACCATCCAGCCCCTCCGGCTCCTCATAGGTGAACACACCGCCGGCATAAGCTGCGCCGGCAGCCAGGACAGCGATCTCCAGGGCCATCGCCATCTACCGGTAGGGATTCTTCTCCAGCTGAGGAGCGGGGATCCGCGTTTCGCTGCGCCCTGCGGCGCGCTTCCGGAGCAACACAATGTCACCCTCCCCAAAGGCCAGAAGAGCTTCAGGGAAGAAAAGCCCGGTGAAGAAGAGACCGCCCCGCACAGAAGGCCACGACCTTTCACCGGCTTATCCCACCTGGTGGGAAGATCTGCCGCTGATTTCCCCCTGGTTCAACAATAGTAGGACTTACGCAGTTCGTTTCCCATGGGGGCAAGGATTTTTCTCCCCCCTCCCTACGGCCCTTTGGGCCGTGGGGAGGGGGGAGAAAGGGGGGTGGGGCCATTCCGTTCCACCTTTAGAGCTTTCAATTGCGTAACTCCTAAATGGGAAATCCCGTGCGATAGCGATGCGGGGTCAGCTGTGCCCTACAATGGAACGGCCCCTTTCCCTCCGCTGCCCGGTGAGTGACAGCGCCATGGAGCTGAGACCCTCAGGCGTCCGTTCAGGTGAACAGGCCCATTCGTGCATTCGTGCCCCTATCCGTGGACAGCCTTCACGCGGTCAGGATGCAATCCCGCGTAAACCCGATCCGGTGTCAGCGGGAACGCGTCGAACCAGACGCCTGTGGCATCATGAACGGCAGCGATGAGGGCCGGAGCGAGGGGCAGGAAGGGCATCTCCGCCATCCCCCTCACCCCCCATGGGCCCAGCGGGTCCGGGTGCTCCAGGATCAGGCTCTCCATTTCTTCCGGGATGTCATAAATTCCGGGAATCAGATAGGTGCTGAGGTGGCGGGTGAGGATACGACCCTGCTGCACGATGAAGTTCTCGGTGATGGCGTAACCGATCGCCTGCACCACCCCGCCTTCGATCTGGCCCCGGACATTGATCGGGTGGACCGCCCGCCCCACATCATCGGCGCAGATCACCCGGACCGGCCGCACCTGGCCGGTCTCCACATCCACTTCCGCCAGAACCGCCTCGGCGACGTAGCCGTAGGTCACATTCGGACGCTCGGAGAAACCGGTTTCCGGGTCGAATGGGAACGTGCGCACCGGCCGGTAAGTGAACTCCCCGATCGCCGGGCGCTCCTCGTTGCGCCAGGCGGCCAGGGCTCGTTCCGCCGCGCCCTTAATGGCGTTGCCGGCCATAAAGGTCATACGGGAGGCGGAGGAACTCCCTGAGCTCTCACTGAACGCGGTGTCCGAGGCCCGCAGTTCGATCTTCTCCGGTGGCACCCCGAGGGCCTCCGCCGCCATCTGGATCATCACCGTATGGGCCCCCTGCCCCACGTCGGCGCCTGCGTGAAAGACAATCGCTTTCTCGATATGAGCGTCCCCATGCAGCTCCACGCGAGCCCAGCAATGCTCCGGGAAGCCGAAGCTATAAGCGATGTTCTTGAACCCGCAGGCGAACCCCCAGCCATAACGCTTCATCGGATCGCTGGAAGAAGGGGCCTCCGGTCGAATCCAGCCGCTCTCCGTGCGGCGCCAGCCCGCCGCGCGGGCACACGCCTCAATGACCTCTGAAAGGCTCACCCCCTCCGGCACGACCCCGCCGGTGGGCATGCGGGAGCCCTCGCGCCATGCGTTCTTCAGGCGGATCTCCACCGGGTCCATCCCCAGAGCCTCGGCGAGCTTGTTCATCTGGGTTTCCGCGATGAAGATCGCCTGAGGCGCCCCGAAGCCGCGCATGGCTCCGGTCGGCGGGTTGTTGGTCAGCGCTCCCCGGATATCGGCCCGGACGTTGGGGACCACATAGGGGCCACAGATCGACATCGTGATGTTGCCCAGCACCTTGGTGGAGGTATAGGCGTAAGCGCCGACATCCGCGATCACATCGGCCTCCACCGCCAGCAACCGCCCCTCCCGATCCGCTGCCCAGCGCACCCGGGCTACCACCGGATGGCGCTTATGATGGCCGATAATGGATTCCTCACGGCTCCAGATGATCTTCACCGGGCGCCCCAGCTTCCAGGCCGCCAGGGCCAGCAGGATCTGCACGGACATATCCTCCCGGCCGCCGAAGGCCCCGCCAATTGCCGCATAGATCACCCGGATTCGATCCTCTGGAAGCCCCAACGCGTGGGCGATCTGGCGGCGATCCTCATGGGCCCACTGTCCGGCGGTCACCACCGTGATCCGCCCTTCTTCATCGATGTAGGCCACCCCCGCCTCCGGCTGGAGGTAGGCATGCTCCTGAAATGGAGTTCGATAGGTGGCCTCCACAATCACCGCCGCCTCCCGGAAGGCGGCCTCCACATCCCCCTGGCGGATCCGGTAATGACAGAGCAGGTTCCCGGGGTAATCCGGGTGGACCTGAGGGGCGCCGGGGCGCAGCGCTTCCTCCGGATCGTAGACGCCGGGGAGATCTTCATATTCCACTTCGATGAGTTCCACCGCCTTCGCG
Organism: Candidatus Thermoflexus sinensis; assembly: GCA_016842045.1. Classification (GTDB taxonomy): domain Bacteria; phylum Chloroflexota; class Anaerolineae; order Thermoflexales; family Thermoflexaceae; genus Thermoflexus; species Thermoflexus sinensis. The sequence goes on along the minus strand of JAEVEY010000125.1, from coordinate 29,993 downwards.
GCGATCTTCTCGCTCTCCGCCGCCACCAGGGCCACCACATCCCCCTCGTAGCGAACCACATCGGCGCCGGGCTTGCTCCCCGGGCCGCAGATCACCGGCTGATCGAAGTGGATCAGACCGTATTCATTCACCGGCACATCCTTTGCTGTGAACACGGCTACCACGCCGGGCAACGCCTCCGCCCGGCTCGTATCGATCCGACGGATCCGGGCAGGAGCCCGGCCAGCCCACTTCACCTTCAGGTAAAGCTGCCCCGGCAGATCCAGATCCCCTGGATAGGGGGTCTGACCGGTGACCTTTCCCTCCGCATCGATCCGCGGAATTGAGATCCCAATCGCCATAGATCGATTCCTCCGCTGGAAGGCTCGCCAGATCGTACCAGAAGGCATGCGGATCTTCCTGCTGAAGCCCTGCCCGGCTTCACAAATGCTCGCAGGAAGAGTTCTTCCTTACTCAGGGGCCCCTGATCCCAGCCCGCCGGCGGCCTCTTCCACCGCCCGAATGATGCTGTAATAGCCCGTGCACCGGCAGAGATTGCCCGCGAAGGCCTGCCGGATCTCTTCGAGGGTCGGCCGGGGGACCTCCTCCAACAACACGACCCCGGACACGATAAAGCCCGGGGTGCAGTATCCGCACTGCACAGCCCCCTGACGAATGAAGGCCCTCTGAAGCGGATGAAGCGCATCCCCTGAGCGGACCCCTTCCACCGTTACGATCTCCGCCCCGTGCGCCCGAGGCGCCGGGACCAGACAGGACATCACGGCCATGCCGTCCAGGATCACGGTACAGGCCCCGCACTCTCCCTCCGCGCATCCCTCCTTCGTGCCGGTGAGGTGAAGATCTTCCCGCAACATGCGCAGGAGCGTCTTATCGCTGGCCCCATGCACTACATAGCGGCGTCCGTTCACCGTGGTGATGATCGGCTCCGGGCCGTCCGCCTGATGACGAACCCGGCCGTTCCATGTGGCCAGCTCCGGGGGAACCTGAACCCAGGAGGGGGCGCGGCCATCCCGACGCCTCCAGAGCAGCACCGGGCGCGCCGGGAAGCCCATCCGCTCGGTTCCATCCCGCAGCTGGCGCAGCGCCCGCATGGTGAGCACCCGGACCATCTCCGCACGATACCAGGCGGGCGCGCGGATGTCGTCAATCGGACGGGCTGCGGCCCGGGCCAGTTCCCCTGCCCGTGCGATCCCTTCATCCGTCAGGCGCTGCCCCTGCAAGAACGTCTCCGCCTCTCGGGCCCGAACGATAGTTGGCGCTACCGCTCCCAGGGCGATCCGGGCCCGGACCACCCGATCCCCCTCCAGAGCCACCACGGCGGCGACGCTGACCACAGAAATCGCCTGGAATCGGCGCAGCCCGAGTTTGAGGAAGGTCCCTCGCTCGTTGGGCTTCAGGGGCTCAAACGCGATATCCACCAGCATCTCATCGGGGGCCATGGCGGTTCGACGAACCCCCTGATAAAACTCCTCGAAGGAGAGGGTGCGCTGGCCCCGTATGCTCTGGAGGGTCACGGTGGCATCCAGGGCCCACAGGGGCACAATGGTGTCATTCGCTGGCGAGGCGGTGATCAGATTGCCAGCCACCGTGCCCCGATTCCGGATCTGCGGAGACCCCACTTCATAGCAGGCCCGAGCCAGGGGGAAAGCCCGCTCCCGGCAGAGGGGGGAGGCGACCACCTGATGATGGGTGACCAGGGGCCCCAGGTGCAGGCGTCCATCCGGACCCATGGTGATCGTATCCAGGCCCGGGATGCGGGTGATATCGATCAGGATCTCCACACCGGGGCGCTGGCCGCGTTCGAGTTCCAGGATGAGATCGGTGCCGCCGGCGATGATCCGCGCCCGGTTGCCGTGCTCCGCCAGCAGGCTCAGGGCTTCCTTCAGCGACGTCGGGGTATAGTAGGCTTTCCACATCGATTTTCCCCTCCAGTGAACAAATGGGTGATCACGCCGAAGCGTCTGGATGCAGCATCATGCGGCGGAGAGAAGCCCCTATCCCGCTCCCTTCCCCATCGGGCCTTGCCACACGGGGAGGAATCGGTTTTCCCGCTGGGTGCGGACCGCTTTCAGCGGCCTACAGCCAGCGAAAACGCAGCAGGAACACAAAAAGGGACGACCAGCCCATGCGCTGGCCGCTCCATCCTAAGGGATCTGCTCATTGCTCCCCCATCCCCAAGTTTAGCGGGATTTGGGCAGGCGCTCCAATCCACCTCCGAAGGCTACATCCGCCCCTGCGCAGAACCCTTTATAGGAGTTACGCAGTTCGGGGCTCGCGAGAAGAGGTAGAATGGCCCCACCCCCTATTTTTGGGGAAGTCGCGCGCCTTCGGCGCGCAACTCCCCCAAACCCCCAGGAGTTGAAAAGCCCTGTTAGGGACCTTCGGCCCGGCCTTGATTGGGTTATCATGATGCCGTGTTGGACGTTACGCCGTTCGGGGTCCGTTAGAAGAGGTGGAAGGACCCTACCCCTCCAGCCTTCGATGGAACAGGAGAGACCCAACTGTGTAACTCCTAAATGTAATAGGAGTTACGCAGTTGGCCCTCTTCCTCGGGTTTTGGGGGCTGAGGCGGGCGCCTTCGGCGCCCGCCTCAGCCCCCAAAAATAATTCTTCCCCCCTCCCCGCAGCCCTTCGGGCTGCGGGGAGGGGGGATAAAGGGGGGAGGGGCCCCTCAACTCCCCTTGGTCAGAGGTCAACTGCGTAAGTCCTATGTAAATGATAGCCGGGCATCAGGGGTCTGGAGGGCACGCTCTGGCATGTTCCCCAGACCCCCAAAGGTCGTTCCTTTGATCCTGGCTGAACACGGTGGAGCCTCGGATGGGGAAGCGGCCGGTTTTGATCGGCCTGACCGGGAACATCGCCTGCGGGAAGAGCACCGTGGCCCGTATGCTGGCCGAGAAAGGGGCCTATGTCATCGATGCCGACGCGATCGCTCATGAGGTGATCCGGAAAGGGACCCCCGCTTATGAGGAGATCCTCCGCCGCTTCGGAGCGGATATCCTGGGGCCGGATGAAGAGATCGACCGCCGGCGCCTCGGAGAGATCGTTTTCCGGGATCCCATCGCCCTGCGGGATCTGGAAGCGATCGTCCACCCGGCGGTGCTGGTCGAGATCCAGCAGCGTATTCAGGCCTGCCCGGAGGCGCCCGCGATTGTGATCGAGGCGATCAAATTGATCGAATCCGATTTCGCCCGGGCCTGCGATACCTTATGGGTGGTTACCTGTCCCGAATCCGAACAGGTCCGCCGCCTGATGAAGGAGCGGGGCCTCACGGAGGAGGAAGCGCGCGTTCGGATCCGCGCTCAACCCCCTCAGGAGGAGAAGATCCGGCGGGCGGATGTGGTGATCGATAACAGCGGCGATCTGGAGGCCACCCGCCGTCAGGTCGAGCAGGCATGGCGGAAATGGGTGGAACCAGGGACGGCAGGGTAACAGGGCTTTTTCATTCTGAGCATTCCCGTGGAGGTCAACATTCATCCCCCTCCCCACGGTCCGAAGGGCCAGGGGGGGATCCCGAGGAGTGGGGCGATCCGCCTGACCCGAACGGTATGGTTGCTGAAAAGCTCTGGCAGGATGAGCGATGCGCTCCTTATTCCGAGCAGGGGGAGATTATTTTCAGGGCCGGGAAGGCCTTCGAAGGCAGCTTCTCGCCTCTGAGAAACTCTACGCTATAATAACGCAGTAACCCTATGATTCGGGGGGATCATGAAAGTCACCATCCGGCGAGCTCGTCCCGCGGATGTCGACGGGATCCGGGATCTGATCCGCCGGGCCACACGGGGACGTCTGGATCCCTCCCCGGATGACGTGTTCGACCGCATGGCGGAACGAGGGATGCTGCTGGCCTTCAGCCCGGAGCGGGAACTGGTGGGACTGGTCAGCTGGCGGGTGGAGAACCTGGTGGCCCGGATCCTGGATTTCGTGGTCCACCCCCTCAATCTTCGACCCACCGTCGGCCGCCAGCTGATAGAAGCCGTTGAAGAAGAGGCGCGCCGTCTGGAATGCGAAGCATGTATGATTTATGTCTCCCCGGAGATGTCCTCCGAGGCCCTTGCCTTTTACATCGGCCTGGGGTATACCCGGTGGCCGGAGGAGAGCCTCTCGGAACCATGGCGAGAGGCCGCCCATGAATTCGATGCCTTTGGCCGCGTGGCGCTGATCAAGCAGATTCGCGCCGAGCGTGTCACACAGCCGATTTAATGGGGTCCATCCGATCCCCCCTCAGGAGGTAGCGTGCGATGTGGGCAACGATTAAAGGATTCGCAGAGCGACATCCTCGCCTGACGGCGTGGATCGCCCTGGCGATCGGGATGGTGGCGATCCTCCTGTGGTCCGCCCGCGATGTAGGGCTGACCCCCTCGCAGCTCCTGGCCCTGGTGATCGCGACCATTGTGCTGGCCGGGCTCTGCGTGTGGATCATCAGCTGGGAAGACGAGGAGGAGGCCAGCACGGAGAGCCAGTCGTCGAAGCGATAGTCAGGTCCGGTTCCCCAAAAGGATCCGCAATGGAACTACTGGACGCGTTAAAAGAGATCCATTCCGCTCAAGGTCTGCTGAGCTGGCTGGACGTCTTTAACCTGTGGGCGCGGGCGCGAGCGGCCGGTCCCGAGGGGACTTCCGTTCAGGCGACGGCGGAAGCGGCGCTGAACTACCTGGAGGAAAGCTCCCCGCAACCCTCCTATGAGGCCATTCGAATTCTGGCCCGGGCGATCCTGGGCTGGTGGTCACTGGCTGTGGATGCAATCGGGGTCGGTGAAGAGGCCGCAGGCCTGCGGGTTCGAGCGCTGGCCCTCGCCCAGCAACTGGACGAAGTGACGGAGCGACGCTGGGCGCTTGCGGATTGGCTGGAGGCCCATATTTCCTGAATATGTGCCTTCTCCTCAATCCTCTCGTCCGTGGAATTCATCTTCCCGACAACGCATCCTGATAACAATAGGAGTTACGCAGTTGGTTTTCTCCTGGGGGTTTTGGGGGGAATCGCGCGCCTTCGGCGCGCGATTCCCCCCAAAATAGGGGGTGGGGCCATTCTACCTCTTCTTGCGAGCCCCAAACTGCGTAACTCCTAAAACAAAAAGCCCCGCCATGCCGTGGGCCGCCGGGCTTATGCACCCTCTCGCTCAGGTGGGGGCCTCCTGCCGGTTGCCGCCTTGACGTGCCCCGCGCGCAGGCCGTCTAACGCGTCCCCGGACCAGAGTCCGGCCCCCTCTTAAAAGGGTGTTGGCGCAAGCCGCTGAGCACGACCTCACGCACATGGCCGGGCTACTTTTATTGTAAATGAAATCTTAAGGAAAGGCAACTGTGGCACCTGGGAGGCAGGGCTTTTTCATCTGAGCGTTCGGTGGCCTCCCTCCTGGGTGCTGGTAAGAAGTTGTATGGAGCTGGCCCCCCCATCTCCGGAGGGAGAATGAGAATGCCCGCTTTTGCTCCCGTGGGGGCCTTCTGCCTGGATCAACCGTCAGACATGATCCGCTCTTCACATGTCTCTTACCTCTCAGGGAATCCCTCCACCCGTTCCATTTGTATACTGTCGCAAATCCACCATGCCGGCTCGATCCGATGGGTCCAGGAGGAAGTCCGGAGGTCGGGTGGCTCCCCTCGATGAGAATCGGCGGCAAAAGCCTGGCGCAATTTGCAACCCGCGTTTGCCATCCTTTGTAGTGCTTCCTCCAGATTTGATTTTTGGTTTTGGTCCCCTGGAATCTCTTTTCTCCCCCCTCCCCAACGGCCCTTTGGGCCGTGGGGAGGGGGGAGAAAGGGGGGTAGGGCCATCGGCCCACACCCTCTTATATCCTCAAAACAAATCTGAACGAAGCAGTAGAATAGACTCGCCGTGGAATCAAAGGGTTATCACTATGAGCTGGGACGACAACCCCTGTTTACAACAGAGAACTCCTCCTGGTGATGGGAAGGGCCAGAGAGAGGAGGGATGAGGGAAGGCGAGACGATCCGTCTCGGGATCACACGGCGAGTCTAAAATATATCCACGGCCGAAGGTCGCCCTTCCATCTCCGGCGCTCAGGACTCGGTTCGATTGAAGGGCGGTGGAGATGTTCCTCCCTCCCTGCGCCGCCTGGCAGCGCATAAGAGGAGAGGCAGCTGGCGATCGCTACCGGAATCCGGCTGTCCGAAGCCCGAGATGGCTACAAAGCCGTGAGGGCTGGAGGATCGCGAATGCGGATCATTACGTTAACGACGGATTTCGGGGATGAGGATGGCTATGTGGGGACGATGAAGGGGGTGATCCTCTCCATCGCCCCGGAGGTCCGGCTGGTGGATCTGAGTCATCACATCCCGCCTCAGGATATCCGACGCGCGGCCTTTGTGGTCGCGGAGGCGGCGCCCTATTTCCCGCCGGGCACGATCCATGTGGCGGTGGTGGATCCAGGGGTAGGCAGCGCACGGCGCGCGTTGATCGTGGAGACGGAGCGCGCGCTCTTCGTCGGGCCGGACAACGGACTGTTCAGCTTCGTCCTGGACAACCATCCGGAGGCCCGTTGCTATTCAATCGAGGAGCCCGCTTACCGGCTCCCCCAGGTCAGCTATACGTTCCACGGCCGGGATGTCTTCGCTCCAGCGGCGGCTTACCTGGCCCGGGGGGTTCCGCCCGTGGCCTTCGGCCCGCCGGTGGCGGATCCGGTCCGTCTGCCCCCGCCCCGCCTGGAGCTGGAGGAGGAACGCATCGTGGGGGAAATCCTCCATGCGGATCGTTTCGGCAACCTGGTGACCAGCATCGGGCGGCTCCGGTGGCAGGGGGCCACGCTGACCCTGGAGCCGGCTTTCGGGCCCCTCGCCCGGCGCTTCCCGGTGGTCTTCCGGGCGAAGGAGGCCCGGGTGGAGATCGGGGATCGGGTGCTCCAGGGGATCGTTCATACCTTTGCGGAGGGGGAACCCGGCGAGTTCATCGCTTATCCGGGGAGCTCCGGTTTCCTGGAGATCGGCCTGGTCAACGGATGCGCGGCGGCGGCCCTGGAGGCCCGTCGGGGAGATCCCGTGGTGGTGCGGGTGCGCCTCCTGGCCCTGGAGTGAAGAAAGCGTTCATTCCGGTGGAGAGGCTTTGCGTCGCTGGATCACCCGGGTCCAGAGCCCAATCCGATAGCCGGTTGGGTTTGCTCTGTCGCGAACAGAGGTGGTTCTGAGATTTCTGTGTGGGGCGGGCCGCTTACGTGGCCCGCTCTACACAGAAAATCTTCCTCAAGAGCGAGGAACACAATGGCTCGCGAAGCCTGCTTTATCATCGAGGGAGGACGACGGCTTCGGGGGGAGGTGCGACCGGGCGGCAACAAGAACGCCGCCCTTCCCCTGATCGCCGCCACCTTGCTGGCCGATGAACCGGTCGTCCTGCGCAATGTGCCCCGGATCCGGGACGTGCATATCCTCTTGCAGCTACTGAGCGAGCTGGGGGCGACCATCGAGGAGCTGGACCCCCATACGCTGCGCATTGATACCCGCGGGGCGCGCCCACGCCCCTTAAACCCCGAGCTCTGTCGGGACATCCGGGCCAGCATCCTCCTGGCAGGCCCGCTGCTGGCCCGCTTCGGCGAGGTGGAGATGCCGCCGCCCGGCGGGGATGTCATCGGCCGTCGGCGCCTGGATACGCACTTTCTGGCCTTCGAGGCCCTGGGGGCCTGTTATGAGGTGAATCGGATTTTCCGGATCCGCTCGAGGAGCCGGTTGGCCGGAGCGGACATCCTGCTGGACGAGGCCAGCGTGACGGCGACGGAGAACGCAGTGATGGCAGCGGCCCTGGCCCGAGGCACCACGGTCCTGCGCAACGCCGCCTCTGAACCCCATGTCCAGGCGCTCTGCCATTTCCTCAACCGGATGGGCGCCCGTATTGAGGGGATCGGTTCCAACACCCTGGTGATCCATGGGGTGGATCGCCTGGGAGGCGGGGAGTGGGAGATCGAATCCGATCACATCGAGGTGGGATCTTTCATCGGTCTGGCCGCTCTGGTCGGCGATGGGGTCTGGATCCGGCGCGCGGTTCCGCACCATCTGCGCATGGTGCAGCTGGTTTACCGGCGCCTGGGGATTCACTTCGAGGTGCACGGGGAAGATATCTACGTGCCGCCGGAGCAATCGCTTCAGGTAGTGCCCGACATCGGTGGACACATCCCGAAGATCGAGGACGCGCCATGGCCGGGGTTCCCGGCGGATCTGATGAGCATCGCGATTGTGGCCGCCACCCAGGCGACGGGCCCCGTCCTCTTCCACGAGAAGATGTTTGAGAGCCGCCTCTATTTTGTGGACAAGCTGATCGCCATGGGCGCCCGCATCGTCCTTTGCGATCCTCATCGCTGTCTGGTCCATGGCCCTTCCCCACTGCACGGGGAGCGATTGGAGAGCCCGGACATCCGGGCGGGGATGGCGCTGGTGATCGCGGCCCTCTGCGCGGAGGGGACCAGCGTGATCCGCAATATCGTTCAGATCGACCGGGGTTATGAGGATCTGGATGGGAAGTTGCGGGCCCTGGGCGCGGCGATCGAACGGGTGGAGCGATGAACATGAACGGAGATCAGCGGCGGTTGTGGCTGTGGATTCTGGCGCTGGTGCTGGTCGGGCTGGCCTGCGGGTGTGCGGGCCTGGCGACCGGAGGCCTGGTGGGTTACCTCATCGGGCGGGGCGCAGGGGGTGTTTCTTCAACCCCTGCACCTGCTTCAGCAACCCCCTGGCTGGGAGTGGTAGTCGCCCACGAGACGGATGGAGCCCGTATCCTCCAGGTGGTTCCGAACAGCCCTGCAGACAAAGCCGGCCTGCGCCCGGGGGACCGCATCGTCGCGCTGGATGGTGAACCGGTGAACGCCGACCATCCTCTTCCGGACTCTATCCGGCGTCACCGCCCGGGTGATACCGTGCGTCTGACGATCATCCGGGAGGGGACGGAGCAAACGGTTTCCGTCACGCTGGGCCGTGCCCCGTGAGCTTCCTCAGACCGGGGTGAAGCGTTCCCCCCAATTTCCAGGTTCGCCATCAGACCGCGCGCTGGCCGAACTCGCGATGAGCCGACGTTTTCTGTCGAGTGTGCTCCTCCTGCTCTCCACGGCAGGACTGATCCTCGGGGGGCTTGCGCGCTGGGGATGGGCCCGGGTTGCCCCACCGACGATCCTCGCTTTCCAGGGGCCGGAGGGCCAGATCTCGCTGCATCGGATCGGGCCGGCGCAATGGCGCATCGAGGCCTCCTCGCCGCTGGACATGGCGTTCGCGGAGGGGGTGCTGGATGGGCTGGATGCGGCCCCGCTGTTGATCTTCCGGCGGGCGGCGGCGTATGGGAGACTACAGGCCCTGATCGGGCCGGAGGCCGCGCCGGCCGACGGATGGGTCCAGAGGACAAGTCTCCCCACCCTGATCCAGACAGCCTGGGATCGCCTGGATGAAGCGACCCGGGCCCGGCTGTCCGCTTATGCGGACGGAGTCAATGCCGCCTGGGGACAGGGCCTCCCCTGGAACCGCCGCCTTCCCCGTCCGGATCCCCTCGCACGGCCCTGGCGTCCGCAGGATAGCATCGCGGTCGCCGTGGGTCTGGCCCTGGCCCACCCGGGCTGGATGGAAGCGGAGATCTCCGTTGCGATCTCGTCTCTACCGGATCCCCTCCGGGCCTCCCTGACCGATCCCCGCTGGGTGTCCGCGGTGCCGGTCTCCAGCGCTTCCATGCGGGAAACCGCATGGCGGATCTGGGCTACCGCTGGCGCCGCCCCGGAGATCGGCCTCTTTCGGGGCTGCTGGGAGGGAACCGGGTTTCGCCTCCACGCGATGGCCGCGCCGGTTCTCCCGCTCCCCTGGCGCGCGGAGTGGATCGGGGAGGAGCTGCGCCTGCGCTGGCCCGGGATCCCGGGTGCCCTCGCGCGTCTCACCTCATCCGACGGGCGCTGGTTGCAGCCAGAGCCGGGCTCAGGGGATCCCCTGGAGCGCCTGGAGGAGCTGGTAGGTGTGATCCTGGCGGGGGAGGGATCGTCTCCTCTCTGGATCTGGACCGCCGCATCCAGAGACTGGCCTTCCTGTTCGGTTGCCCGGGCGAGCCATCGGGAGGTGCTGCTGGGGTTGCCGCCGCAGGACTGGTTGCAGCGGCGGGTGCACGGGATGCTCCGACGCTGGGAAGGGGATATGGAAGCGAGAAGCGCCTCCGCCCTGGTCTACGCCGTATGGCGGGGGGAGGTCCTCCGGGCCGCGCTGCAGGCTGAGCTTGGGGAAGAAGGCCTGCGGCGCCTGCTCGCCCGGCGGCCCGCGGAGACGGTTCTGACCGCATGGCTGGCCCAGGGGGAGGGCCGGGAGCCCATTCTGCAGGAAGCCTACCGGCAGGCGCTGGTCTGGATCGGGCGACGCTATGGGGACCTGCACACGATCTGGGAATGGGGGAAAGCTCATGCCGCCCCCCTGCGGATCCTGGGCTGGCCCCTCCATGCGGAGATCCCGGTGGGAGGAGATGAACGGGATATCTGGCCGACGCCGATCGATCCTGCTCGACCGTATTGGACGGCCTTCTGGCCCGCGCTCACCGTGAGGAGCGGCTCAGAGGTGAAGGTGGAGACGGCGCCGACGCCGTGGTGGTGGCCGTGGCCTTAGGAATTTTGAGGGATATGGGAGCACGCTTTCGGTGTGCCCCCCTATCCCGCTCTTCACAACGATGGCCCGGGTGGGGTCCGACGGATCAGCATCGCCAGCTCCCGTTCCAGCTCCGCCCGATGCTGGGCGGCCGCCTGACGCCCTTCCTCCAGGATCTGGTGCCATCGGGTCCGGATCTTTTCGCGCAAGTCTGCGCCTGATTGGGGGGTAAACAGCAGGATCAAGCCGGCCCCTATCAGCCCTCCCACCAGAAAGCCATAAAGCCAGAAGATCACGCGTCGCATTGGGTTCCCTCGTATCAGAGCTCCTTCTTCATTTTACAGGACTAAGGGAGATTGCTCTATTGCGATCCTGACGGTGCCTGCTCGGGTTCGGCGTTTGTCCCCCTCCTCTCCACTTCGCTTCGCGGCGTGGAGAGGAGGTAAACAAAGCCCCCAGTTTGCAACATTGGACTCTTGCTTCGTCCAGATTTGTTTTGAGGATATAAGAGGGTGTGGGCCAATGGCCCCACCCCCCTTTCTCCCCCCTCCCCACGGCCCCTTGGGCCGTGGGGAGGGGGGAGAAAAGAGATTCCAGGGGACCAAAACCAAAAATCAAATCTGGAGGGAGCACTCTGGACAAATTCGCCGACCCCTCTTATCCAGGGCTTTGGGAGTGGGCGGGGCCACCTCTGGCGACCTCGTCCACCCCCAAACCTTCAATTTACCCCTGAAAGCCTTTCCATCGAAACAAGGCAACAGGCCCTGCGTTCGTTCTGGCTGTGGTCTTGCCCCAGAGATCCTCAGCACGGCCTGAAATCCCTGTATCGGGGGGTGTCCAGCAGGCATTTCATCTCATGGAGAAAATCTCCGATCTTATGCTATGATGAAAGGGCCGAGGGAAATGATGAGATTCACGGATACAACGCCCGTGCGGAAAATGTGAAGAGAGGAAATGCGAATTGAGAGCGAAGTCCATGTGGAGATCGTGGATCTGGCGGTCGCCTGGAACTGGGATTGCGATCAGCCGTTTGTGGAGATGATCCGGGAGGCCTGTGTGCGTCGCGGCCTTTCGATGATGGACATCACTCCGGAGGATCTCCCGGGGATCCTGGAGCGAGCCCGGAGGGGTGAGTGGGCCTGTCGGGCCTTTCTCGACCGGGCCTCCGATTGGGATGAGGACTTCGAGGCCCTGGTCGATTGGGCTCGTGCGGCCGGTGTCTTCCGCCTGAATCCGACCGAGCGGGCCCGGGCGGCGTGGGACAAGGTGGCCATGCATCGGCGCTTTGTGGCCGCCGGGCTGCCCACCCCACCGACGTTCACGCTTCCCGCATGGGAGGAACAGCCCGAGGTGGAATGGCCGGGGGAGGCCGACGGCCTGCTGATCGCCAAGCCGGCCTTCGGGGGCGGCGGGGAAGGCGTGCAACGGGTCACGGGTCCGGAGGATCTGGCGGCCATCCGGGTGGCCTTCCCGGATCAGCCGTTCCTGCTCCAGCAGTATGTGCGTCCGCGCGCGCTCGGAGGGCGACCGGCGTGGTTTCGGGTGCTTTACGCCGTCGACACGGTGTTCCCATGCTGGTGGGATCCCGGGACCCATCGCTACGCGCCGGTTACGGATGCGGAGCGGGAGGCCTTCGGATTGCATCCCCTCTGGGTTCTGGGCCATCGGATCGCCGAGGTATGCGGCCTGCATCTGTTCTCCAGCGAGATCGCCCTGGATGAAGAAGGGCGTTTTCTCTGCATCGATTACGTCAACGATCCCATCGACACCCGTCCACAGTCCATCGTTCCGGAAGGGGTGCCGGATGGGATCCTGCGGCGGATCGCCGATCGGATCGCGGAGGCCGTCTTCCGGAGGACGCTGTGCCGCTCATCCTGGTGACCAACGACGATGGGATCCGATCGCCCGGGTTGCGGGCGGCGGCTGCCGCTCTGCGGACGCTGGGGCAGGTCGTGGTGGTGGCTCCTGTGGATCAGTGGTCCGGGGCCGGTCGTTGTATGCCCGCCACCTCGGAAGGGCGGATTTATCCGGAGACCCTGATGGTGAACGGGACGGTGATCCGGGCCTATGCGGTGGAGGGGACGCCGGCCCAGGTGGTGGATCATGCGATCCTGGAGATCCTGCCGCGCCCCCCGGATCTGGTGGTCTCCGGCATCAATTATGGGGAGAACGTGGGGTCCGGGGTGACTATCTCGGGCACCGTAGGGGCTGCCCTGGAGGCGGCCAGCTTCGGCATCCCGGCCCTGGCGGTCTCCCTGCAGACGCCGGTGGAGCACCACCTGGGGTATTCTGAGGAGATCGATTTCCGCGCCGCCGCTTACTTCACATGTTTGTTCGCCGGGGCGGTCCTCCGGCAGGGGTTGCCCTTTGATGTCGATGTGCTCAAAATCGATGTTCCGGCCGATGCAACTCCGGAGACGCCCTGGCGGTGGACCCGTCAGTCCCGTCAGCGTTATTTCGTCCCGGTGCGGCCGATGCGCCGTCGCCCCACGGATCCCGGGCCACTGGGATATCGGGTGGAGATCGACTTCGAGCATCTGGAGCCCGATTCAGACATCTACGCGCTGGTCGTGGATCATGTCGTCTCGGTCACGCCGCTGAGTCTGGACCTCACGTCCCGGGTCTCGGAAAAGGAGCTGAGCCAATGGTGGGAGAAAGCCAGGTAGGAGTCCCGAGGGCGTTCCCGGTAGCGCCGGCCGCCTCGCGCGGGGTGCTGGGGACGCTATGGATGTTGTTCCTGCTGTTGCTGATCAACGGCTCGGCTGCGTGGACCGTGACGCTGGCCGGGTGGGCGGATGGCCTGGAGATCCTTCCGACAGTGGCCCTGGGCGGCCTCTTCATCGGGTGGCTCCTGGCGATCCGCCGCTTCTCCGGGCCCATGGCGCTGGTGCTGAATCTGGGCTACGGAGCGGTCTGGGTGGGATACCTCAGCGCCCGCCTCATCCAGGCGCCGACCTGGTCGCTGAAGCTTCAGTGGCTGGGCTATCGCCTCACCGTCTGGGTGATGGAAGCGGCGCGGGGCGGCCGCGGCAGCGACCCCCTTCCCTTTGTGGTCCTGATGGGGGCCCTGGTCTGGCTGGCAGCCAGCGCCAGCGCCTGGTATTCCTTTCGCACAATCCGAGCGTGGCGGGCGTTGCTGCCGGCCGGCCTGATCACGTTCATCAACGCTTATTACTATCTGGGTCCTCGCCCCCTCACGCTCTTCCTGATCACCTACCTCCTGGGCGCATTGCTCTGGCTGGTCACCGTCCACTACGAGGAACAGAGCTACCGCTGGCGGCTGGAGCGGGTATGGTTCGTTCCAGATCTGGGGGTGGACATCCTGCGGGCGGGGCTGGTGGTGGCCGGGCTGACCCTGGCTCTGGCGTGGCTGCTCCCGGCCGCCGGACCCAGCGAGACGGTTTCCCGCGCCTGGAGCGAGGTGAGCCGGCCGTTACGCCGGGGCCAGGAGACCTTCAACCGGTTATTCAGCTCGTTGCGTTCCCAGCGCCCGGCCTATGTCAGCCCGCTGGGCCGCACCCTTCCCTTCGGCGGCCCGCGGCGGCTGAGTGATACGCCGGTGATGGATGTGAAGGCCCAGGGGCCCGCCCGCTACTGGCGGGGTGTGGTTTACGATGTTTACACCCCCAACGGCTGGCTTTCCTCCGGAGAAGACGAACAGAGCCGCGCGCCGATGACCGCGTTGACGGCACGCCCCCTGTGGGAGGGCCGGGCGGTGGTCACCCAGACGTTCACCGTTTATCTCCCCGGCAACACCCTGATCTTCGCTGCCCAGCACCCTATCGCCGTGAGCCTGCCCTCCATCGTTCAGGGGCGTTTCACTCCTCAGGCCCACGATCTGATGATGATCCGTAGCCCGCGGCCCTTCGGCGCCCAGCAGACCTACGAGGTGATCTCCCTGGTCCCGGTTCCCGATATCGAGAGCCTGCGGCAGGCGGGGACGGTTTATCCGGAATGGGTGCAGCGGTATCTGCAATTGCCCGCGAACCTGGATCCCCGTATCCGCCGCCTGGCGGAGCGGATCACTGCGGGCTATGACAACCCTTACGATAAGGCCGCGGCGCTGGAGGCCTGGCTGCGCCGCAACATCCGCTACAACGAGAACATCCCGGCACCGCCGCCGGGCCGCGACGGCGTCGTATATGTGCTCTTTGATATCCGCCAGGGCTACTGTGATTACTACGCGTCGGCGATGGCGGTGATGGCGGGCCCTGGGCATCCCCGCCCGCGTGGTCAGCGGCTACGCGCAGGGGGAGTGGATGCCCGACGGCCGCTATCGGGTCCGCCAGCGGGACGCCCATACCTGGGTGGAGATCTACTTCCCAGGCTTCGGCTGGGTGGAATTCGAGCCCACGGCTGCCCAGCCTCCGATTCTGCGCCCGCAGCGTCCGCTTACCTCGACGCCGACACCGCCAGCTCCTGGGCAGACAGATGCGACCCCCGGGACGCCCCGGCCGACGCCGACCCGTCGGAACCTGCTGGCAGAGGATTTCGATATCCAGCCGGGGGAGGCTCTTCCGCTGCCTCAAACCCCTCACTTCCCGGTGGGGCCGATCACCGCGGGCTTCATAGGAGCGCTGGGGTTACTGGGCCTGGCCTTCTGGATCCGGGATCGTCGCCGATTGCGCTGGCTCTCCCCGGCTGCTCGCGATTACCTCTGGATGAACCGGGCGGCGTGGTTGTTGGGGATCCGCTTCCCATCCTCCTGGACGCCGATGGAGCGTGCCTACTATTTGGGAAGCCTGGTTCCGGAGATCGCCGAAGCGCTGGAGCGGGTGGCGGAACGCTACAGCGCCGTCCGGTTTGGGGGGCGTCGATCCCGGGCGCTCCCGCCGCCCCAGGGGTGGTTGCTTCGACTCCTGATCTATGGGCTTCGATGGCGGCTCCGGCAAGCTCTGGCCCCCTATCTGGGAGGGATCCGCCGCCGGGTCTATGGATCTCGCCTGGGGTTCTCGTTCGGAGCCCATCGCTCGGGAGGGGGGATCGACCGTGAATCGTAGGAGGCTCTCCGGCGGCCTCCCCGAGTCCAGGAAGTTATGATCTTCCTTCCTGCGGCCCAAAGGGCCGCGGGGGCAAAGGATCTCTTCCAGGCACAGGGCCGAGGACCTGCGGCCCGGCGCCTCAAATCCCAATCATCGATGGGATTGGGATGGAGCACATGGAACCTGTGGAGCGCCCTTCACAAATCAGCCGATTTCTGGATCTTCTCAGAGAGCAGCTCGAACGGATCAGGCGGGAAGTTTCCGGGGAACGATCGGAGGCTGCAAATCCGGATGAGCAGGACTCGCTGCTGGCGGCTCTGGAAGCCAGCCGCGAGCTCCTAAATGATTTGCGAGCCCAGATCCAACACGAACAGGCCATTCTGGATCATCTGCTGGATCCCCATCTGAGGGCCCATCTGACCCGGCGTCCGGATCCCTGGCTTGCGGGAGGGATCCGACGGGAGGTCACCGTGCTATTCGCGGATCTCCAGGGCTTCTCGGACCTGTGCGATCGGACTCCTCTCGACGATCTCATCCCCCTCCTGAACCGCTATCTCCAGGTGGCATGGGAGGCGATTCGAAGAGAAGGTGGGGTGGTCGATCGGTTCATGGGCGATGCGGTGCTGGGCTGGTTTAACGCTCCCTTCGATCTCCCGGATCATACCTATCGGGCCCTGCAGGCGGCATGGCGGATGCAGCAGGAACTGGCCCGTCTGCATGCCACCCTTCCTCCGGAGCAGCGACGGCGCTATCGGATCGGCGTTCACGTCGGCGAGGCCATCATCGGCCCGATCGGGACGCCGGATTACTGGACGTATACGGTAGTTGGCAGCGTGGTGAATTATGCCCGTCGGTTGCAGGAGGCTGCGCCGCCTGGACAGATCATGATCAGCCGCGCGGTGTTCGAACGATTGCGGGATCGCATTGAAGCGCGCGCGTTGCCCGTCTTCCCGGTCCGGGGAGGGGTTCAGGTGGTGCCGGTTTATCGATTCCTGGGGTTCCGGGAGGAACAGCGATGAATATCCTGGCCATGGCCAGCCTGGGGATCAGCATCCTGTTGTTCCTCTACGCGCTGTATGTGCTGGTGTTGACCGGGCTGAGCCTGTGGGGGCGACGCCGGACGATCCCGCGGGTGGAGCCCAGAACCTGGCCTTCCGTGACCGTTCAGCTGCCGATTTATAACGAGGGGTGCGTGGTGGAACGTCTGCTGGAGGCCGTCATCGCCCTGGACTACCCGCGGGATCGTCTGGAGATCCAGGTCCTGGATGATTCTACGGATGAAACCGCCCAGCTGGTCCAGCGACAGGTGGCTTACTATCAGAGCCTGGGGTATCCCATCGAGTTGCTGCGACGGCCAAACCGGAACGGCTACAAGGCCGGCGCGCTGGCCTATGGGTTGCAGCGGGCGCGAGGGGAGTTCATCGCGATCTTCGACGCGGATTTCATCCCCCCGCCGGATTTCCTGAAGCGGATGATTCCGGTGCTGCTGGCCGATCCCACGGTTGGGGCCGCCCAGGCCCGCTGGAGCCACCTGAATGCCGACGTCTCCTGGATCACCCGGGCCCAGGCCCTGATGCTGGATGCACACTTCGTTGTGGATCAGGCAGCCCGCTCCGCGGCAGGCCTGCCTGTTAACTTCAACGGATCCGCCGGGGTGTGGCGTCGAGAAGCGATTGAGGCGGCCGGAGGCTGGGAGAGCGACACATTAACCGAGGATCTGGATCTCAGTTACCGGGCGCAGCTCGCCGGGTGGCGGGTGGTGTTCGTCCCCGACGTGGCCGTCCCCGGGGAAGTCCCCCCCGCGCTTCCGGCCTTCAAGCGCCAGCAATTCCGCTGGGCGAAGGGGACCACGGAGACCTTCTGTAAGCTGGTGGGGCGGATCTGGCGCAGCCGCTGGCCCTGGTGGAAACGCCTGATGGCCACGTTCCATCTGGGAGGATATTTCACGAACCTGCTGGGCGTGCTGTTGCTTCTCCTCTGGGGTCCCCTGTTGCAGCATCCGGCGGAACGACCGAAATGGACGGTGATCCTGGGCCTGGGGCTGCTGGCGATCCCGTTGATGTATGGCCTGAGCCAGCAGGCCCTTTACCCGGACTGGCCCCGGCGTCTGGGGGCGATCCCTGTGCTGTTCCTGGTGGGGACCGGATTAACCCTGAACAACACCCGGGCCATTCTGGAAGCCCTCCTGGGTTATCGCTCGGAGTTCGTGCGCACGCCCAAGGGGGAACGGGCGGTGAATGGGGAACTGGAACCGGATCCCATGGGGTGGATCGAAGGGGCCTTTGCGCTTTACGCCCTTTTCCTGGCCTGGCAGGCATGGCACCACAATATCGATGGGGCGGTGCCTTTCCTGCTCTGTTATGCCCTCAGTTACGGGATTGTGGCATGGCACAGTCTGGTCCCGGCTCGTCCCTCCCCCTCGGTTCTCTCAACCGTATCTTCCTCCACTTCCCGGATCCCAATCGATGAGGCCGATCGCCGTGGCCCCTTCTCCCCTTAGAGAGTGTCCGAAAATTCAAATGGGGCATTGAAATTCAACCTTCCGCAAACGCTGAACCTGGGCGGGCACCGCCAGGATTGCAAAAGATGATGAAGCGCGAAAAGTGAATCGGCGTCTCACGGACTCCCCCGGCATGGTCCCCTTCGATCCGGAGGGCTTGAGGTAAGATTAGGAGGATGGGACGGGTAGCTTCGTCGCCCCGTCTCCCAACTTCCACAGTCGAAACGAATCCGGAGGGTCGAACAGCACTATGCGCATCCTGGTCGCCGGCGGAGCCGGTTACATCGGTAGCATCGTGGCGGAATTCCTGCTGGACGCCGGCTACGAAGTCGTGGTCTATGACAATCTGTCCCATGGGTTCCGCGCTGCGGTCCCCGAAGGCGCCATCCTGGTGCAGGGAGATATCGGGGATGGGGAACGGGTGGTGGAAACCCTGCGCCGATGGCCATGTCAGGCGGCCATGCACTTCGCCGCCTTCATCGAGGCCGGAGAGTCCATGCAGGATCCCTTCAAGTATTTTCGGAACAACGTTGCCCATACCATCACTTTTCTGGAAGCGCTGCTGGCCGCGGGGGTGGATCGGGTGGTGTTCTCTTCCACAGCCGCGGTCTACGCCCCTGCCCCTGAGCCGCTCACGGAATCCTCCCCCATCGGGCCGGTGAACGTTTATGGGGAGACCAAGGCGACCGTCGAGCGGATCCTGATGTGGCTGCATCGCACCCGCGGCCTGCGCTACGCCGCCCTGCGTTATTTCAACGCCGGTGGGGCAACGGCAACCCGCGGGGAGGATCACCGGCCGGAGAGCCATCTCATCCCGAACATCCTGGCGGTAGCGCTGGGCCGTCGACCATATGTGGAGATCTACGGGACGGATTACCCCACCCGTGATGGGACGTGCATACGGGATTACATTCACGTCGCGGATCTGGCCCGGGCGCACCTTCTGGCGCTGGAGGCCCTTTCAGACCGGCCGACGATGATTTATAACGTCGGGACGGGGGTGGGATATACGGTGCGGGAGGTCCTGGAGGTGTGCCGGGAGGTGACCGGACATCCGATCCCGACGGTCGAGGCGCCCCGGCGGCCAGGGGACCCGGTGATGCTGGTCGCTTCTCCGGAAGCCATCCGACGGGATCTGGGCTGGACTCCCCAATACACGTTGCAGGACATCGTGCGCAGCGCGTGGCGCTGGATGCAGGCCCACCCGGACGGGTATCCGGATTGAACGCGGATTTCGGATCCCCTTCCGGCCTGTGTTCATTTGTTGCTTTCCCTGAAAAGAGAGTATCATGGGAACGCAACATCTGTGATTCCCTTCACGAAGTGGTGGGGGTCGGATGGCGTAGTTTTCTATCTCCAAACACAGAATGGAGGCTGCAATGCCCTTCCGCCTCGGACCGACTGAGCTGATCATCATCCTGCTGATCGCCCTTTTGCTCTTCGGGCCCGGTCGCCTGAGCAATCTGGCCCGGGAGCTCGGGCAGAGCATTCGGGAGTTCCGCCGGGGCCTGACCTCAGAGGAGGAGAAGCCAGGGACGAAGTCGGACAAGCCCTCCTGAAGGGTGGGGCTCTCGCGGGCGCTTCGCATCATCCGTTCATAGGAAGACACGGCCTTTCATCTTCCCCGGAGCCTGAGATGCGTACCCTGGAAGAGTGGTTGGAGGAAGCCGCAGCTTTCCATGGACATCTCTGCCCCGGTCAAATCCTGGGCGTTCGCATGGCGCTGCTGGGATGCCGGCTGCTGGGGTTGAACCCGGAGGATCCCGGGGATCGGCGTCGGCTGATCGTCTACGTGGAGATCGATCGATGCCTCACGGATGCCATCGCCACCGTGACCGGATGCCGGCTGGGACGGCGAACCCTCAAGCATATCGATTACGGGAAAGCGGCAGCCACCTTTGTGGATACCCGGACCGGCCGGGCGGTGCGGATTGTGGCCCGGGATGACGCGCGGGAGACAGCCCTCCACCTGGCTCCTCCTGGTCTGAGCAAAGCCGCCGCCCAGCGTCACGCATATCGGATCATGGCCGATGAGGACCTGTTCCGGGCCCAGTGGGTCCAGGTGACGATCCCCCCGGAAGATCTGCCCGGCCATCCGTTGCGGCGGGTCTTCTGCGCGCGCTGCGGCGAGGGGATTAACGACGGGCGGGAGGTGGTCCGGGATGGCCTGGTGTTATGCCGGGCGTGCGCGGGGGAGCCCTATTACACCCCTCTGGGCGTCCCTGCCGTTAATGCGGAAGCCACGGCCCGAACACCACCGTCGACGCCGTGATCGCTCCTATGCTGAGGATCCACAAAGGCAGCCCGGCTTTCAGAAAATCCTTCGGCCGATAGCCGCCGGCCCCCATTACCAGGGCGTTGGCCGGATGAGCCATGGGCGTGAGGAAGGCGGCGGAGGTGGCCAGCGCCACCGCCAGCCCCATCCAGTGGGGTGGGATCCCTAAGACAGGCGCCGCCCGCAGCGCGATGGGCCCCCAGACCACGGCGGTGACGGAAGCGGAGAGCACCTGCGTCAAAGCCGCCGCCACCCCGGTGAACACCAGCACCCCGATCCAGGGCGAGGTTCCACCGATCCACCGAAGCACCAGTTCCCCCAGCCCCTCCGCCGCCCCGGTGCGGGAGACCGCGATGGAGAGCGGCAGCAGCCCCGCGACCATGAACACGGTCGGCCATTCGATCGCCCGATAGGCTTCCTCCATCGTCAGGCACCCGACCAGGATCATCAGCACCGCCCCGGCCATGGTGACCTCGGCGACCGAACGGGTCGTCAGGATGGAGGCCAGGATCACCCCCAGCATGATCCCGATCGCTGGGATCCGACGGGAGGTCCGCAAGGGCTCCCCATTGGTCTGCAGGACGATGAACTCCGGATCGTCCTGGAGGATGCGGATGCGTTCCCAGGGGCCGTAGGCCAGGAGGGCATCCCCGAAGCGCAGGCGCTCATCGGCCAGCCCCGCCCGGATAGGTCGCCCTTCCCGCCAGATGGCCAGGACCTGCAGGCCGTATCGTTCCCGAAACCGGAGCTCCCGCAGGGTCTTGCCGATCAGGGTGGTGTGGGGGGAGAGGAGGATTTCGATCAGCCCTGCCTCCCCGGCCTCCAGGACCTCCGGTGCCACCGGGCGGGGGAGTTTACGAAGCCTCAGGGCCCGCACCGCCTCCTCCAGGTTCGCTTCCCCGGGAGGCCCGGCGGCCACCAGGAGCACATCCTCCGGTTGCAACGTTTCGGAGCTGGCTGGGGAGAGGATCAATCGCCCCCGCCGCCGGATCCCCACAACCATGAGATGGTATTGGGAGGCCAGGCCGCTTTCCCCCAAAGAAGCGCCGGACAGAGGGGAGGAGGACTCAACCAGAAGCTCCACCAGGCCATCCTTCAGGCCGTAGAGCTCCGCCAGTTCCCGGTTCAACCGGTGGAGGCGCATCAGTTGCCCGGCGGGGGAGCGTTCCGGAAGATTCCGCCAGGTGACCAGGATCACCCACAGCAAACCGAGGGCCGCCGGGAACAGGCCCACCACGAAGAAGTCCAGCATCGTCAGGGAGCGTCCCTGGCTTTCCCGCAGGAGCCCGCTCAGCAGGAGGTTGGCCGTGGTAAAGAGGGTGGGCATCCCTCCCAGCAGCGCACCATATGCGATGGGGATCAGGATCCGGGAGGGAGCCATGCCGATCCGTCGAGCGGCCTGCATGGCCAGGGGCATCACCACCGCGGCGGCGGTCACGGAGTTCATGGTGAGCGAGAGCAGGACAGTCAGCAACGTCATCCCGGCTACGAGGCGCATCGGGGAATCCCCGGCCCATCGGCTCAGCCGTTCGCCCAGGATCCGGGAGACCCCTGTTCGGTTCAGGCCGGCGGTGAGAATAAAGAGGGCGATGAGGGCGATGACCGCGGAACGGCTGAACCCGCTGAAGGCCTCCTGCGGGGAGAGCAATCCGCTAAAGGAAAGCCCAAGGACCAGGATCAGGGCAGCCAGATCCGGCCGTAGCGCCCCACTGATCAGCAGGCCGGCCATGAGCATCACGATCAGCAGCAACCAGACGGCTGAGAGAGAAAGCACCCGTCCTCCCGGACGAAGTGGATCGACACTCTAATACTACTATGCCACATCGGCCAGTCGAACGCTCCCACTTCATCCTATTGTCTTCCCAGCATTATGGGATAGTTCTAAAGTCACGGGGTGTTTTCGGAGCTCCCCCGGAGGAAGGGGAGCGATGTTTCGTAGGGGGCGCGGGTCCACTCCCTGCCCTTACCGCCAATTGACAAAGCAGGGGGAAGTGCGTATAGTTATATGCAAAATCAAGCCTTCTCGAAAGACGATGAACGGGAGGAGTAGGCCTCGGGCCGGCGCCCAGAGAGGCGGGGGAAGGTGGAAGCCCGCTGCGCACGCCGGGGCTGAATGGGCCCGGGAGTCGCCGGACGAACCGGGCGGATCTCGCCCATAGTAGTCCTGGCCGGAGTCGCCACCGTTATCTGGGCGGAGGGGATCGGATGGAAAGCCATCCCGTCCCCGCGAAAGAGTGGGGCTGGCCAGCGCCAACACCCTCGCCTCACGGGCGAGGGTGTTTTGTTTCCTGAAAGGACTGCGCAGGCCGGCCTCAGGAGGGTGGCACCACGGGGCCTCAAAGGCGCCCGTCCCTCAGCGAGGGACGGGCGCCTTTTTTATATTCGCCCGGCACCGGTCCTGTTTAAAACCGGAGGTTCTCCATGGAAAACGCGGTTCGCGTCCCGTCACGGATGCGCGTGGTCTGCCGAACGATGCCCGCTGATCTGTGGACGCCCATCCGTCTGTATCAGGCGCTGCGCCCTCAGGGCCCCTCGTTCCTGTTCGAAAGCGTGGAGGGCGGCGCTTACCTGGCCCGATATTCCTTCATTGGCCTGATGCCCCGGGCGATCTATCGCGTGGATGGGGATCAAATGGAGGAGATCGGGGTCCAGGGACGCCGGGTCTACGATCTGCGCCGGATCCATCCCTTCGCCATCTGGCGGGAGGCCATGGCGGCGATGGCCCTGGAGCGCGCTGGGGAACCCTGGCCGCGCTTCATCGGCGGGCTGGCCGGCTACCTGAGCTATGAGATGGCGGCCTTCTTCGATCGGGTGCCCCGCGCGCCCGATGCGGGCCTGGCGTTCCCGGACGCGATCCTGATGCAGGTGGAGATCCTGCTGGCCTTTGATCACGTGACCCAGACCCTCTCCATGTTCAGCCTGACGGAGCCCGGAAGGGAGCAGGAAGCGGAGGATCGTCTGGCCGAACTTCTGCAACGCCTGAAGAATCCTCCCCCGCCGGACGCCGCTCCCGCTCGCCGGTCACGCGATGCCGCCCCATGGCGCGCGCACACCGATGCGGATCGCTTCCATGCCATGGTGCGGGCGGCGAAAGCCTATATCGCGGCCGGGGACGCTTTTCAGATCGTCCTCGCCCGACGCTGGAGCCGGCCGATCGCGGTCTCGCCCTTTGCCATTTATCGGACGTTGCGCCGCCTGAACCCTTCCCCCTATCTGTTCTTCCTCCATCTGCCCGGCCTGGGGCGGAACGGCGAGGATCTGGCCCTGATCGGCGCGTCGCCGGAGATGCTGGTGCGCGTGGAGGATGGCGAGGCGACGATCCGGCCGATCGCCGGGACGCGGCCCCGGGGCCGGACTGCAGAAGAGGATCAGGCGCTGGAGGCGGAGCTCCGGATGGATCCCAAGGAGCAGGCCGAGCACGTGATGCTGGTGGATCTCGGCCGCAACGATCTGGGGAGGGTGTGCGCCTACGGGACGGTGCGGGTGGAGGAGTTTATGACCGTGGAACGCTATTCCCACGTGATGCACCTGGTCTCCACGGTCCGCGGGCGGTTGCGCTCCGATTGCGATGCCTTTGACGCCCTGGCGGCCGCCTTCCCCGCAGGGACGGTCTCGGGGGCTCCCAAGGTGCGGGCGATGGAGATCATCGCCGAGCTGGAGGGGGCCGCGCGCGGGCCTTACGCCGGCGGCGTGGGATATTTCGATCCCCGGGGGAACGCCGACTGGTGCATCACCATTCGCACGGTGATGGTGCAGGGGAACACGGCCATTGTGCAGGCGGGAGCGGGGATCGTGGCGGATTCGATCCCCGAGCGGGAGGAGGAGGAAACGCGGAACAAGGCCCGGGCGATGCAGCTGGCGGTTGAGGAAGCCCATGAAGCCCCCGTTCTTTTTGAGCAGGTATAACGGGCACTCCGCTTTGCTTCGTGCCCTACTACGAACAAAGGGCTTTTCGCTCGTAGGGATGTGTCCCGTTCAGCGTGAAGAGTGGATCCATCCGGGATGAGGAGGGCTGAGATGCTCCTGGTTATTGATAACTACGATTCGTTCACTTACAACCTGGTTCAGCTCCTGGGCCAGCTGCTCCTGGAGGGCGGGCGCGCGGATGTGCCGCTCCGGGTCATCCGGAACGATGCGATGGATGTGGAAGAGATCATCGAGCTGCAGCCTTCCGCCATCGTGATCTCGCCCGGGCCGGGGCGGCCCGAGGAGGCAGGCGTGACGATCCCGGTGATCCGTGCGCTGAGCGGCCGGGTCCCCATCCTGGGGGTCTGCCTGGGACATCAGGCCATCGCCGCCGCCTTCGGCGGCCGGGTGGTTCGGGCGGGGCGGCTGATGCACGGCAAGGCCTCCCCGGTTTTGCACAACGGCCGGGGCCTCTTCGACGGTCTGCCGAACCCGTTCATGGCGGGCCGTTACCATTCCCTTCTGGTGACCGAACCGCTCCCCGAGGTCCTGGAGGTCACCGCCCGCACGCCCGAGGGTGAAATCATGGCTCTGCGGCATCGGGTTCACCCCACTTTCGGCGTGCAGTTCCATCCAGAATCGGTCCTTACGCCGGAGGGGTTGCGCCTGCTCCGGAATTTCCTGGTCCTTGGAGGATACGCTGGTCACCTGACCACTCTTCACGGACAGGCAAAGTCTCAGCTTAGTGCAGGAGGTGGACGATGATCCGGGAGGCGATTGCCAGGCTGGTCAAGCGGGAGGATCTGTCGATGGAGGAAGCCGAGGCGGCGATGGGGGCGATCATGGCGGGGGAGGCCACTCCGGCCCAGATCGGCGCTTTCCTGATCGCCCTGCGGATGAAAGGGGAGACGATCCCGGAGATCGTGGGATGCGCCCGGGCGATGCGCCGCGCGATGCAACGGGTGCCCTATGATGGCCTGGCGGTGGACACCTGCGGCACGGGGGGTGATGGAGCTCGCACCTTTAACCTCTCCACGGCCGCCGCCTTCGTCGTGGCGGGAGCGGGGGTGCCGGTGGCCAAGCACGGCAACCGCGCCGTCTCCAGCCCCAGCGGCAGCGCGGATCTCCTGGCGGCCCTGGGCGCGGAGCTCACCCTCACCCCAGAGCAGGCGGCGCGGGCGCTGCAGGAAATCGGGTTCGCTTTCCTGTTCGCCCCGGCTTTCCATCCCGCCATGAGGCACGCCATCGGCCCCCGCCGGGAGATCGGCGTCCGCACGATCTTCAACATCCTGGGGCCGCTCTGCAACCCGGCCGAGGTGCCTTATCAGGTAACGGGCGTGTTTAACCCCGATCTCGTTGAGCCGCTGGCTGAGGTGCTGGGCGCCCTCGGCAGCCGGCACGCTTTTGTGATCTGCGGCGTGGGCAACGTCGATGAGGTCACGCCCGTCGGGCCAACCCGGGTGGCGGAATACGTGGAAGGTCGAGTCCGCACCTGGATCTTCGACCCCGCCGATTACGGTATCCCCCGGGCCCCCATGGACGCCCTTCGCGGTGCCACCCCGGAGGAGAACGCCCGGCGGCTGCGGGCGCTGTTCCAGGGCCAGGAGAACGGCCCGCTCCGCACCGCGGTCCTGCTGAACGCCGCTTTCGCGCTGCGGGCGGCCGATCAGGTAGAGGATCTCCGGGAGGGCCTGGCACGGGCCGAGCAGGCCCTGACGAGCGGGGCAGCGCTGGCCGTCCTGGAGTCCTACGTTGCTTACACCCGGTCACTCGCTCAGGGAAATTAAGATGTCGGTGCTCGAGAAGATCCTGGCCTGGAAACAGGAAGAGCTGGCCGGACAAAGGCGGAGGCGCCCGCTAACGGTGGTGCGGGCCGAGGCGGAGGCTGCCCCGCCGGCCCGGGATTTCGCCGCCGCCCTGGCCCGACGCGGGGATCGGCCTGCCCTGATCGCCGAGATCAAGCGAGCCTCCCCCTCCCGAGGGGCGATCGCCCCGACCGTCGATCCGGTCACCCTGGCCCACACCTATGTTCAGGCGGGAGCCTCCGCCCTCTCTGTGCTCACCGAGGCCCGATTCTTCCAGGGGGACCTGGCCCACCTGGAGGCGGTCCGCCGGGCCCTTCCAGAGGTCCCCCTCCTGCGCAAGGACTTCATCCTGGATCCCTATCACATCTACGAGGCCCGGGCAGCTGGGGCGGATGCCGTGCTCCTCCTTGTCGCCGCCCTGGACCCGGCCCGGCTGGCCGATCTCATCGCGCTGTCGCACGCCCTGGGGATGACCGCCCTGGTGGAAGTCCACCGGGAGGAGGAACTGGAGCAGGCGCTGAAGGCCGGCGCGCGGGTGATTGGGGTCAATCACCGGGATCTCCATACTTTGCGGGTGGATCGAACCGTATCCGCGCGACTGCGGCCTCACATCCCGGCCGGGATTCGAACGGTTGCGGAGAGCGGCCTGCGATCCCCCGAGGATCTCCGGGAGATGGCCGCCCTGGGTTACGATGCGGTGCTGATCGGCGAGGCGCTGATGGAGGCGGGCGCGCGCCCGGACGGCTTCGACTTCGAAGCGGCGGCCCGGGAGGTGCGGAAGCTGATCGGTTGAAGGGGGCCTGTCGATGGGGTTCGTGAAAATCTGTGGCATCACCAGCCTGGAAGATGCGCGGCTCGCGGTCACGGCGGGGGCGGATGCCCTGGGCTTCGTGTTCTATCCGAAAAGCCCCCGGTTCATTCCCCCGGAGCAAGCGGCCGCCATCGCGGCCGCGATCCGCCGGGAAGCCCCCTCGATCCGGCTGGTGGGGGTGTTCGTCAACGCGCCGGTTCACCGGGTCCAGGCGTGGATGGAGGCCATCGGTCTGGATTGGGCACAGCTTCACGGAGAGG
Organism: Candidatus Thermoflexus sinensis; assembly: GCA_016842045.1. Lineage (GTDB taxonomy): Bacteria > Chloroflexota > Anaerolineae > Thermoflexales > Thermoflexaceae > Thermoflexus > Thermoflexus sinensis. The sequence goes on along the minus strand of JAEVEY010000125.1, from coordinate 2,916 downwards.
AACCCCCGGAGGTGATGGCCGCTCTGGCGGACCGCGCGTATAAGGTGCTGCGCCTGCGCGCTTCGGCTCCGGAAAGGGGGTCAGGGGATCCCCCGGATCCGGAGCCCTACTGCGGACGGCTGCCGGACGGGCCGACCCTGGGGGTGGATGCATGGCATCCGGTGGCCTATGGCGGAACCGGGCGGGTGGCAGACTGGGAGACGGCCGCGGCCTGGGCGCGAAGGTATCGATTGTTACTCAGCGGCGGATTGACCCCTGAGAATGTGGCGGAAGCGATCCTGCGGGTCCGGCCGTGGGGGGTCGATGTCTCCTCCGGTGTGGAGCGGGAGCCCGGGCGGAAAGATCCGGAGAAGGTGCGGGCTTTTGTGGCCCGCGCGCGGGCGGCGTTTCAAAGCCTTTGAAGAGATTTTGGGGGCGAGCCGGGCGCCTTCGGCGCCCGGCTCGCCCCCAAACCCCCAGGGGACCAAAACCAAAAATCAAATCTGGAGGGAGCACTACGAACAGGAAAAGCCCTTTGTTCGTAGTCGGGCACGGAGCGAAGCGGAGTGCCCGTCATAGGCGTGCACAAAAAGGACGGGCACTGACGTGCCCGACTACGAACAAAAACCTGTTTGTAGTAGGGCACGAATCGGAGTGCCCGTCTAAGTGTTTCCAAAAAGAGAACAGGCACTGACGTGCCCTGCTCTCAACCAGATAACGGGAAGGCGCGTCTCTCAACCGATCCGACGGGCTGGGAGGCTCGCCCTCGGACCAGTCGAGCGAAGCCTTTTGGGCCTATGGAGGTTCGATGATCCGGCTGATTCCTCCCCCTGTGCAGGAACGCCGGGGCTACTTTGGGCCCTATGGCGGTCGGTATGTTCCCGAAACCCTGATCCCCGCCCTCGAGGAGCTGGAGGTGGCGTTCGATGCGGCGGTGAAGGACCCGGAGTTCCTGAGGGAGTTCGAGCATCTGCTGCGCACGTATGTCGGCCGGCCCACGCCGCTGACGGAGGCCCGGCGGCTGAGCGAGGTGGTGGGCGCGCGGATCCTCCTCAAGCGGGAGGATCTGGCTCACACCGGAGCCCATAAGATCAACAACGCCCTGGGCCAGGCCCTGCTGGCCCGGCGCCTGGGCAAGCGGCGGGTGGTGGCGGAGACCGGAGCGGGCCAGCACGGGGTGGCCACGGCGACCGCCTGTGCCCTCCTCGGCCTGGAATGTGTGATCTACATGGGCACGGCCGATATGGCCCGCCAGCGGCCGAACGTGTTCCGCATGCGGCTGCTCGGCGCCGAGGTGCGCCCGGTGGATGCCGGATCTCGCACGTTGAAAGACGCCATCAATGAGGCGATCCGGGACTGGGTGACGAACGTGCGGACGACGCATTATCTCCTGGGCTCCGCCCTGGGACCGCATCCCTATCCCCTGATCGTCCGCACGTTCCAGTCCGTGATCGGGGTGGAGGCCCGCGCGCAGATGCTGGAGCAGTTCGGGCGGCTCCCGGATGCGGCGGTGGCGTGTGTGGGTGGGGGCAGCAACGCCATCGGCCTCTTCGCCGCCTTCCTGGAGGATCCGGTGGAGCTGGTGGGGGTGGAGGCCGGCGGGGAGGGGATCCCGAGCGGCCGCCACGCCGCCCGCTTTGCCGACGGCGACCGGGGCCGGGTGGGGGTTCTGCACGGCACGCGCACGTATGTTCTCCAGGATCCGTGGGGACAGATCCTGGACACTCATTCGATCTCCGCCGGCCTGGATTATCCCGCCGTCGGCCCGGAGCACGCCTGGCTGCGGGATCAAAAGCGGGTTCGCTATACAGCGGTCACCGATGCGGAGGCACTGGCCGCCTTCCAGGCGCTGGCGCGACTGGAGGGGATCCTTCCTGCCCTGGAGTCCGCTCACGCGGTGGCCGAGGCGATGCGCCTGGCGCGAGCGCGGCCGGGCGCGTGGATCCTGGTGAACCTCTCGGGGCGGGGGGATAAAGATCTGGAGACAGTGGCGAAGGCCCTGGGGGAAGGCGAGGCGGTGGAGAGCCCGTCCGCCCGCCGTGAAGCCCGTGGAGGATCAGCATGAACGGGATCGAAAGGGTGCAGGAAACGTTCCGCCGGGCCCGAGCGCAGGGGCGTCCGGCGTTGATCTTCTACTGGCCGATGGGTTATCCGGACCTGGAAGCGTCGGTCCGGATCGTGGCGGCCCTGGCCCATGCCGGTGCGGATCTTATCGAGCTGGGCCTGCCGTTCTCGGATCCCCTGGCGGATGGCCCGGTGATCCAGCGGGCAACCCAGCGCGCGCTGGAGAACAGGGTGCGCACGCCTCACGTGCTGGAGGCAGCCGCTCGGCTGCGGGCAATCGGGGTGAGGCAGCCGTTGTGCCTGATGACCTATGTGAACCCGATCCTGGCCTGGGGGATCCCACGCTTCCTCGACGAGGCGGTCCGGGCCGGGATCGATGGGCTGATCGTTCCCGATCTTCCTCTGGAGGAAGCGGAGGAACTGCGGGCGGCCGCGGGGGCGACGGGCCTGGCCTGGGTGCCCCTGGCCGCGCCCACCACCCCGGATGAGCGGCTGGCCCGGATCGCCGCCACCGCCACCGGGTTTCTTTACCTGGTCTCCGTAACCGGGATCACCGGGGCGCGGGATCGGCTACCGTCCGATGTGGCGGCGCATTTGCGGCGAGCCCGCCGGGCGGCGAACGGGGCGCCGGTGGCGCTGGGATTCGGGATCTCCCGACCGGAGCACGTTCGGGTGCTGGCTCCGGAGGCGGATGGACTGGTGATCGGCAGCGCCCTGATCCAGCAGGGGGAAGCTTCCGGTTTCAGGGAGGAGGCTTTATCTGTTTTCATCCAGACCCTTCAAGAAGCCACGGGTGAGGCTTTTTGATAGGAGTTACGCAGCTGGTTTTCTCCTGGGGGTTTGGGGGGGAGTCGCGCGCCTTCGGCGCGCGAC
>JAEVEY010000026.1 GCA_016842045.1 Candidatus Thermoflexus sinensis | reverse complement strand
TTTATGAGCTGGTGGAGATGAGCCTCTGGCATCTCCAGGGGCGGGCTCTTTCCCCCCGGGTGGCTGTGGAGTTTGGAAGCCTCGGCTTCCTGATCGCCCTCCTCGCCCGGTGGGTGGCGGGATGAGGTAAGGCCCGGCGGATCTCTTCCCCAAACGCGAAGAAGACCCGGGGCCGCCAAGGCGGCCCCGGTTGCCTTCAAAAGCGAAGGCCTGGCGTGGTCAGGCGGACCGGAGCGCGCAACGGAGGATCAGATACATCGCGTGGGACCAGAGGAGGGGCTTGGCCACTGGGCCCCAGCGTGTCTTCCATTCGCTGTAGCGCCCAGGGGCGAGGAGGTGCCCGGAGACCTGTTCGGGCAGATAGCCCTCCGCATCCGCATGGGCCTCCACCCACCGCAGAAGCTCCCACGCCCGGCCGATCTCCCCGACCTCCGTGTAATACCAGCCCAGCCAGGCGGTCAACAGTATCCATTCCCCTCCGCCGTAGTAGGTATCCGCACGATAGCGATGCACTCCACCTCCCGGGCAGTGCAACTCCTGTTCGATACGCGCCACTGTGGCCCGCATCAGAGGGTCATCGGGAGAGAGCAGACGATAGGGCGTGGCCACCCCCACGAGGCTGGCATCGATCGGATAGGCGGGGTCGGAGGGGGATGGGATCTGCTTGACCAAGCACCCTTCGCGCACCCCGTGGGTCAACACGAAGCGACGCACCTGGTCTGCAACCTCCGTAAGAGCGCGGCCCTCGCCCCCCAGCAACATCCCCGCCGCACGCAGGCCGGCGTAGATGGCCGCCAGGGTATATGGATGTTGATCGTGCGGGTGCTCCTCCCACAGGTCATAACAGGGCCGGGTCCAGAGAGCGCCCAGGTAGCGGGCGATCAGCGCGACGGCCGCCTGCCAGTCCGGCGTCAGCGCTATCCCGGTGCGTTGAACGTGCTCGTTCAGTGCCCACAGCCAGGTCCCGAAGCCGTCCAGCTGGAAATTGGGCCATTCCTCAGGCCCCTCCTCCCCATTCAGGGTATAACGGGTGTGGAGATAATCCTCGCCCGGCGGTTCGCCGCGGGCCGCCTTCTCGATCGCCCGCTCGGCCTTGCGGGCGTGGCGCAGGATCGTGCGGGCAGCCCAGTCGTGGAAGCTCCGCGCGCTCCCATGCTGGCCCGCCAAGTCCATCGCGTAGGCAATGAAGGCACCGTCACGGAACCACGAATACCGGTAAACGGGGAAATGAGGGGATGCCACATACGCCCCTGTGGGAGCTTGATGAGCGGTGATCACGCGAACGCTATGTTGAAAGAGATCCATCATCGAAATTTGTCCCCTCGAAATAAGTAATACACAGCAGGCCAAGAACCACTTGTCTTTCGCGGCTCTTGTTGAAACTGTCTCCTATGGGCTCGCGCTGCCAAAAGAGCTGTCAAGCAGATCGCCGCCATCACCCCAGTCTTCAATAGAGCATAGGACTTTATGAGGGCACCTCTATCCCTGTAAGTGCTTATTGTGCAAATTCAATCACCAAGAGATCCCAGTATTCCAGGCGGGGAACAGTGAATTCAATATAATTCCCTTGCGGACACTGATCCGGTTTAAACCTCAGACACATCGCCACAGGATTATCAAAGTCCGGCGAGGCCAGCCAGACCCGACGGACCGCCTGCGGTGGGAAATAGCGAACAGATATATCCTCTAAAGGCGAAGGGGCGATCTCCAGCGGGCGGTTCCATTCCCGATGGGGAAGGCCGCGTGCAAGGATCAAGTTGATGGCCTCAAATCCCCCCCCTTTCCGGGCGATAATCCAAACATCCGTCGCCCCTGGCAAACCCGCGGAGAGCCCCTTTAGAGCGATCCGCCTCATGGCCGCGGCCGTGCTATCCCAGGTCCCCAGGGCCAGCACGTTCTCATAACGAACGGCGAAATCATAATAGCGGCGCAGCACCTCCCTCAGGTCCTCACTCAGAGGCCGGTGCTTGGGGAAATAGGGGTCGGCCAACATGCGGTCCCTCTCGCCCAGCTCGATGTGGTAGCCGCCGCTGGCGAAGATCACCGCATCGGCCAGCCGCACGTTCACCTCCCACGCGGGGTCGATATACGCCGCCAACACGACCGGTTTGCCCCCTCCTAAGCGCTGTCCCTTCACGATCAACCGCCAGAGATCCGAATACGCGGTATGGGGCGGCCAGACCTCAATGTAGAGGAAATCCACGGGGGTCCGCGCCACCGCCTTGATCGGCCAGTTGTTCACGGCGTTGAAGACCACCGTCGCATCAGGACGGATCGACCGCATGACTGCGCTGGCCTGTTCAATGAAGGCGGGGAGGGCCGAGGCCAGGTCCACCAAGCGGCCATGGGCATCCCAGGCCGTTCGCGGCTCCCCGTATTGATCCAGATGGATGCCGTCGAACCGGGTCACCTGCATGACCTCGGCGAGCTCCCGCAGCAGGTGCTGGGCCCAAGGGGAACCTGGGCGGGGATCCATAATACTTAGGAAATCCTCGCCCAATCCCAGGGAGTGTCCATCGGCCCCATACAAGGTCCAGCCCGGGCGCGCGCGAGCGAAAGCGACCGAGGCCCCATACACCGCGGCATAGGCCATGGCCGCGATGTTGCGGCGGTGGGCCGCCTCGATCAGAGCTTCCACCGTTCGCCGGGAGAGAAGGCGCCCCAGTAGGTCTCGGTAAGGATCCTCTTCGGTTAGCAGATCCTCATGGCGGTACATCCAGTCGTAGAACTGAAGGCCGTTGATGTGGAACTGAACCAGCGCTTCCACAACCTCCTCAATATCGGGCCGATTGGGCGGGAAATCCGAGAGGAACCCGTAGCGGGGCGCCACGGTCCAGCGGCGAAGGACATCGAGGGCCGTCGATCCGCGGGCCAGGAGCTTCCCCTCCGCATCTCGTAGCTCTGCGTCCACCCCATAGCCCCGTGGATCCTCCGGCGGGAGGGGGAGCGGGATGTGGATTTCCCCCGGGGCTCCGGGGTCAAGGGCCACCTCCTCCTCCACGGCGAGGACTTCGTCCGCGAGGAACATCAACCGGAGGCGGATCCGCCCCTGCCACGATAGCCCCTCCAACGGAGGCATCCGCACGGTGATCCGCGCTGCCTCGCCGGGGTAGTAAAACGCTTTGTCTGGGAACAGATCGAGGGCCGCCATTGGGTTATCCTTTGAGGGCGCCGGCACTTAACCCAACGATGAAATACCGTTGTAACATCACATACAGGAAGATCACCGGGGCGATGGCGATCAAAGAGGCGGCGAAGACCAACCCCCACTGGGTGAGGTGAGCTCCGTGGAAGGTGGCGATGGCCACCGGCAGCGTCCGCATCGCTTCCACATCGATGGCGGTGAGCGCCCAGGTGAACTCCTCCCACGCGAAGAGGAAAGTGAAAATGGCCGCCGTGGCCAGGGCGGGGGCAGAGAGGGGGAGGGTGATGCGGAGGAAGATCGTCCCGTATCCCCCGCCGTCGATCCACACCGCCTCTTCCAGCTCCCGGGGCAGCTGCTCGAAGAAGCCCCTGAGCAGGAAGGTATTCAAAGGAATGGTCATCGCCACGTATACGAAAACCAATCCGGCCAGGCTGTTCCGGAGTCCCAGCGCTCGGGCCAGCATGAACTGCGGGATGATCAGCGTGAGACTGGGGATCATCAAGGTGAACAGGAGGGCATAGAAGGCGAGGTCCTTGCCCGGGAACGCAAAGCGGGCAAAGGCGTAGGCCAGCATAGCCGAACATAGCACGGAGATCACCGTGGTGCTCAGAGCGACCACCGCGCTGTTCCGAAAATAAAGAGAGAAGTTGTTGGAGTTCCAGGCCTCGATGAAATTCGCCAGCGTCGGCCGCTCCGGGATGAAGCGGGGCGGGATCTCCAGGACGTAGACCGACCCTTTGAGGGCAGTGGAGAGCATGTACAGGAGGGGCAGGGCTGTGGCCACAGCGCCGGCCCCCAGCAGCAAGTAAAGCACCGCAACCTCCACAATCCGTCGCTTCGGATTCGCGACCATGGAAGAGACCCCCTAAAGCTCCATAGGGCGGCGCAGGAGCTTGATTTGAAGGAAGCTCAAGAGGAAGATCAGGGCGGCCAGCATGTACGAGAGCGCGGCCCCATAGCCGAAATCCAGGAAGTTAAAAGCCTCGTTATACATATAGGTCAGGAGGGTTTCGGTCCGATGCATCGGCGCTCCGCCGGTCATCAGGTAAACCGGCAGGAAGACATTGAATCCCCCGATGACCAGCATCACCAAGACGAAGATCGCCGTTGGGCGCATCATCGGCAAGGTGACGTATCGGAACCGCCCCCAGCGCCCGGCCCCGTCGAGGGCCGCCGCCTCATATAGCTCGAGAGGGATGTCCTGCAGGGCGGCCAGGAAGATCACCATAGACCAGCCGATCCCCTTCCAGATGCCCAGGGTCATAATGGCGACCAGGGCAGTCTCGGGGTTCTGCAGCCACGGGATGTAGCGATCCGCCAGATGAAGAATGTCGACCAGGAGGTAGTTAATCAGGCCGCCCTGGCTATGAAAAAGGAACTTGAAGAGCAGAGCCGCCACCACCCACGAGGTGATCACCGGCAGGTAATAAAGGGTTCGGAATATCACCCGCCCCCGGGGAATGGCGTGTAACGCCAGAGCAACCAGCATGGCCAGGATCATCTGCCCGGGCACGGTGACGGTGGTGTAGAGCACCGTGTTCCGCATAGAGATCCAGAAGATCGGGTCGCGAAGGGCGCGGAGGTAATTGGTGGCTCCCACGAACCGGCTGCCCTGCCCTGGCATAATGGACCATTCGTACAGGCTGATCCGGAGCGCCTGGATCAGCGGGTAGAGATAAAAAATGAGGAAGAACGCCATGCCGGGGAGCATGAACAGATAAGCTGCCCGAAGGCGCTGCGCGTGAAGGGATCCTCGATTCCGCACCGCTCCCTCCTCCCGGGGGCCGGGCTAGGCCCGGCCCCCAGGCGTGGTCGTCGGGGTTATTGTTGCTTGAGCAGGGCGTCGATCTTCGGGGCAAGCTCATCGAGGGCTTCCTTGGCCCCCTTCTCCCCGCGCAGGATGGCCTGGCCAGTGCTGGTGAGCAAATCTTCGATCTTTGGCCAATTGGGATGGGGCAGCCGCGCCCGCGCGGTCTTGAGTTGCTCGAAGAAGAGCGCGAAGTAAGGTTGTGCTTGGACGGCCTGCTCGGTGACGTCGATGCGCACCGGAACCTGACCCACCCGGGCCATCATGAGCTGGGCTTCAGGGCTGAGCATGAACCGGATGAACTCCAGGGCGGCCTCTTTGTTCCGGCTCTGCTTGAACAGCACGATGTCCTCACCCCCGACCACAGAGATCGAGCCGCCCTTCCCGGCCGGCATTAGCGCCCACTGGATCTGCTTCTGGGGGTACTGGGCGGCAAAGATCGCCGGCATCCAGGGTCCCTCCAACAGGTTGGCGATCTCATCGCGCGCAAATCCGCCCGCCGTGTCCACACCCCCGCCGAGGATGCCAGGATGGAGGTAGCCCTTGTCCAACATCCCCTTGAGGAACTCATAAGCGGCCACCGTGTCCGGCCCGTTCACATACCCACTGGCGGTCTTCATCTCAGAGTCCGTCAGGTCGCCGCCGAAGCTCCAGATCCAGGGGAGCACGGCCCAACCATAGGTGCCACCATCGGCAAAGCAGTACTTGTCCCTTCCCAGGGCTTTGATCCGCTCACAGACCTTCAGGAACTCATCGATCGTCTTGGGGGGTTCGGTGACCCCGGCGGCCGCATACATCTCTTTATTCCACATCAGAAGCCGGGTGTTGGTATCCAACGGCAGGCCGTAGTAGTGGCCCTGCCAGAAGTTGGTCGACAAGGGCCCGGGGAATACCTTCTCTTTGTAAGCGTTGAAATCAGGCATGATCACGTCCAGGGCCTCCAGGGCTCCCATTGCCGCCAGCTCCGGCACCCAGATGATGTCAGAGCGGATCACGTCCGGGGCGGTCCCGCCCGCGATGCTGGTCAGGAGCTTCCGACGGAATTCATCGTATGGGATCTGCTGGGCCTCGACCCGAATGTTGGGGAACTTTTGGTGGAAGGCGGGGAGGACCTGGTCGTTGAAGACCTTCGTCTCCTCCGGGTTGTAGGCGTGCCAGAAGGTGATGGTCACCGGACCTGGGGGAGTGGGCGTCGGGGTCACCACTCGCTCCACCACCACTGGCGTGGGGCTCGGGCCCGGGGTTGGAGCGGCTGCTGGCGCGCACGCCGTGGCTAAGAGCGCCAGCAACATCCAGCCGATTCCGATACGAAACGCAGAAGCATTCAGTTGGCACATGGCGGCCTCCTTTTAGAGCTGATGCGGATCTTTCCGACTCAAGCCGTCGGGCGGAGCATGAAGCGCATTGAACCCTTACCCCCCGAATGGTCAGGGCTCCAGGCCCCGCCTTCCTCCCCCGAGGCCAATGGACACGCAAAAGATTCGTGACCTCCCTATCGAACATTCTTATTTCGCTAAAGTAAGAAAGTGAAGCCAAAAAAACCGCATCACGCGGGAATGGGAACCCAGTCCTCCCGGGTTCGTCGGTGGACGGGCGACTTGAACAGCTCCCCCAACACCACACAGGCCGCACCCCGCGCCCAGGTTTCGTCCCCCGCCGGCTCCAGAACAACCTCCAATTCGTCCGCCAGGCCGTTAAAGGCATGGGCCCGTAAAGCCTCCCGCATGGGCCCGAAGCGCCACTCCCCGGCCCGCACCCCCTCCCCGCCCACGATGACCAGTTGGGGGTTCAGGAGGTTGACCAGGATCGCGATCCCCATCCCCAGCCAGCGGCCCGAATCGGCCAGCAGCTTCCGAGCCAATTCATCCCCCGCCTCGGCCGCCGCGACCACCGCCTCCAGCGTCAGGGGATCCGCCTCGGCCAGCCGCGTCGGCTCCCCCCGGGCGATGGCCGTCCGCGCCGCGCGCAGAACAGCCGGATCGGCGGCCAGGGCCTCCAGACATCCCCGCTTGCCGCAATCGCACAAAGGGCCGCCCTCGATCATCGTGATATGCCCCAGCTCCCCCGCGCCGCCCAGAGCCCCCCGGTAGAATTGGCCGTTGACGACGATGCCAGCGCCGATGCCCCGCCCGACCGTGACCACCACGAAATGATCCACGTCGCGCCCGTAACCGAACCACTGCTCCGCGATCGTCAGGGTGTTGACATCGTTCTCCAGATAGACCGGGATCCCGAAATGGGCCGCGATGGGTTCGGCGATCTGGACGTTCCGCCAGCCGAAAAAGGGGGAATACCGACAGATCCCGCTCTCTCCATCCACAATCCCCGCCATCCCGATCCCGATGCCCAGCACCCGCGAGCGCTCCACCCCGGACTCGTCGATGGTGGCCTCCACCGCCCGGACGATCGCCCGAAGCACCTGGGGCAGGCGGGCCGACCTCAGGGGAGCTACCCGATGATGGAGGACCTTGGCGTCCAGGTCGGTCAACGCGCTGGCGATGGCGTGTTTCATCAGCTTGACCCCAACTACGAAGCCGGCCTGGGGGTTGAGACGGAGGAGGATCGGCCGTCGGCCACCGCTGGATTCCCCGGTCCCGACTTCACGGATCAACCCTGTGGCGATCAGCTCGCCCGTGATCTCCGAGACCGCGGCCAGACTCAGGCCCGAAAGCCGCGCGATGTCCGTGCGCGAGAGCGGACCCCGGCTCTGAATAAGGTTCAGAACCAGGTTGCGGTTGATGGCTTTGATCAGATCCCGACTGCCCTTCGGCGGACGGCCCACGCGTTCATCTCTTACTTAGTTCTTTGAACAAAGTATATATGGCAGCCCTGAATTTGTCAAGGGGGCGGGATTAAGAAGCTTCCCTAAGGCCCTTGAGGAGATAAAGTTCCTCCAACGAAGGCCTTTCGATAAAGCCTTAAGGGGAGACACCGGTTACTCATAAAACGCCGCATGGATGCGCCGGACGGCTTCCTCCGCCTCGCTCTCCGCCACCACGAGAGAGAGGTTGTATTCTGAGGACCCCTGGGCGATGGAGAGGACGTTGATGCGACCATTCCCCAGGGCGTTGAAGACCCGCGCCGCGATCCCGGGCGTCGCCCGCAGCCCCGCCCCGACCACGGCGATGACTGCCACCCGATCCATCGCCCAGATGTCCTCGATGTCTCGCCGGGCCATCTCCCGCTCGAACGCTTTCCGCAACGCCCGAACCACCTGGGCTGCCGCCGGGGAGGGAATGACGAAGCATATGTTCTGTTCCGAGGACGACTGGGAGATCATCAGGATGCTGACCCCCAATTCCGCCACTGTGGCGAAGGTCCTTGCCGCCACTCCCGGCACCCCCAGCATCCCCCGGCCCTCCACCGTGACCAGGCTCAGGTTCTTGATCAGCGTCACTGCCTTCACCCGGCCGTTGCCCCGGGGCTCCGGGACGATCCAGGTGCCCGGATGTTGCGGGTTCATCGTGTTGAGGATGCGCACCGGGATCCGCCGGTCGATACACGGAAGCAGGGTGCGGGGATGGAGAACTTTCGCCCCAAAGTAAGCCATCTCAGCCGCCTCAATGTAAGAGAGCTCCGGGATGGTGCGGGCGTTCGGCACGATCTTCGGATCCGCGCTCATCACGCCATCCACATCCGTCCAGATCCACACGGCCTCCGCGTCCAGCGCGTAACCCAGGATGGTGGCGGAGAAATCCGACCCGCCGCGCCCCAGGGTGGTCGGCCGGCCCTCCGGAGTGGCGCCGATGAACCCGGTCACAACGGGCAGGATCCCCTGCTCCAGGAGGGGGAATAGCAGCGCCCGCGCCCGCGCCCGGGTCTGCTCCAGATCCGGGGAGGCTTCTCCGAAGCGATCATCGGTGACCAGGAAGGTGTCCGCATCGATCGCGCGGGATGGAATGCCTCGGGCCCGCAGCACCGCGGCCAGGATGCGAGCACTCCAGCGTTCACCCATTCCGGCCAGAAGGTCCGCTGTGGAGGGGGATAATTCCTTCAAAGCGGCCACGGCCCGGAGAACGGTCTCTACCCGCTCAAACCCCTCTCGAAGCTCCGCCTCCAGGGCTCGTGCTTCCTCCTCGGGCAGCGCCAGCGCCCGAACAGTATCCTGATGCCGGTCCCGAACGGCAGTTAGCTCCGGGATCCAATCCGGCTCCCCCCGAGCGGCCTGATGGCTCATCCGGATGAGCGCATCCGTCACGCCCGCCATCGCGGAGACCACCACAACCAGTTGGGGATCCGAAGCGCGGTGCAGCGCGATCAACTCCGCCACCCGTTGAAACCGGGCCGCATCCCCCACCGAGGTCCCCCCGAACTTCATCACCCGCATGGCTGCCTCCACCATTCAGGGATAAAAAACGACCCCCCGACCGTTCCGGCCGGGGGGTCGTTTCCTTACAGGGTTGGAAAGCGCGCTATCGGCTTTGGACCATAACCCGAACATCCCCCCGGCCACCCCGCCAACCGGTGGTCATCATCCCGGTCGTCATCATCGTCACCAGGGAGATGTTCTGGGACATCCGCTCGCAAGCCATCCCGTCGCTCATCCGTATTCGGATCAGGTTGCCATAAATTTTATGCGAATTAAAAAACATGTCAATCGCCTCCGGGCATCAGGCGGTCCCTTGGGAGCGCTGCGATGAGGGCGCTGCGGATAGAGGAAATCCCTCCCCCGATGCGGCAAAGCCGAACGGAAAGAGGGGCAGGTTTTTGAATCGCGAGAGGAAAATTATCATGGGATGAGCACTTTCGATCCCTCCCTTCCCGTAGCCCGGAAGACCAGGGGCAGGAGAGAAAGAGACCGGAAGGCTGAAGGGGCTGGAAGGAGTAGCTTCATCGCCAGCTCCATTCCATCGAATTCGAGGCCCGTCGCCGAACAAGCTGACAGAAAACAGCTTATCCTCCGGGAGGCGCCCATGGATCTGGAAGCGCTGCGCACACCGACCCGTTTCCTTCAGTCGCTGGGCATTTCCCTTCCCCCTGAACTGGAATTGCGGGAACTGGAGGATTGGTGGGAGGCCGAAGGGAAGGCCATCTCGATGATGATCGACCGCCTGGGGACACCCTGGCTTCGCGCTTTCGACCGCTTCGGCCGACGGGTGGATGAGATCCTCTATCCTCCCGATTACCGCCGGATGCTGCTCCAGGGCTACCGCGCCGGCGCGGTCTGGCACGCCTTCGAGGGCGCGGGGCTCCCCGCGACGTTCCTCATCGGCTACCTCACGGCCTTCTACGACGCCGGTCTCTATTGCCCCTACACGGTCTCCCTGGCCACCGCCCTGGTCCTTCATAAATACGGGGATTCCGAGCTCCGGGATCGTTTCCTTCCCCCACTCCTCCGGCGGGACGGCGAGGTCTGGCAGGGGGCGACCTGGATGACGGAGGCAGGAGGTGGATCGGATCTCGGGGCCACGGTGGAGACCATCGCCCGCCCGGGAGGCCCGCGATGGCAACTGACCGGAGAGAAGTATTTTGCCAGCAATGTGGGGGCGGAGCTGGCGCTGGTGGCGGCCCGCCCGGAGGGAGCTCCTCGCACAGTCCGGGGGCTGGCCCTTTTCCTGCTCCCACGGTATCGAGAGGATGGAAGCCTGAATTACACCATCCGGCGTCTGAAGGATAAAATCGGCACCCGCGCGGTGCCCACCGGGGAGGTGGAGCTTCGAGACAGCGAGGCCTATCTGCTGGGCCGTCCGGAGGAAGGGATCTATCTGATCCTGGAGGCCCTCAACGTCTCACGGGTGGCTAACAGCATCGGCAGCGTGGCCCTCATGCAGCGCGCCATCGCCGAGGCCCTGACCTTCGCGGAGCGCCGCGTCGCCTTCGGCCGCCCGATCCTGGAGCATCCGCTGATGCGCCGCCAGTTCGAGGAACGGGTCCGGACGCTGCAGGCGGCATTCGCCCTGGCCTGGACCTCCGTTCAGATGCTGGATGAGGTTCGGATGGAGCGGCCGCCTTATTCGCCCCGGTATCATCTTTTCCGGCTTCTGACCCATCTCGCCAAATACTGGACCGCGGAACAGGCGGTGCAGGCCGCAAAGTGGGCGATGGAAGTGCATGGCGGGATGGGCGTGCTCGGGGAATACCCGGTGGAACGCTGGCTGCGGGAGGCGATGATCCTCCCCATCTGGGAGGGCACGCCCCACCGGCAAATCCTGGACGGCCTGGAGGTAATGGCCCGGAAGGGAGCGCATCGCCTGCTGATGGAGCAGCTGGCCCCCGAGGCGGATCCCCGGACCCTGGAGGAGATGATGGATCGGGTGGAAGCGCACCTGCGTCTGCCGCCCGACGCCCAGGAGGCCCAGGCCGAGCCCCTCTTCCGGGATCTCGCCCGCTTCACTGCAGACACCCTGCTTCGACGTTTCCGCGTTTAGCATCAGGCAGGGAGATGAAGAACACTCAGGATGATGACGGGCCCGCCTGAAAACCCGGGGGGAACGGTCTGTTCCCATTTAGGGAATAGAGTCTTTAGATGCTGGAGAGTCGGTACGATGGTCTGGAAGCATTCCCCAGGGGCTCGACGTCCAGGACGGCCATCCGCCTGCCCGTTGTGCGGATCTTCCGCCCAGCCGGTCAGTGAGGCGATCGGTGTGTGCCTGCGCTGCATCCGGGATCGCCCTCAGGAGGCCCTTCCTCTGGCCCGGGAGGCCCACCGTCGGGTCCGGCAGGCGTTTGGTCTTCCCGCAAGCGCCCCCCATACCCCGGGAGGAATCCGCTGCGGCTTATGCGCCTGGGATTGCACCCTGGGGGAAGGAGAGCGCGGGTATTGCGGCCTTCGGACGGTGCAGAACGGCCGGCTGGTTCATCTGGCTGGAACCCCGGAGAGGGGCCTCCTGCACTGGTATCGGGACCCTCTGCCGACCAACTGTGTGGCCGACTGGGTGTGCGAAGGTCATCATCGGCGCGGCGATCATAACCTGGCCGTGTTCTACGGCTCCTGCACCTTCAATTGCCTTTTCTGTCAGAACTGGCATTTCCGGGAACTCTCCCCGCAGCAGAACCCCCTGATCTCCGCGAGGGAGCTGGCCGAGGTCGCGAACCCCCGTACCTTCTGCGTATGCTTCTTCGGCGGTGATCCCTCTTCTCAGATGCCGCATGCCCTGGCGGCTGGCCGGCTCCTGGCCCGGAAAGGCGTTCGGGTCTGCTGGGAAACCAACGGGATGATGCATCCCAAATTGCTTGATCAGGCCGTTCAGCTTTCCCTGGAGACCGGCGGCTGCATCAAATTCGATCTCAAAGCTTTCGACGAGAATCTCCATATCGCGCTCACCGGGGCCAGCAACCGCCGGACCTTAGAGAACTTCCGGCGAGCGGCGGCGCGGATCCCGGAACGTCCCCAGCCGCCCTTAGTGGTGGCCAGCACCCTTCTGATCCCGGGATACGTGGACGCGGAGGAGGTTTATCGAATCGCCCAGTTCATCGCCGCCATCGATCCAGACATCCCCTATACCCTGCTGGCCTTCGCCCCACATTTTCAGATGACGGACCTCCCCTGCACATCCTCCGCCCAAGCCCGGGAGGCCGTTGAAGCGGCTCGAGCCGCGGGGCTGACCCGCATCCGGATCGGGAACGCCTTCCTCCTGGATCTGCCTGTTCTTTTCTGACCCAAAGAGGTTTGGCTCATATCGATTTCGAAGCGAAAAAGGGCTCAAAATCCATCCAGGGTTTTGGGAGGGACGGGACCGCCAAAAGCAGTCCCGTCCCTCCTTAAATATTTAACCTCCCTCCTCCCACGCCGCTTCGCGGTGTGGGGAGGAGGGTAGATAGAGCTCCCGGTTTGCAACAGAGCATTTTGCTCCCCCCAGCAGCGCATGGATCTTTGACGAGAATGCTCTGGCGTGCCAGAATGAGAACACATCATCAGGAGCCGCGGCATGGATGATCGGATCGTCCAGTTTGTTCGAGCCCTGCGGGCGACAGGGGTGCGGGTCTCCGTTGCAGAGTCGGCGGACGCGCTCCGGGCTGTGGAGCAGGTTGGGGTGATGGACCGCGAGACCTTCAAAGCCGCCCTTCGCACGGCGCTGGTGAAAGAGGCCCGGGCGATCCCCATCTTTGAGGAGCTGTTCCCGCTTTTCTTCGGCCTCGGCGAACCTCCGATGATGCCCGCCATGAGCGGCCTTTCTCCTCAGGATCAGCGCCGCCTGGAGGCTGCCCTGCAGGCCCTGGCCCAGCAATTCGGCCCCTCGCTGGCCGCGCTGATGCGCCGGCTGTTAGAGGGACGCCCGCTCACCCCCGAGGAGCTGGAGGCCCTGGCCCGCCATGCGGGGAGCCGTCGGGTCCAGGAGTGGGCGGATCGAACGGCCCTCGCGCGCTGGATGCAACGGAGCGCGGGGCTGGATGACCGGCTCGAACAGATGATCCGCGCGTTGCTGCGGATGCTGGCCGAAGCGGGGATGGACGCAAAGACCCTTCAGCAGCTGGAAGCGCAGATCCGGGCCAACCGGGCGGCGATGGCCCGACAGATCCAGCAGGCAGCGGGGATGGCCACCCTGGAGCGGCTGGCCGAGCGCCCGCCGGAGCCCAGCGAGGCGGAATTAATGGAGCGGCCTTTCCACGCCCTCACACCAGCAGATCTCCAGCGCATGCGCCAGATGGTGGCCCGTCTGGCCGCCCGGCTGCGCACCCGGGCCGCCCTGCGCCTGAAGCGGGGCGACGGCCGCCGCCTGGACGCGAAAACCACCCTCCGGGTCAACCTGCGCCACGCCGGCGTCCCCTTTGATCTCCGCTTCCGCCGTCGCCATCTCAAGCCCCGCCTGGTTGTCCTGTGTGATCTCAGCACCTCCGTGCGCCACTGCTCCGAGTTCTTCCTCCACCTGATTTACCTGCTCCAGGATCAGATCAGCCGCACCCGCAGCTTCGTCTACATCGACGATCTGGTGGAGATCACCCCCATCTTCACGGAACGCCGGCCCGACGAGGCCGTGCGTCAGGTGCTGCTGGAGAACCCGCCGGGGCATTACAACACCGATCTGGGGAACAGCCTGGCCACTTTCTGCCGGGATTACATGGACGCCGTCGATCGGCGCACCACGGTGATCGTGGTGGGGGATGGGCGGAACAACTATAACGACCCGCGGCTGGACTGCTTTGAGGCCATCCGGCGCCGTGCCAAACGTATCCTCTGGTTAAATCCGGAGCCCCGTTCGCTCTGGGGCACCGGCGACAGCGATATGCCCCTCTATGCTCCCCTCTGCGCTGCGGTCCACCAGGTTCAGAACCTGGCTGAACTGGCGGAGGCCATCGATCGCCTGTTCGAACGGGGCGGCGTTTAGATCCCGGTGACCAGGGAAGTGAGGGTGCGCTCCACTCCGTCGATCGTCTGGATCTTCTCGGTGATCACGCGGCCCAGCGCCTGCAGGTCCGTGGCTTCCACCAGAGCGATCACATCGTAGGGCCCGGTGACCACTACCGCGGACTTAACTTCGGGGAGCTTGCGCAGCGCCTCGGCGACCGCACTGGGCTTGCCCATCGCAGCCTGGATAAATACGTAAGCCTGAACCATGGTCGCCTCCTGAGGAATGCCGAGCGATCTGGAGCGTTCCCTTAAAGCCCCGAAAGCCACACCTCGGCGGTTCCCACCACCGTCAGCCAGGCATCTTCAATCAGCAGGACCCGGAAGGTGGCGTTCAGATAAACCAGAGGATGAATCTGCCCGGTCCAGAGGATGGAATCCCCCACATTGCGATACGGATATCCGGGGAGACCCCCCAGACGGGCCCGTCCTTCCTCCTTCCCCACGAAAACCACAGTGGTGCCGGGGATCACTCCCCCTTTGGGAACACGATAGGTCACCGGGGCGGTGAAGCGGGCCGCGGCCTTCGAAGGGAGCGGAGCCGCTCGGGGTTGGGCTTCGCGAAGCTCCGCCCGGATCGTCCCGATGGCATGGAGGGCCTGCTCATCGTACGCATAGACCCGGAGGGTATAGCGCAGGCTCAGCGTGGGGTGAGGATGGGCCTCGGTCTCGATGGAATCCCCGGCCAGTCGAACCACCTCCTGCCCACCGATGCGGACACGAGCCCCCTGAGGCCCTACCCCGAGATAGCGGACATCCGTCCCGGGTAACGCCTGGCCCACCCCCAGATCCACCCGATAGGGGCCTTCATAAGTTAAAGGACCAGCGCCCTCCGATTTCAGCGTGCAGGCGGCCAGCCCGATGCTCACCACCAGGACCAGCCAGCGGATGCCGTGTTTCATTCCTCGCGCTCCTGAACTGGCTGCCACTGGATCCGTAAGGCGGCACGGAACAGGTTTCTCCTTCACCGGCGATACTGCTCATAGAGCGACATCAGCGCCCGGGCGAGCTTCTCCGGGTCGTGGCGCCAGGGCGTCCGCTCATCGATCACATCCATCGCCACCACCGTATAGGGAGGGATCGGTTGCCCATCCCAGCGCACCAGCTCCCCGACCTCCTCCGGGATCTCCCTCCATGGAACATCGGTGCGGCTGTTCACCAGCACGAGGTCGAAGAGGCCAGGCCCCACGTGGCGCTCGATAGCCTGCACATGCTCCGCCACGCCGTAGCCTTCGGTCTCCCCGATTTGAGTGGCCACATTGCACACATACACTTTCAGCGCCCGGCTGGCCCGGATCGCCGGGACGATCCCCTCCACCAGCAAATTGGGGAGCACGCTGGTGTAAAGGCTTCCCGGGCCCAGGACGATCAGATCGGCCTCCAGGATCGCCCGGATGGTCTCCGGGTAGGCGCGAGCATGCTCGGGGATCAGCCACACCCGTTCGATGCGGCCCCGGACCTCCGGGATCGCCGATTCCCCATCGACCCGATGGATCCGCCCCTCAGCGTCCCGGATCTCGGCAGCTAATACCACATGCTCCACGGTGCACGGCAACACCCGGCCCCGGACCGCCAGGACGCGGCTGGATTCCGCAACGGCCTGTTCGAAGCTGCCCGTGATCTCGGCCATGGCGGCGATGAACAGATTCCCAAACGCATGGCCGTTGAGACCAGTTCCCCGACCGAACCGATACTGGAAGAGGGCGGTCATCAGGGGCTCCGCTTCGGCCAGAGCGGCCAGACAGTTGCGGAAATCCCCGGGCGGCAACAACCCCATCTCGCGCCGCAGGCGGCCGGAACTGCCTCCGTCATCGGCGACCGTGACGACGGCCGTCAACCGGGCGCTCATCCCCTTCAATCCGCGCAACAACGTCGACTGGCCCGTGCCCCCCCCAATGACGACGATACGCGGCCCGCGCTCTCGCTGCCGATGGCGGTGCAGGATCTCCGCCACATCCCGCCCGGGTTGCACAAAGGGGGAAAGCAGTGTGCGATTCAACTGCAGCAGGGCGAACCCGGTGGTGGCGATACCCAGGAGCCCAAAGAACGCCGCTCGACCCAGACGGGGGATGAACTGCAGGGTCAGGTAATAAAAGATCGGCGGCAGCGGTTGCTCCCGGTAAATGGTGACCAGCACATAAGCCAGCGCCAGGGCCAGCTCCGTGACCCCCACCAGCAGCAGGATCAACCATCGCTTGACCCCCAGCCCGGGGGTCAGCCAGTAACGCAGAGAGCGAATGGCGGATTCCCACGCCGGGTAAATCTTCTCTCTCTCAACCATGTCCTTCCTCCATCTCCCCACGCTCCCATGCGCTCCATCGATCAGGGACTCATTGCTCTGCTGGAAATCCGGAATTTGAGAACAACGGAGCGTGAGGCTTCATAGCCCACCCCTCTTCCCGCGCTGCCTCGCGATGCGGGAGGAGAGACCGCTCCTTCAAGGAAGGGGAGTTGATTTGCGATCGTCCTCCCACCCTCAAACCCTGTCGCTTTGGTCCGAAAACAGGCTCGCTTCCAAAACAAGGCTTCTCCGTTATCATCCCGTTCGGGTCCAGGGGATGGCTCCACCCCCTGAATCCCCTTCCCCACGGCCCCCGAAGGACCAGAGGATGTTACCCCTGTAGGAACGCTCAGACAATGAAAAAACCCCGCTTTCAAAGATATCATAACTCACCGAACTCCGGACAAGGTTGGCAGGAGATTGGGCAGCGGCCCAGCCCATTCGTGACTGGGCCAGATCGTTGCGGGCTTTCCACCCCTGTCTTAGACTGAAAGATAGAGCGATGGCTTTGTCCGGCGATGAACGGGGAATTAGGGCGAATCGGGATCCGCGAGGAAGGCGGATAAGCCCTCCCCTGTGGACAGGGCATGATCCGCTCTGTATCCTTTTTGCGAGGCGTTACGCTCGATGGAGACGGCCTGGTATGAGACGGAGTGGACGCCCTCCACGCTGGACCGACTGGCGGCAGCGCTGCGAGGGCTCTTTGTGATCACCGAGACTCGTGTGCTGTATCCGCCCGACCAGGTGATCGCGTTTGAGGGGTATCTGCAAACCGATCCCGAATCTGCCTTTGAGATCCTGCGCTCTCGCTTCGAGGCCCTGGGCTATACCCCGATCCTGCGACGCCATGGGCAGACCGATCAGATCATCGCCCAGGCGGGGGTCGCCCGGCCGGCCCGCGCCCAGCCCTGGGTGAACCTGATCCTCTTCCTGGCCACCGTGATCACCACGGTATGGGCGGGGGCTCTTTACGGGAGCGAGGGTCCTCTCAACCTGAGGCAGGGAGTCACCTTCGCCGCCGCGCTCCTGCTCATCTTAGGCGTTCACGAGATGGGACACTACGTCGCCGCCCGCCTGCATCGCAGCGAGGTGACGCTGCCCTACTTCATCCCGGTGCCCCCCCTGATCGGGATGCTCGGGACCTTCGGGGCCTTCATCCAGATCCGCTCCCCAATCCGCAATCGGAAAGCTCTCTTCGATATCGGCGTGGCGGGCCCCCTCGCCGGGATGGCGGTTGCCCTCCCCATCCTGATCTATGGGCTCATGACCTCCCCCGTGGTCCCCCTCCGGGGCACCGTCGCGCTGGAAGGGAACTCCCTCCTCTACTGGGGCTTAAAGGTCCTGATCTTCGGCCGCCCCCTGCCCGGGGATGGCTACGATGTGCAGCTGAACGTCCTGGCATGGGCAGGGTGGATCGGACTGTTAGTGACCGGCTTCAATCTGCTGCCGCTGGGGCAGCTGGATGGCGGGCATGTCATGTATGCGATGCTGGGCCGGACGGCCTGGCGCGTTTCGGAGATCGGTGTGTTTGCCCTGCTGGCGCTGGGCCTTCGCTGGCCCGGATGGTTCCTCTGGGCGTTCCTGCCGATGCTCACTGGCCTACGCCATCCGCCGCCCCTGAACGACATCACTCGCCTGGATCCGCTCCGCCAGGCCATCGGGTGGCTGACCTGGGTTCTGTTCCTGTTGATTTTCGTCCCTGTTCCCTTCTCGCTGGTGGAGTTTCCATAAATACCGGGGGTTTTGCGGCGGCCAAAGGCCGCCGCCGCAAAACCCTATCTTCCCCTGAACGAGGGCGTTCGGTGACCCGGATCCGGCGATGGCTGATGAGAATTCTGCTGGCCGGTTTGCTGGGAGGCGGACTGGGCACGGGTGCGCTGGCACTTTGGATCGGCCCGCTCCCGGATCCCGCGGACCTGAGGCGGCAGGCTCCCCTCTCCAGCGTCCGTATCCTGGATCGCCATGGCCGGCTGCTTTACGAGATCGCCCACCCCCACCAAGGGCGCCACACCTGGCTCCCTCTCCCTCAGATCCCCCGCTCCTGCATCGCTGCCACCCTGGCCACCGAGGACGCTCGTTTCTATGAGCATCCCGGTGTGGATCCGATCGCCATCCTGCGAGCGCTATGGACCAACCTGAGGGGAGAACAGGCCGTATCCGGAGCCAGCACCATCCCCCAGCAGATCGCCCGATCGCTGCTTCTGAGCCCGGACGAACGAACCGCGCGCACCCTCCGCCGGAAGGCGCGGGAGGCGATCCTGGCGCTGATATTGAGCCAGCGTTACGGAAAAGACGAGCTTCTGGAGCTTTATCTGAACACGGTCTTCTATGGTCATTTCGCCTACGGGCTGGAAGCTGCTGCCCTGACTTATTTTGGCAAGCACGCCACGGAGCTGGATCTGGCGGAATGCGCCCTCCTAACTGGCCTCCCGCAATCGCCGGGCCGCTATGATCCCCTCACGAACCCTCAGGCCGCCGAGGAGCGCCGCCAGCAGGTGCTCCGCCTGATGGTCCGACATGGATTTCTCTCCCCTCAGGAAGCCGAAATGGCCGCCGCCGAGCGCTTGCGCTTCGCCAGCGCGCCCTTTCCCATTCACGCCCCCCACTTCGTGATGGCCGTCCGTGAGGCTCTGGCGGCGCAGTTCGGGGAAGAAGCGATGTTCGAGGAAGGCCTGGTAGTCACCACCACCCTGGATCTGGCCTGGAACGAAGCCATCACGGAGATCCTGCGTGCACGCCTGGAGGAAATCAACCGCCCCCGGCCGGATCGCCCGGGCGCCGGCGCACGCAACGGCGCCGTGGTGGTGATCCACCCCCACACCGGGGAGGTGCTGGCATGGGTGGGAAGCCCTGATTATTTCAACGCCGCCATCCAGGGCGCGGTGGATGGGGCCCGCATCCCCCGCCAGCCCGGCTCCGCCCTCAAGCCGTTCACTTACGCCCTCGCCTTCGATCCCCGCAGCGGCCCGCTCCTCACCCCTGCCTCGCTTCTCTGGGATCTTCCCCAGACCTTCATTACTGCGGAGGGGGAAAGCTACCAGCCCATGAATTATGATCGACGCTACCACGGGCCGGTTTCCGCCCGTGTGGCGCTGGCTTCCTCGCTGAACGTGCCGGCGGTCGCACTGCTGGAGCGAGTGGGGGTCCCCCGACTGGTGGAGCTGCTGGATCAGCTTGGCGTTCAACTTCCGGGACCTCCGACCCGATATGGGCTGGCCCTGACCCTGGGCGGCGGGGAGGTGCGGCTGGTGGATCTCACGGCCGCCTACGCCACCCTGGCCAACGGGGGCCGCCGCATCACCCCTCTCCTGATTCGAGAAGTCCGGGATCGCCACGGGCAGCTCCGGTATGCGGCATCGCCGGAGCCCGGCCCTCAGGTCCTGGACCCGCGGGTGGTTTTCCTCATCACGGATATCCTTAAAGACCCCAACGCCCGCGCCCTGGGGTTTGGATCCTGGAGCCTCCTGAACCTCTCCCGGCCGGCGGCCGTGAAGACAGGGACCAGCAGCGACTGGCGGGACAACTGGACCGTCGGGTACACGCCGGATTGGGTGGTGGGGGTATGGATCGGGAACGTGGATCAGACGCCCATGCGGGAGGTCTCGGGGGTGACGGGCGCAGCGCCCATCTGGCACGCAGTGATGGAACTCCTCCATCGGGGCCAGCCGGTGCGGGATTTCCCGATCCCGGAAGGGGTGCATCGGGTGACCGTCTGCGCGTTATCCGGGAAACAACCGACCCCCGACTGCCTGCAGACCCGGGAGGAATGGTTCATCGAGGGCACAGAGCCGCAGACGCCCGATGACCTGTATCGGCGTCTGCGGATCGACCGGCGGACCGGGGGATTAGCGGGTCCGGAGACGCCGCCGGAGGAGGTAGAGGAGCGGGTGTTCATCATGTGGCCCCCATCGGCGTGGAAGTGGGCGCAGGAGAACGGCTTCCCCATGCCTCCCCTGGAAGCCTACGAAGGCGCGATAGGCACAGGCGTCCTGCGATGGGTTTCCCCCACTACCGGGGTGATCTACCGACGCGTCCCCCACTTCGCTCCAGAGGCCCAGCGACTTCTGGTGGAACTCCACTGGATCGGTCCAGGGCTCCCCCGGCGGGTGCAGGTGGAGATCGATGGGGAGCTCTGGATGGAGTGGACCCAACCGCCCTATCGGGCGTGGTGGCTGCTGCGGCCGGGAACCCATCGGTTTGCCGCGTCCGCCCAAACCGCGGATGGATCCATGGTCGAGGCGCCGTCGCTTCCCATCGAGGTCCGTTGAGGAAGGCCCCCCCGCGGGTTCCCGCGTCTGGAGGGCTTTGCCGGGAGGCTCGTTTCCCGGAATTATGGAAGCGCTCCTCGTTCCTCCATTCGCTGAAGAGCCTGCTGCAACCGATGCTCGCGCAGACTCAACGTCAGCTCCCCCCGTGTTCGCTCCAGCGTCCCCCGCACCACATCCGTCGCCCGACGCAGATTCCCGGTGATGGCATCCGGATAATCCATGGTGATCAGGACCTCATAAATTTCATCCATCGCCTGCAACAACCGCTCCGCCTCCTCGAAATGATCCGTCCGGATCAGGTCCAGGATCCGACGGCGGAGCTCGGTGGCTGCTTCCGCCAGGCCATTGAGGTAGGCCGCTTCCGGGACGTTCAATTCACGTGGCCCGGGCAACGGGCGACCGGTCACGATCGCGTAAACGATGGAAGCCTCCACCCACTCCTTCAGGGCATCCTGGGTGTATCCTGCGTAAAGCAGCTCGGGGAAGGGAGATAGATCCGTTTGCAGGACGAAGGCAGCTTTCTGCGCTTCCTCCAGGAGCCGCCTTCCCTCTTCGTAGTCCTCTCGATGGACGGCGCGGATCGATAAGGCGCACAGGCGGGTCAGCTCCCGACAGCGCATCAGGGCCGTATCCCGCGCGGTGTTTTTCGCGTCCAGAGCCGAGCGGATTTCCCGAGCGATGGTTTCCAGTTCCTCCCAGGGCATCCCCGTTTCTCCTATTGGCCACATTCAGTTCGAGGCTCCCGCGAAGAGATGGAGGGGCCCCACCCCCCTTCATCCCCCCTCCCCACGGCCCCCGGGTCGTGGGGAGGGGGGATGCAAAATATTTTTCCGGGAGAAAACCCGCGGTGAAATGCCCATATCCGCATTGCGCTGCGTGAGAACAGCTGAATAGTTACCCCCATCCCAGCCTGGACTCTGGGACCAGGTGGGCTGGGCGGCCGGCCGCCGGGGCCCTCTCCGGATGGAAGGCGAGCCACTCCCTCCATGATGAGAGGAATCCCAAAGTTTGTCCAGAGCATGGGCCCAAAATGGCAGGAGTGACCTTCGACGGCCTTGCTGGACCCATCTCAGGAACAGGCAAGGGGGCACTATGCAATCGTGCCCCCTTGCCTGCAGTAGAACCCGGCCCACATGGGCATCCTTCAGGCCATCCAGGCATCGCACGGCCGGATCGATAGCCCAGCTGCCTGGATACGCGCTCCGCGCCTGCCCGAAAAACCGGATCCATCCCCCCTCGTGCGCCTCGGATGGAGCTGGTAGTGCCCCGCCCCTTTTGTTCCTCCTCCCCACTGTCCTTCAGGTGACAGGAAATGGGAACAGGATCGGGTATCGGGCGGCGCGTCCCTCCGACATCCACGGCTCCATCCGCCGGCATTCGAGCAGGCTCTTAGAAGGGGATTTCCTCCTCTTCGATGGATCCGGGCTCCTCCAGCACGGGCTCCTCCGCCTCCACCGCCGGTGGAGCCTCTGCGGGCCGCGGCCCAATGAACACAATCCGATCCGCCCGCACCTCATAAACCGCCCCTGCCGTCCCATCCGAGCGGCGGAAGATCCGCGGGTTGCCCGTCTGCGGATCCGGCCGCAGGCGACCCTCCACCAGCACCGGGCGCCCCTTCTGCAGGTATTGATTGGCGATCTCCGCCTGCCGTCCGAAGACCGAAACCCGGAACCAGATGGTCTCCTCCCGTTGCTCTCCACTCGCATCCCGATACCGGATATTGCTGGCCATTCGGAACGACGTCACGGGCGTCCCTTCCGGCGTATAGCGCATTTCCGGATCCGTCCCCAGATGACCCGCGATGATCAGCTTGTGATACATTGCCTTTCCTCCCTCCTTCAGGTTTCAGAAATAGAAAGCCGCGCTTGCTCTATGGCAAGTAGAGGGGATCACCTCGATTGGGGGCTTTCTGGGAGAGGTGGGCCACGCACACGTTCCACCCCTCCCAGAAAATTTTTAATTTCCACGCCTTCTTCATCTTCGCGACAAAGCAGGCCGCGCTTCTTACAGAAACATCGGCATCACCACATGCACGAACGAAGGATCCCCTACGGGCAGGACCTTTACCGGCGACTGGGGAGTGGTCATCTCAAACGCCACCCGATCCCCCTCGATGGCCTCCAGCACATCCATCAGGAACCGCACATTGAACGCGATCTCCAGACGGTTCCCTTCCACCAGGGCATCGATCGCCACCCGGGTCTCTCCCTTTTCCGGCGATCGGGATTGCAGGAGAACCTGGCCCGGCTGACCCCCTTCCCCTGGGGTGAGCACCAGCCGAACCGCGTTTGAGGTCTCCCGGGCGAACACGCTGAGCGCTTTGCACGCCTTCAACAGGGCCTCCCGGGAGATCTCCACACGGGTCTCGTAGCGCTTCGGGATGATCGCCTGGAAATCCGGAAACTGGCCTTCGATCAGCTGGGAAAGCACCGCGGCCCGGCTGAGACGGAAGCCCACCTGGTTTCGTCCCCGGAGCACCATCATGGATACCGGCTCCGTCTCGCCCTTCAGCAAGCGGCCCACCTCCTCCAGGGTGCTCGCCGGAACGATCACCGAGAAAGCGCCCTCGGGGGCACGCAGGACCGGCAGGGTCTTCACGGAAAGGCGGTAGCCATCCGCAGCCGCCATCGTCAGAGCCGCCGCGCCACCGGGTCCCCCCACCTGTCCCTCTTCCCGACGGATCAGCACGCCGGTTAAGATCGGACGGGTCTCATCGGTAGCGGCGGCGAAGGTCACCTGATCGATCGCCAGCCGGAAATCTTCCGGGTCCAGCGCAAAGCCATCCCCCTCGATGTCCGGCAGGATCGGATACTCCTCCGGGTCCAGCCCTTTCATCGCCGTCTCATAGGAGCCGCAGGTGATCTGGAGAGTCCAGGTTTCCCGCTGGACCCGGAGATGGACAGGTTCATCTGGAAGGGCGCCGATGAACTCGGTTAGGGGCTTCGCCGGAACCGTGATGCCGCCAGGCTCGGAGACGAGCGCCTCTTCCCATGTTATGATAGCCAGATTCAAATCCGTTCCGGCCACCTTCAGGCGTCCAGGCTCCGCCTGGAGCAACACATGGGTCAACGTGGGGAGGGTCGCCCGCGAGGGGACGGCACGACCGGCTACCGAAAGGGCTCGCTCGAAGGTCGATTGAGCAATCGTCACGTTCATCGAGAAGGACCTCCTGTCCAGGATACGCTTCATCGAAGAGGAGAAGGGCGAATCATTACTCTCGATTATAATCGGTCTAACAGGCTTTGAGCCGGGCTGGAGATCCGACCTGATTTGAGGAAGATCTCCGGGAAGCGCTCAGCGTGCCCATTGAAGCCCCAGGCGTTGCGCCAGAAAAGCCGCCAGCGCCTCCACTTCCTCAAACCGGAAACATGGAACGCCGAGATCCACGGGAAGATCGGAGACCACCGCCCATCGCTCCTGCAGCCCCTCCAGGGGATCCGGGCCCGTTTCCTGACGGATGACCTCGATTTTGGGTGCCGCTTCAGCTTTAAATCCCTCCGCCAGCACCAGATCTATCCCCTCAAATTCCTTTAAAAGCTCCGAGAGGGTCAGCGGGCGGTCCAGCCGTCGGGACGACCAGAGCCAGCGAGGGGTGATCCCCAGGACGAGCTCCGCGCCCGCCTCCCGATGACGCCATGTGTCTTTCCCGGGCTGATCCCACTGCATCTCCCCATGGGGGTCGTGCTTCATCGTGCCCACCCGGAATCCCCATCCCCGGAAGATCCGCACCAGACCTTCCAGCACGGTGGTCTTTCCAGATCCCGAGCGCCCGACAATGCAAACCACGGGAGGAAGCGCTGGAGGCATCGGGATACCTTCTCCAACCCGGATGGAGTTTCGTGTTCCCATTATGAAAGCGCAACGGGCCGCTTGAGCGGCTCTCAGGAACGAGAGGGATGACCCCTCCCTTCCCACAGCCAGGCTTACAGGAAGCAAAGCGCTCTGTTGCGATCCGGGTGGCGCCCGCTCGGGTTCCGCGTTTGCCCCTCCCATGCCGCTTCGCGGCGTGGGAGGGGGGGTAAATAAAGCCTCACGTTTGAAACGGAGCAGATGCGCTATGCGAGGCCCACGAGCATCACCCCAATGTCGTTGACATTCGTCCCGGTGGGACCCGTGCGGATGAGATCGCCGAGAGCCTCAAAGAAAGCGTAGGCATCATTGGCGTTCAGATGGGCCATGGCATCCAGGCCCAGGAGATAGGCCCGATGGACGCTCTCACCATCCGCAATGGCGCCTGCGGCATCCGTTGGACCATCGATGCCATCGGTTCCCATAGAGGCCACCACCACTTCCGGCCAGCCCTGCAAGGCAATGGCGGCCGATAGCACCAGCTCCTGATTTCGTCCACCTCGCCCGCTCCCCCGCACGGTCACCGTCGTTTCCCCACCCCACACCACACATGCGGGACGGGGGACAGGCTGTCCGGTGGTGGCGATCTCCTTCGCGATGGCCGCGAGCACCCGGGCGACCTCCCGGGCTTCCCCTTCCACAAAAGTGGAAAGCAGGAAGGGATGATACCCCAGGCGCGCTGCCTCTTCCATGGCCGCCTGGGCGGCGAGGCGATTGCTGGCCACGATCACGTGGGAAACCCGGTTGAAGATCTCATCGCCCGGCTTGGGAGTTTCCGGGACCTGCCCGTGAAGCCCGGCCTCCAGGCGCATGCGCACCGGGAGAGGAACGCGCTCCAGCAAGCCGTAACGGTTCAGCACCCGCCAGGCATCATAGAAGGTGGAAGGATCCGGCGCCATCGGCCCTGAGGCGATCACCGACAGATCATCTCCGACCACATCGGAGAGCACCAGGGTCAGCACCGTGGCCGGGAAAGCGAAACGAGCCAGCCCCCCGCCCTTGATTCGATCCAGGTGTTTGCGAACCGCATTGAGCTCGTGGATCGTCGCGCCCGCGCGTAACAACAGGTCGGTCACCGCCTGGAGATCACTCAGGCTGATCCCCTCCACCGGCCAGGTCGCCAGCGCAGACCCTCCGCCGCTGAGGGCGCAGAGGATCAGATCCTCCGGCCCGGCCTGCTCCGCCAGGGCGGCCAGGGCCTGTGCTCCCCGGACGCTGTTCTCATCCGGCACGGGATGCCCCGCCTCAATCACCACCCAGCGCTCATCAAGGGCTGCGGCCAGATGCCCGTATTTGGTCACCAGCACGCCCCGATCCAGCCGGCTGCCTAACAACACCTGGAGGGCATAGGCCATGGGATAAGCCGCTTTGCCCAGCGCCAGCACAAACACATGGCGATAACGATCCAGATCCAGGCGCTGTCCCCCAACGATCAGCTGCGTTCCTTCCCGACGGACGTGGCGTCGCACAGCCGCGCTGGGATCCACCGCCCCCAGCGCGGCGTGGAGGATCCGCATGACATCCCCACGGAGATCTCGTTTCCCTCCTTCTTCCAGCATGGCAGTGATCTCCTCCTTTGAGTCCTTTATGGCGGTTTTTTGGAAGGAGCGGCTACCCCATCTTCGAGCCCAGCTCCACAAACTAAAGGCCACTAACCCCGACCGGGCTGTCCCTCATCTATTATTTTCGCCATTTTTGAGCCTGGAAAAATGAGTCGGGCGCAGGCGATCGGATCGCCTGCGCCCGACGTGTCGTTTCCGCCCTCCGCCTGCGGCCCGCCATCAGGGACCTCCAGGGGACGTCCCGCGAGCGGCTTCCCGGTAATGATCGATCATACGGCTCAGGGCCATCCAGTCGGAGACCAGGCAGACGAAGCCGGTTCCCTGAGGCAGGCAGATGTAAGGTCCAAGCAACCATCGGATCCAGCGGGCGGGCACCGGATAACCCGCTGTCTCGATCACCAGGACCGCGTGATCATAGAAGGGCTCCACCCATCGCCGGTGATGGCGAGGGATGTGGGGGAAAACCTCGGAGAACACCGTTGGCCGGGTATTGCGAATGCGCCGATAGGAGACCCGAAGGGCGAAGAAGGGAGCTCTGAAAACCAGCGCCTCCGGTCTTGGCTCCACCCCGGAAAGCCGGCTGCCGATTTCCGGGATCAGCCAGACCCCCAGGACCGCCCCGGCCAGAACCAGGAGCAGGGAGTCCTGCTCCGGCGGCCATGGATATTCCACCGCTCTGAACAGGGGAAGATAATAAAGGCCCAGCGCCAGGAGAGCGGTGAGCAGTGCAGGGCCCCGATACATATGGGCCAGGCGTCGATACAGCAGAAAAGGGAACCGACGAGGACGGATCGCACCCCGTCTTCGCTCTTCAACAGGCGGTCGGATCGCCTCCCGGAGGCCACGCAGGGACATCGATGCGGACACCTCAGGGAAAGTGAGGGAGGTAGCCGGGGACTGCCTCCCTATCTCCCAGCGTGGGCAGGTCGCTATTTAATAGGAGTTACGCAGCTGGTTTTCTCCTAAGGGTTTGGGGGGAGTCGCGCGCCTTCGGCGCGCGGCTCCCCCCAAAAATATATTTATCCCCCCTCCTCACGGCCCTTCGGGCCGTGAGGAGGGGGGATAAAGGGGGATGGGGTCCTTCTACCTCTTCTCGCGAGCCCCGAACTGCGTAACTCCTATTTAATTCAATTCCTGGAGCTCCCCCGTGACCATGAAGATCACCCGCTCTGCGATGTTGGTCACCCGGTCGGCGATGCGCTCCAGGTTATGGGAGATCCAGAGCAGGCGGGTGGCCCGGAAAATCGTGCGGGGATCCTGCATCATATAGGTGATCAGCTCACGGTAAACCTGCTCGTCCAGCGCATCCACCTCATCATCCCGGGCGACGGCTGCGCGGGCTTTCTCCGGATCGTGCTCCACATACGCCTCCAGGACCTGCCGCAGCATCTCCTTCGCGATCTGGGCCATGCGGGGGATATCGATCAGCGGCTTCAAGAGGGGCTCGTTGGCCATTTCGATCGTCAGTTTGGCGATGCTTTTGGCATGATCGCCCATGCGCTCCAGGTTCGTAGCGCAGAACATCGCTGCGATGATGGCCCTCAGATCGCTGGCCATAGGCTGCTGAGTGGCGATGGTCTCCAGGCAGGCCTCTTCGATCTGATAGCGCATGCGGTTGATCTCTTCATCGAAGGCAATGATCTCCTGGGCCATCTGCACATCCAGGCGCTTCAGGGCCTCGATGCACCGGTCAATGGCCTGTTCCACCATCCCACCCAGCCGCAACACGTCCTGGCGGATCGCGCTCAGATCGCGCTCTAACATCACTCGAGCCTGCATGGGCCCCTCCTCTCCAGCTCCTGTCCTGGTCTCCATATGGTAACCTGAGATCCGATCCGGGTCAACCATTGGGCTCCTCCGCCCAGGGCTTTTCCGTCATCATGCCGTTCGGGTCCAGCGGATGGCTCCACCCCCCTGGATTCCCCCGCCCTACGGCCCGAAGAGCCGTGGGGAGGGGGTGAGAAGGATGTTACCCCCCATGGGAACGCCCGGATGATTAAAAAGCCCTGTCCTCCGCCTCCTCTTTCTCCCGACGTTCCATCCAGCGCTGGAGGACAGGCAACAACTCCGCACGCATGCGATCGCGGATCTCCCGGAATTCCTCCAGCAGGCTTTCCTCATCCCAGGGCCAGCGCCCGGGATCCGGGTATCCCACATGCATGCGCTCCGCCGATCCGGGCCAGACCGGGCATTCCTCCGCGGCATCATCACATACGGTTAGGACCAGATCAAAGGGCTGGCCCAGGAACTCGGTGATGGATTTGCTCCGATGGCCGGAGATGTCGATCCCGATCTCCCGCATGGCCTGGATCGCGAAGGGATGGACATAGCCGGCCGGGTGTGTGCCCGCCGAGAACACCTCCATCCGATCCCCAAAAGCCGCGCGGATCAGCCCCTCCGCCATCTGGCTGCGCGCCGCGTTTCCGGTGCACAGGACCAGCACCCGCCACTTCCGTCGGCTCATCGTTTCCCTATCCGAACCGTCCGGTGATGTAATCCTCCGTCCGCCGGTCCCGCGGACGGGTGAAGATCTGCTGGGTCGGACCGAATTCAATGAGGCGGCCCACCCGATCCTCCCCCGCCAGCATGAAGGCGGTGTAATCGCTCACCCGGGCGGCCTGCTGCATATTGTGGGTGACGATCACGATCGTATACTGCCGGGCCAGCTCTCGCATGAGGTCCTCGATCTTCATCGTCGCGATCGGATCGAGGGCGGAGGCCGGCTCATCCATCAGCAGCACCTCCGGTTCGGTGGCCAGGGCCCGGGCGATGCACAGGCGCTGCTGCTGCCCGCCGGAGAGGGTCAGCGCGTTCTGGTGGAGCTTATCCTTTACCTCATCCCACAGGGCCGCCGCCCGCAGGCATCGCTCCACGATCTCATCCAGCTTCCGCCGGTCCCGGATCCCCTGGATGCGGGGGCCGAAGGCCACATTTTCATAAATGCTCTTGGGGAACGGGTTGGGCTTCTGGAAGACCATGCCGATTCGTCGTCGGACCTCCACCACATCCACGTCAGGGCCATAAAGATCCACGCCTTCGAAGAACACCTGCCCGCTCACCCGGGCGGAAGGGATGAGATCGTTCATCCGGTTGAAGCAACGCAGCAGCGTGCTTTTGCCGCACCCGGACGGCCCAATGATCGCTGTGATCCGGCGTCGGGGGATCTTCAGGTTGACCCCTTCGATCGCCGGGCGGCCGTCGTAGTGAACCGTAAGATCCTTCGTCTCCAGGACGATTTCCTCCATCTTTCCTCCACTGATCGGGAACTTCAGCCGATCCGAGCTTACCGGCGTCGCAGGATCGCTTCAGGTCGCCTCCTTCCGCGGCCTCTGGACCGCGGTAAGGGGGGAGGCGAGCGCTCGAACAGGCTTACCGCTCACCACTGGTGGCGTCGCTGCAGGCGATTGCGCAGATAGATCGCCAGGCTGTTCATCGCTAACAATACCGCCAGCAACACCAGGATGGCTCCCGCCGCCCGGGCGTGGAACCCCGCTTGAGGGCGAGAGACCCAGTTAAAGATCTGGATGGGGAGCACGGTGAATTTATCGAAGGGGCTCTTCGGATCGAAGGCGACGAAGGTCAGCGCCCCAATGGTGATCAGCGGTGCAGTCTCCCCGATGGCCCGGGAGAGGGCCAGGATCATCCCGGTGAGGATCCCCGGGAAGGCCACGGGCAGGACCTGATGGCGAATGACCTGCCAGCGGGTGGCCCCCAGGGCGAAGGCCGCCTCGCGCAGGCCCATCGGCACCGCCCGCAACGCCTCCCGCGAGGCCGTGATCAGGATGGGCAGGATCAGCAGGCTGAGCGTGAGCGCCCCCGCCAGGATGCTCCGCTCCAGCCTCATCCCACGCACGAAGAGCTCCAGGCCCAGCAAGCCATAAATGATCGAGGGAACCCCTGCCAGATTGTTGATGTTTAGCTCAATGAGCCGGGTCACCCGATTACGAGGGGCGTATTCCTCCAGGTAGATCGCGGCGGCCACCCCCAGAGGCACGGAGAACAGAGCGGTCAGGGCCATCACCCAGAGGGTCCCCAGCAACGCCGAGCGGATCCCCGCCTGCTCTGGAAACCGGGAGGGATAACTCGTGAAAAAGGACCATGAGAGGACACCCAGGCCACGGCGGGCCACATCTAACAACAGGAGGAACAGAACCAGCAAGCCGAAGAGGATCGCCGCCAGCGCGATCCCTTCAAAGATCCTACCCAGAAGCTCCCGACGCCTTCGCCGCTCCATCGATCTCACCCTCCCTTACCGATAGACCTCCCGATAGCGCTCAATGATGCGCATCGCCAGCAGGTTCAACACCAGCGTAAACAGGAAGAGCACCAATCCCACCGCAAAGATGGTGCGGAATTCCAGCGTGCCGTGGGGAGTATCCCCCAGGCTGACCTGGACAATATAGGCGGTCATCGTCTCGATCGCCTTTCGCGGATCGAGGGTCAGGATCGGTCGCTGGCCGGCGGCAATGGCCACGATCATCGTTTCCCCGATCGCCCGCGAAGCGGCGAGGATGAACGAGGCCACGATCCCGGAGAGCGCCGCCGGGAGCACCACCCGCAGGGCCACCTCCAGACGGGTGGCCCCCAGGGCATAAGCGGCCTCCCGCAGCGAGCTGGGCACCGCGTAGAGCGCGTCCTCGCTGAGGGAGGAGATCAGCGGGATGATCATCACCCCCATCGTCAGGCCCGCGCTCAGGGCGTTGAATGTTTCCAGGTCGGGGATGATCCGTTTCAGGAGAGGTGTAACAAATAACAGGGCAAAGTAGCCGTAGACCACCGTGGGGATCCCCGCCAGAACCTCCAGGGCGGGTTTCAGGATCGCCCGGACCCGCGCCGGCGCATATTCGCTCAGATAGATGGCGCTCAGCAAGCCCACGGGTATCGCCAGGGCCAGAGCAACCGCCGAGGTGAGAAAAGTCCCCGCAACCAGAGGCAGAATCCCGAAATGTTTCTGAGCAAACAGGGGTGTCCACTGGGGATCGGTGAGGAATTCCACGAGGGAGACCTGCTGAAAGAAGGGGATCGCCTCCACGACCAGGACCGCCACGATGCCCAGTGTGGTGAACACGGAGACCATGGCGGCGAAGAAGAGCAGGGCCTGGATCGCCAGCTCCCCCCATTCCCGCCATCGGGCCGCCATTCCCCGCTGAAGACGCGCCGCATAGATCTCTGCTACTGAACGGGTTGTCAGCCCCATCTGTCGCTCGCTCCAGATGCTCGGTAGCCACCCTTCGGGCCGTGATGGGCTTTGATGGAAGAGCGCTGAAGGGACCCCTCTCCCCAATGCGTTTTCGATCTGAGCCGGGCGTCGAAGGCGCCCCGCCCAGATCGAAAAACCCCGGGAAAAATCATCACGACCAGGGAGAGCCATCACCTGATGTTCCATCGTTACTATTATAGGGGAAAAGCCCACCCCGCCGCCCGCTGGACCACCGGATCGGGAACTACCCTGTGGCCCGGGTAGCGCATTGTCCAGGCATTCGGAGGGAAGGGGGATCAAGGGGCGGGGCCATCCCACCTCTCCCCGCGGACCCCGAACTGCGTAACCCCCAAGGGAGAAGGGAGATCATTCTGGATCCCCGAGAAGAAGGTTGGGTCGAGGACCTTTGACCCCCGACCCAACCTCTGAAAACCCCAGGGGGAGAAGAGGAGCCATCCTCACTGCTCCGCTTTCAGCAGGTCCTCAATGCTCACCCCCACCTGAGGCCCACCCTTGAAGACGCTGCCCACCTTACGGGCCTCAAAGCGCTGAAGCGCCAGCTGATATACGGTATCCGGAAGCGGAATGTAGCCCACCTGCTTCGCCAGGGCCGGCCCCTGGGTGAGATAGAACCGGATGAAGGCCTCCACCTCCGGGCGATCCGCTGCCTTCCGGTTCACATAAATGAACAGCGGGCGTGAGAGGGGCTGGTAAGTGCCGTCCCGAACCGTCTGCTCCGAAGGTGGGACGCAACCCTTCCCATTGTCGATCGCCAGGGCCTTCAGCTTGTCCTGATTCTCGAGATAATAAGCCAGCCCGAAGTAGCCCAGAGCGTATTTGTCATTGGCCACGCCCTGGACCAGCACGTTATCATCCTCGCTGGCGGTGTAGTCCCCCCGACTGGCATCCTCCTTGCCCACGATCGCCTCGGTGAAGTAGTCAAATGTTCCACTATCCGTGCCCGGGCCGAAGAGGCTGAGGGGCGCATCTGGCCACTGAGGGTTCACCTGGTTCCAGCGGGTGATCTTCCCCTGAGCATCGGGTTCCCACATCTTCTTCAAGTCAGCGACCGTGATGCAGGCCACCCAGTCGTTCTGAGGATTCACCACCACCGAAAGGGCATCGTAGGCCACGGGGAGCTCGATGAATTCGATCCCATTCTTCTGGCAGGCCTCCATCTCGGAGGTCTTGATGGGGCGGGAGGCATCCGAGATATCGGTCTCCCCAGCGCAGAACTTCTTGAAACCGCCCCCCGTGCCGCTGATCCCCACCACTACCTTCACGTTGGGATGGGCTTTCTGGAACTCCTCCGCAACCGCCTCGGAGATCGGGTAGACCGTGGAGGAGCCATCGATCTTGATCTCCCCACTCAGCTGTTGAGCGGGCGTCACCGGAGTGGTCGTCGGCCCGGCTGCCGGCTGGGTCGGCGTCGCCGCCGGCTGGCACGCCGCCGCCACCAGCGCAAGCCCAAACATCACCGCAGCAAGGGCGGAACGCAAACTCATGCTGTCCTCCTCGACATTGAGATTGATCTGGAAAGCGAGGACCTGTGCCTCGTTTTCCCACCCCAGGCCGCCGCGACGGCCTGATGCGGAAAAACGATCGAAGCTGGCTCACCCCGCCCTGCGGGTCCGCGCTGACCGCCTGGCCCGCCCGCCGGTCGAGCGGAGTTCCAACGGGATCCGATGCTCTTCCAGAAATTGACGGAGGGCATCGCTCTCCGGGAGGCTGAGCAACACCTGATGCTCTTCCCGCCGCAGGAGGATGTGATAGTAAGGCCGCCAACCGGCTTCCCGATAAACATAAACCGGGGGTTCGATCGCCCAGCCCCCATCCAGGGCAAATTGCAAATCCACCAGCTCGGCGTATCCGGGATGCAGCCCTTCGGCGTGGCGGCGCAACGCGTTCCAGAAGCCCAGGCACTCCGAGAACTCATTCAGGGTTTGCGTTTGCATGGTTTCCCCTCCTGCGGGAGAACAGTTCCTTTAAAGGGCAAAATCGGCGCGTTAGGGGATTGTTTCCCCGAACGCGCGAACCTCAGGATCGGAATCAGGCCGCCATCCGCCAGGCCCGCAACTCCCGGCGCAGCGCCTCCAACCGCTCCATCTCTGCCAGCAGGCTCCGCAGACGGATCCCCTCCTCATCTTCACCTTCCCGGACCAGGCGGGTGAGCTCCTCCCGGAGCCGCCGAAGCCGCTCGTCCACCTGAACCATGGTCTCCATAAGCACCTCCCGCTCCTTAAGTTCACCCTTATCGTAATAGAGTTCAGGGAAATGCGAGTCAAGGGATCTTTCGCGTTTTGCGAAAGGGAAGTTAAATCTTTTTCACATAGAAGCGAGGCAGCGAACCCTCTTCCCGGGGTTTCAGGCTGGGCCGGGCGCCAAAGGCCTCAGGCCCAGCACCCCTAACCCCGAATTCGATTATCCCGTTAGATGACAGGGCTTCAGCCCTGCTCTACAATCCCTAAGGGAGGGAAGCATATGCCTCCACGCTCCTCGGGAGGAGGCCAGCTATGACGATCCCGTTCGATCGATTACGCCGGGCGCTGGAGGAGGAGCAGTTCCGGTTGAGGGAAGAGCTGGCCCGGCTGGACGCCCGGGCACCGGAAGGGATCGGTTACCATGACCATATGGCGGATGACGCGACCGATGTGATGGATCAAACCACCCGGGCCGCCCTGCGGCGGCATCTCGAGATCCGCCTTCAGGAAGTGGAGGCCGCGCTGAGGCGGATGGAGGAAGGAACATATGGGATCTGCGTGATGTGCGGCCGGCCCATCGATATCGCCCGGCTGAAAGCGATCCCTTTTGCGGCCCTTTGCCTGGAATGTCAGTCCAAACGCGAGCGATGATGAGGCCAGGGGCCATGTCGCGTTGGCGCTTTGTTCCGCAAAAATCCTTCCGGGCTGGAGCCGGGAAGGCCGCTGTCATGGGCCCTCCCGGCCCAAAAAGCCTTTCCATTAGAATGACACACCCCTGCTTCTTTCAAGGATATGAGATGGGGAAGGCCAACGGCCCCACCCCCAAGCAGTCAACACGAATAGGACTTACGCAGTTCGTTTCCCATGGGGGCAAAGATTTTTCTCCCCCCTCCCCACGGCCCTTTGGGCCGTGGGGAGGGGGGAGAAAGGGGGGTGGGGCCATTCCGTTCCACCTTTAGAGCTTTCAACTGCGTAACTCCTAACTAAATCCATGTGAGAAGCACTCGGCTCATCCAGGTGGAGGCATCCTTCAATGGGACGACGCTGGATCATGGGCCTGATGGCCCTCGTGACGTTCGCCGCTGATCAGCTGAGCAAAGCATGGGTGCGGGAGAACCTGGCTCTTTACGAGTCCTGGGCCCCGATCCCGGCCCTGGCCCGTTATTTCACGTTCACCCACGTCACCAACACCGGCATCGCCTTCGGCCTGTTCCGGGAGTGGGGATCGATCCTGGTGGCGGTGGCTGTGGTCGTCATTGCGTTCCTTCTGCTCTACACCCATCAGCTGGCTACCGCCCGCTGGCCGATCCAGATCGCCATGGGTCTGCAACTGGGGGGCGCCTTCGGCAACCTGATCGACCGGATCCGGTTCGGGTTCGTTACGGACTTCCTGGATTTTAAGTTCTGGCCCGTCTTCAACCTGGCGGATAGCGCCATCGTGGTGGGCATGGTTCTGCTGCTCGCGCTCATGGGATGGGAGGAACGGGCCCAGCCCCATCCGCCGGTCTCCTCGCCATCCGAGGATCCCCGGCGGGAGTGATCGGCTTTCGGAGAATGGGAGGAGCCGTCCAGGCAGCCTTCTCCGCCCTCGACGAGGAAGAGATCCATGACGCCTGCGATCGAGGTCTTTCATCTCCATAAATATTATCGGGTCCATCATAAGGCGCCCGGGCTCATGGGCTCTCTGCGGGCGTTCTTCCACCGGCGCTATCGGGTGGTCCGCGCGGTGGAGGACATCTCATTCACCATTGAACCTGGGGAAATCGTCGGCTTCCTCGGCCCCAACGGTGCCGGCAAAACCACGACCCTCAAGATCCTGGCGGGCCTCCTTTACCCTACGGCGGGAGAGGTGCGGGTGCTGGGGTTTATCCCCCAGCGCCGCGAACGGGCGTTCCTGCGACAGATCACCCTGGTGATGGGGCAGAAGCAACAGCTGCTGTGGGATCTTCCGGCGATCGAGACCTTCCTGCTGAATCGGGCTGTCTACGGGATCCCGGAGGCGGAGTTCCGGCGCACGTTGAACGAGCTAATGGAGTTGCTGGATCTGGAGGGGTTGCTCACCAAGCAGGTGCGCAAGCTGAGCCTGGGCGAACGGATGAAGTGCGAGCTGGCGGCAGCTCTCCTCCATCGCCCTCGCGTGCTGTTCCTGGATGAGCCCACCATCGGGCTGGATGTGACGATGCAGGCCCGGATCCGGGATTTCATCCGGGAATACAACCGCCGGACCGGGGCCACGGTTCTGCTGACCAGCCACTATATGGCCGATGTGGCCGCCCTCTGCCGCCGGGTGCTGGTGATCCATCGGGGGCACCTGCTCTACGACGGCGACCTGGAGGCGCTGGCGGAGCGGGTGACCCCTTATCGCATCGTGCGGGTTACCATGGCCCAGCCCCTCCCAATGAACGCCCTTTCGCCTTTCGGCGAGGTATTAAGCCTGAACTCCCATCGAGCGGAGCTACGGGTTCCTCGGGCCCGGACCGCGGAGATCGCTGCCGCCATGCTCACCGCCCTCCCGGTGACCGATCTGGCCATCGAGGAGCCGCCCGTGGAGGAGGTGATTCGTCGCGTCTTCGCCGAGGCCGCGCAACTGGAACCCGAACTCGCCGCGCGATGGCGGGAGCCTGAGGAGGAAACCGGGCTCGAGGCGGAAGCCCCGGAATGGACGGATGGGTAGCGCTCTTATTCGGAGTGAGATCGGGACCATGAAAGCCGTGGCGGAAACCCCCTCCCGCCCTTCTCGCTTTTCGGAAGCCCTGGCCGCCCTGGGCGCCACCCTCCGGGCTTATCCAACGTTGCTGCGCATCTACTGGGCCCGAACGCTGGAATACCGGATCCAGATCCTGATCTGGATCCTCTCCGGCGCCGTGCCGCTGGTGATGCTCGCCGTCTGGCTTTCCATGGCCCGGGAAGGGCCCATCGGGTCCTTCGACGCCGGGACGTTTGTGGGATACTATCTGGCCGCCATCTTCCTGCGCCGGATGACCGGGGTGTGGATCATCTGGGATCTCAACCGGGATATCCGGACCGGGGGGCTGAGCGCGCGGCTGCTGCGGCCCCTTCACCCCCTGCATTATGATCTGGCCCGCACCCTGGCCTCCCGCCCGCTCCAGGCCATGCTCGTCGGTCCCCCCATCGCCCTGGCCCTCTACCTGTACCCGGGTCCCCAGCTCGATCTCGCGCCCATCAACCTGCTCCGGGTGGCTGCTGCCACGTGGATGGCCCTGCTCCTCGAATTCTTCTTTCAATATGCGATCGGCCTCACCGCCTTCTGGACCTCCCAGGCGGTGGCCTTCCACGAAGTCTGGTTCTTTATCAAAGCGCTGGGATCCGGATATGTGATCCCCCTGGCATTGATGCCCGAAAGCATCCAGCAGCTGCTGCGCTGGACTCCTTTCCCGCTGGTGCTCTCGTTTCCGTTAGAGATGCTGCTGGGGCGGCTCCCGCCGGAGCGCATCGCATATGGCTTCATCGCTCAGGGCATGTGGCTGGCCCTGGCGATCGCCCTGGTCACCCTGCTCTGGCATCTGGGGATCCGACGCTACGAAGCGTTCGGAGCCTGACCCGCTCGATCCGCGTCATCCCGCATGCGGATGGGACGGGCCCGGAGGCTCACCTTCCGGGCTCGGGGCGCCCTGCGCCTCCAGTATCCGGTTCCGCGATCGATCCGTTCGTTTATTGAACTCTGTCTTGGGTTGGGGTGGGCCACCGAAGGCGGCCCACCCCAACCCAAAAATCGAAAAACTTACCGCACAGAAACTCTCACGATCCCAAACCATGCGAAACAGGAAGAGGTAACGATGGCCACGATCTTTCCGGTGGGGAAGCTTCCCCTGGAGCTAATGCGGCGTCTGCTGGACTTCCCGATCCCGGATCCGCGGGTGCGGCTCGGGCCGGGGATCGGCCTGGACGCGGCGGTGGTCGACATGGGGGACCGCTGCCTGGTGGTCAAGGCGGACCCCATCACGTTCGCCACCGACGCGATTGGATGGTATGCGGTTCAGATCAATGCCAACGACATCGCGACCACCGGCGCTCTCCCCCGCTGGATGATGGCCATCCTCCTCCTGCCGGAAGGGCGCACGGATGTGGATCTGGTCGAGCGGATCTTCCAGCAGCTCCGCTCCGCCTGCGAGGCTCTGGGCATCACATTGATCGGCGGCCACAGCGAGGTCACTTACGGTCTGGATCGACCGATCATCGCCGGGTTTATGTTAGGGGAAGTTCACCCCGACCGGTTGATCACCCCCCGCGGCGCCCGTGTGGGCGATCGGGTGATCCTGAGCAAACCGATCGCCATTGAAGGCACCTCCGTGATCGCTCGGGAGAAGCGCGCGGAGCTGTTGCCGATCTTTGGGGAAACTTTCCTCGAGCGATGCGCGGATTTCCTTTACAACCCCGGGATCAGCGTGCTGGAGGATGCGCAGATCGCCCTGAGGGCGGGCCGGGTGCACGCAATGCATGATCCGACCGAGGGCGGGCTGGCCACCGGGCTCTGGGAGCTGGCCCGGGCCGCCGGCCTGGGGATCCGGGTGGACCGCGAGGCGGTGCCGATTTATCCGGAGACGCTGGCCCTGTGCCAGCACTACAGGCTGGATCCCTGGGGCCTGCTGGCTTCCGGCTCGCTGCTCATCGTCGCTCCACCGGAAGACGCACCCGCGATCCGGGACGCGTTGATCGCGGCCGGGCGTGCTGCGGCGATCATCGGCGAGCTCCGGCCCGTGGAGGAAGGGGAATGGATCGAACACGACGGACGACGGGAGCCCCTCCAGCCCTTCCCCCGGGATGAGCTGGCTCGACTCTTCGAGTGACCGCGGATGAGGCGGCGCGTCCAAAGCGCGCCACTTATCCGCGCCTCCCCTTCCCTAACGCCTCGACCGTGCGGTTGTGAATCGTTCACTCCATGTAGGGTAAGCGTCCAGGAACCTCTGGAGTTCCTGCTACGTTATAATTAGAGAAGAGTCAACCCTGGTAAGAATGGACAGACCCTTCGGGCATAAGGTTGGATTGAATAAATCAATGATGCGGAGGAACCCATGGTAGACCTGATCCTGACCTTCCTCGGACTTATCCTCCCCGTGGTGGGCCGCTGCATTCCACCGGACGGGGACCCGGCGTTCTGCCCTCGTCCGAGCGCAACCCGGATTCCTCCTCGAACTTCCGTAAGTGGAGCGGTGGATCCCCCGGGATCCTATCGGGCCCGGACCGGAACCCAGGCCCAGCCCCTGGTCCCTTACGCCTATGCCTTTGTGAAAGCGCCCGCTCCGACCTATCGCACGCCGGAAGACGCCCTGAACGGTGGCTCCCCCCGGCGGGTCTTCCCCGGAGGCTATGTGTGGGTTAGTGTGCATGGTCGCGTGGAAGCAGGAGGAAAGGTGTTCTATCAAATCAACAAAGACGAATATATGGAGGCCTCGTATCTGGCCTTCGGCGCCCCCTCGAGCTTTCAGGGAATGGCCTTCAGCACCCCGCCGACCCGTCCCTTCGGCTGGATCGTCCAGGCCACCC
The DNA here is from genome assembly GCA_016842045.1 of Candidatus Thermoflexus sinensis. GTDB lineage: Bacteria > Chloroflexota > Anaerolineae > Thermoflexales > Thermoflexaceae > Thermoflexus > Thermoflexus sinensis. Next base: position 821 of record JAEVEY010000026.1, on the reverse strand, counting down.
AGCCCTCAGAGGAACCTGGCCGGGCGCCTCCTCCGAAGGCCCCCACCCTGCCGCGTTATACACCCATTACGGTGGAAGAGATCCGCCACGTGGGAGAGCAGAAGTGGTATCGCATCGGCCCGGATCAGTGGGTGAAGGAGCAAGCCGTCGGGCTGGTGTTCCCCACCCGACCACCCGCAGGGATCCCACCGGGCGCGAAATGGATCGAGGTCAATCTTTATGAGCAAACCCTGGCGGCTTATGAAGGGGACCGGCTGGTCTATGCCACCCTGATTTCCTCTGGCCGGGCCCGCACCCCCACGGTCACCGGCCTCTTTCGGATTCAGGTGAAGGCCCGAACAACGCTGATGGACGGGGACATCTTCGGCTATTACTATCTGGAGGATGTGCCGTGGACCATGTTCTTCTATCAGGGTTATGCGCTCCACGGCGCTTACTGGCACGATCGCTTTGGCCTTCCACAGAGCCGGGGTTGCGTGAACCTGGCGCCCATCGATGCCCGATGGCTGTTTGAATGGGCGGAACCTTATGGGGACGCGCATTTTGTGCGCGCGACCCCCGATAACCCAGGCACCTGGGTCTGGGTGCACCAATGAAACAGCGCTCCAGCAGGGGCGAAGCGAAAGGATTTCGGGAGCCAAGCCAGGGGCGAAAGGCCTCCCGCCCAACCTCCTTAAAATATTGGCTCATATCGGTAGGAGTTACGCAGTTGAAAGCTCTAAAGGTGGAACGGAATGGCCCCACCCCAAAATCCTTTTTGGGGGCGGAGCGGGGCGCCTTCGGCGCCCCGCTCCGCCCCCAAAGCCCCCATGGGAAACGAA
>JAEVEY010000099.1 GCA_016842045.1 Candidatus Thermoflexus sinensis | reverse complement strand
CGCCCCGGGCGGCATTCAAAGCCCGGGGCGTTTTCGTCCGGGTAACCTGCTGCGGGAATGGTTCTTCGTTCCCGCGCCGCCCAAACCCTTCCCCGATCCCTGCCGGTTTTCAAACTAACGCGGCGCAGATCGAGCCAGGGCCGTGCGCGGGATCCGGTTCTGCCAGTCGAAATAGCGCACCCGATTCGGGTCATTGCGCTGTTTCTGGAGCCAGTCCTCGAAGGCCTGCTGCTGACGCGCCTGCAGGTAATAGGGCGCCAGCTCGCGATCCTCGCGGCCCGCCACGAACGCAATGTGATAGCCTGCCGGCGAGGTGATCACGGAAGTCGTCGACAGAACCGGCGTGGCGAAAACGATCTTCTCCAGTTCCGTCCCATATAACGAGCCCAGCCCGCCCACCGGCGTCCAGCCCATGTTCAGGGCCGTGGCGCTGATCACCTTGCCGGCCTGCACCTCCTCGAAGACCTTCTCAAAGCCCTCCGCCTGAATCCGGCGATAGAGCTCGCCCGCCAGGTCCGGCGTCTCGGCGGTGATCATGCGAACATCCACCTGTTCCTCGTGCGTGGGCACCTCCCGGGCGAACGCCTCTCGAAGCTGTTGTTCCAGCAAATCCGCCTCCACCAGTGCCCGGTAATCCGCCTCCGTAAACCCCAGCCCTTCCCATTGTTTCAGCTGGGATGCGTAAAGGGCCCGGAAACTGGCTTCCGACATCGGCGTGGGCGTTGGGAAAGGGGTCGGTTCCGGGGTCCCCGGGCCTGGGGTGATGGTCGGCGTGGGTGAACCGGCAGGAGTTGGCGTCTCCCGAATGAAACCAAAGCGTCGCTCAATCTCCCGATCGATGGCCTCCGGCGAAACCCGGATCCCGCGCCGTTCCGCCTCCGCTCGAATCAGTCGTTCGTCGATCATCTGCTGGAGAACGGTCCGACCCAGAAGGATGGGGTCGTTTAGCTGCAGGTTGATCTGAGTGATCTGTTGTCGATAGAAGGCGGCGATGGTGGATTGGGTGGGGTCGTTCGGGTCGAGAGCCGCGATCTCCTGCTCCAGGATGGCCGCCTGCCGCCGCAGCGAGTCCTCCACAAACCGGAACCGCTTCTGGAACTCCCGGGTTCGGATCGGCTGGCCATCCACAGAAGCCACCGGCTGATCCGGCCAGATCACTCGCTCGTAAAAGAACCCGCCGGCGAGGATGAGGATCGTTAGAGCAACCAGCCCTGCGGTGGCCAGCAGGATCCAGCGCTGAATCCGGGCTTCCCGTTCCGCCCGGGAGATGGCTTTGCGATTGATCACGGTCGATTTACGGGCCATGCCGAGATCGTCTCCCTACAAGTAATGAGCAGAGTCCTGCTGTTAAAAGGCCCTTCCCTGCTCTGCAGCCATCCCGGCGAGATAGATCGACTGAACGCCGCTCTGCTGCGATCCTGACGGCGCCCGCTCGGGTCAGAGTTTACCCCTCTCCACGCACAAAGCGGCGTGGAGTAGATAAATCCCTCAGCTTGCAACAGAGCAACGGAGCGCATTCATCGCTGGGGCCTGAGCACCTCCCGTGACAAACAGACGGGGCGCCGCCCATGCGCCCCGTCTGTCAGGATCCCGGGGATATCCCCGAAGGATGATTCAAACGCCTCCCCATCCGTATTTGCGCACGTGCTCCGCCGTGAACGGCAGAAGCCCCAGATGACGAGCCCGCTTGATGGCCACCGAGAGGCGCCGCTGGTGCTTGGCGCAGGTGCCGGTTTGACGGCGCGGCTTGATACGCGCCCGCTCGTTGACGAAACGGCGCAGCAGATCCACATTCTTGTAGTCGATGGTCACGCGTTCCACACAGAAGTAGCACAGACGCGGCGGCTGCACGTAACGGCGCACCGGGGCAGCCTTCGCAGGGGCCGCCTGAGATGCCGCAGCCGGCGTCGTTCCCTCCACAGCGGCTTCGACGACCTCCGACACGGGGGTTTCGATTTCATTCCGCTCTTCCGCCAAGGCAAACCTCCTCTCAAACGCGAAGATCGATCGGTCCGGGCGGACGCCGAGAGCATCCGCCCGGACCGGGAAACTCCGAAAAGTCAACAGCGTAACTCCTTAAAAGGGGAACTCCTCCGCAGTCTCCTCTTCCTGCTCCTCCTCGAAGGCTGGGGCCGCAGCACGGCCCTCTCCCAGGAGGATCATTTCATTGGCCACCAGCTCGGTCCGGTAATGCCGACGGCCCTCCGCATCTTCCCAACCCCGGGTCTGCAGCCGGCCTTCCACATAGACATACATCCCCTTCCGGAGGCGCTGTTTGCAGACTTCCGCCAGCCCGCCCCAGGCGACGACGTTAAACCACTCCGTCTCCTCCCGCCGATCCCCATTGCTGGCGACCCAGGTCCGGGTGGTGGCCACCGGGAACGTCGTCACCGGGCGCCCGTTTGGGGTGAAGCGCATCTCCGGATCCCGTCCGACCTGCCCAATGATCATGACCTTGTTCAATCCCCGCATTGCCGGACTCCACCCTCGGTATTCCAGCGCGCGATCAATCTTCATCCAGGCGGACCAGAAGATGGCGAAGGATCTCTTCCGTAATCCGCAGGGTGCGCTCCAGGGAGGCTGTGGCCTGGGCCGGCATCTCGGCCCGCATAAGGACATAGTGGCCTTCCATCTTTTTCCGGATCGGATAACAAAAACGGCGGCGGCCCCAGGGGATCACCTCCTGGACCTGCCCACCGTTTGAGGTGATGACGCTTTTGACGCGTTCGATGACCTGATCCAGCTGCTCCGGAGCTAACTCCGGATCCAGAACCACCATTAACTCGTAGGGTCGAATGCGAGGCGCCGGTGAAACCAGCACGAGAATGTCCTCCTTTCCGTGGGATTGCCCCCGCTCGAGGCGGGAGCGGAAAGGCGCAAAGCCGGAAGTATCCTACCACAGATCCGGTGATTGTGCAATGAGAACCCGCCCGGTCGCGATCCTGGCGGTGCCTGTTCGGGTTCAGCGTTTACCTCTACCCCCCGAAAGCCCCCCGTTTGCAACAGAGCAAATGGAACCCCTTATTTTGAGGCCGGTGGGTCTGAGCTATCCAAGGACCCTTTCCAGCAAGCTCCCCAGCCCATAGCCGCACAGGGCCCCTCCGACAAGGAAAGGAAGCCCGGCATGGCTTTTCCCCTTCATCAGAAACCCACGGACCAGAACGGCATAGCCCAGCAGGATCCCCATGAGCGTCCCCACAGCCGGCCATGGGGTGGGATGCGTTCGAAAAGAGGAAAGGGTCAACACCGCCGGCAGGACGGCATCCCCAAAGCCCAGCGCCAGGGCTGGACTCCCGGATCGGGAGGAGGAAAGATCTAAGGGGATCCAGAACATCAGCGGCATACGCTCCTGAAGCGCCCATTCTGCCAACCATCGCATGTGCCCGGAGACATAAACCGCCAGCACATCGTAAAGCATCATCACCGACAATAGAACTGCTGTCGCCGTAGGGGTCCAGAGGTGGCCCAGGTAAACCACCGCCGCGCTGCAGATCAGCAATCCGATGAAATTCAACATGACCCATCCCGGCCGATGACGCCACCAAAGCATCAGGCCGAGAGCCAACCCCGCCAGGATCGTTAAGACCCATGGCGAGACTGAGCCCAGCAGCGAAACCGCCAGGAGACGGAGGGAGAAAAACAGAACAAAGCCTAACAGGACAAACATAAAGACCCTCAGGACCCGTTGGGAGCCTCGTAACCTCAGCAGGAGAAAGGCGAGAAGCAAACCGAAAGCGATCCACCCCAGCGCCATCGGGATCGTGGAGATCATCTGCTCGCCCGCTGGCCGGGTCGCGAGTTGTTCGGAAAGCTGATGAGCCATAGCCAGCGAGGGATCGGTCGGAAGAGGCCGATTTCCGGGAGGCAGGCCGGATTCCAGGAAACTAAGCCAGTGGACAGCGAGGAGAATCGCCATGCCGCCGCCCAGAGCCGTCGGGCCCTCTGGCTTGGAGGAAGGAGGCGAGGCTTCCGGAGAGGGCGGAGGTGAGGGCACGGATGGCCGTTCCACACGGGTCACCTGCAGGCGCAATCCGTGAACGGCCAGCACGCGAACCCGGTCGCCCGCGGCGATCCGTCCCTCGGCCGCTCGCGCCGTCCATGTTTCCCCTCGCACCCAGACCGTTCCCTCCGGATCCAGATCCGTCTGGGCGATGCCCTCCGCCCCAATCAGGCGTTCCGGGGTCTGAAGCGGGGGCCGTCGTCCGATCCGTCGCACCAGGATAGCCAGACCGAACGAGGTGGCTGCCGCCATAAGGGTGGTTCCGATCAGGATCACGGGGGCGACCCGCTGTCCGGTGCCCGGGGGAAGCAGGAGGAGGCCACCCAGCCCTAACGCCAGGGCCCCGGATAGACCGAGATATCCCCCGCTCTGGAAATAGATCTCGGATAGAAACAGAAGGGCCCCTAACAGGATCAGCAGGAGCCCGGCAGCGCTGATCGGCAGGCGCAGAAGGCCGATCATGGCCAGGCCCAGCATCAGCACGGCCAGGCCCTCCGCCAGCCCGGTTCCCGGAATGCTCCAGGCGGCGACGGCGGCCAGGATCCCCCCCACCAGCAGGAGATAGGCCACATTGGGATCCGCCAGCCAGGCCCATAGCTGCTGCAGCAGATCCATCCCGGGACTCTCCATTCACATCTTGCGCAGGACGATGGCCATCGCCTCTTTCAAGCCTTCCAGGGCGTCGCGGCTTTCCTCATCCATCGCGCAGGCGATGATGCAGGCGTCCATATGGCTTTCCAGCAAGGCGATGATGGCCTGGTTGAGCGCCGCCTTAATGGCCGCCAGCTGCACCAGCAGGCTGTTGCAATCCTGATGTTCAGCCAGCATTCGCCGGACGGCGGCGAGATGCCCTTCAATGCGGGCGAGGCGGGCATCCAGAGCCCGCTCCTGTTCCGGGGTCAGATAGACCTGAACACGAGGCGCACGGGCCGCCCGGATGAGCGATCCCCGCGCGGGCTTGCGGGTCGCAGAGGAACGCTTCGGCATTCGGCCTCCTTGGGCACGATCGTTTGGGATCACGTGGACATAAACCGCATGGATCCTCCCAGCTGGGGCCGGCTACCCCCCGTATCCGCCCTCACCTCGAGGATACTGGAAGACCTTCAGGAAAGCCAGGCCTTTCGCGGCGGGCAGGTGGGGGTGCACCCAGCCGATCCTTGCCCTGGGGATTTGGAGGCTGAGACGGTCTGGCAGGCCCGCCGGATCAGCGGCAGACCCTCCTTCCACCCCGTTTGTCCAACC
>JAEVEY010000114.1 GCA_016842045.1 Candidatus Thermoflexus sinensis | reverse complement strand
GAACCGAAGGCCATCCCATCTGCCCACGAGATGAGCGGAGGATCGCCGGTTCCCCTTACCCGATGGGTTCCTTGTAAACCGCGAAGGAACAGGTGGCATCCCCCATGGCGATACAGGAGATCTCCTCTACCCGGAATTCCTTGCCTCCGCTGACCCAGCGCAATCCCTCCTGAAGCAGGCCGATGGCCGCGTAACAGATCGGGCGATCGGCTTTGCGCCCCCAGCACACCGGGCATCGCTCGATCACATAGATGAAGCGATCCGCCTCCTCATATACGTAGCTCTTCTGATCGCTGAACTGGGTGAAGATGCCGGCCATCGCCGGGAGGCCGATCTTCAACTTGGCCTGGAGAGGCAGCACGCGGAAGGCGAGGTCGCTGACGCCGGCCAGGGCGCCGAAGCCCTGAAGGCCCCGGGCGAAGGAGGCGCGCCCTCCCCGCAGGGCCAGCCCTCTGCCCCCGCGCGGCCCATACATCTCCTCCAGCGCCTGATTGATGGCCGCGAAATCCGCAAAATCGAACCCGCGCTCCAGGTTATCCGGCGGGTAGTTATCGATCAGATGGGGAAGGTGGGCCAGATGGAGGACCGCGTTCAGGCCGTTCTTCCCCATCACTTCCTCCAGCGCCTCCAGGAAAATCCGGGCGATCTTGTTCGGATAATACAGGCCGCTCTTCTGCTGGCTCAAGGCACTTCCTCCTGATCGGAGGTTCTCAGGTGGGAATCAGGGGTTGGGCCGAGGATCCTCGACCCCGATCCCCCAACCCGCGGGAAACGGTCAACCACGCAACCCCTGCTCGAAAATCGGGAGGGGATCTCAAGGACGGGGATTCACCGCCTGAGAGATCCCCCTCCGAGCGCGGGTCAGGAAGACAGGATGCGGGCCAGATCCTCGGCGGCCCGCCGCATGTCCAGGAACAGCAACCCCAGCTTGGCCTGGGGCCTGGCCAGCACGGTGAGCACCGCTTCCTCTCCGACCGCCATGAGAACGACATAACCTCGCTCGCCGCGAATGTATACCTGGTCCAGTGTCCCCCGGCCCAGTTCGCTGGCGATCCGCTCGCCCAGGGAGAGCATCGCGGCGGACATGGCGGATACCCGATCCTCTTCCACATCGGCGGGGAGGGCGGAGGCCATGATCAATCCATCGAGGCTGACCACCGCGGAGGCCTCGATGTCCGGTGTGCTGGCCTGAAGTTCTTTCAAGCGCTCGATCATCCGCTCGGTGCGCGTCCGGGCCATTGCGGACCCCCACTCGGTGACGGAATAAAAACAGGTGGTTATCGAACTTAACACAGGCGGGCAGGCTTGTCAAACGGCTTTCACACACTCTATGGAAGCCGGATCTGATGCGCCCCGGATTAACCACCTCGCAGGAGCGTGAGCGCGATGGTCAGAATCCCCACACCCACGCAATAGACCGCGAACGGCCGAAGGGAGCGCCGTCGAACCAGCCGCATCAGGCCCCAGATGGCGAAGTAGCCGGAAAGGGCGGCGCTGAGGAAACCGATCAGGATGGGAAGGAGGGCATCGGAAGGGAAACCGACGACGTAAAGATCTCGCAGGGCCACCAGGCCCGCCCCGAGAAGAGCCGGTATGCCCAGCAGGAAGCTGAACCGCGCCGCCTCCGGGCGAAGAAACCCGCGCCCCAGCCCGGCCGCAATGGTGGACCCCGAACGGGAGATCCCCGGCAGCAGGCTGAGGGCCTGGGCGAAACCGATCACCAGCGCGTCCCATGCCTGCATTCGCCCCAGATCCCGCTCCCCTCGCCCGAAATGCTCCCCCAGCCAGAGCAACCCGGCGGTGCCGAACAGCAGAACCCCGGTCAGGACCGGCTGGAGGAAAACCGCCTCGATCGGTCTCTTGAGCAGCACCCCCAGGATCGCTGCCGGGAGCGTGGCCAGAAGGATCCATCCGCCCAGCTGGCCCTCGGGCGTGGCGAAAGGGGCGCCCCTCCGGAGGCCATCCCACCAGCCCCTCATGATCGCCCACAGATCCCGGCGGAAATAGACCAGCAACGGGACCAGCGTGCCCCATTGCACCAGCACATCAAAAGGGAAGACGATACGCTCATCGTTCCGCCACCCGAGCAGCCACGGCACCAGCACGAGATGGGCGGAGCTGCTGATCGGCAGGTATTCGCTCAGCCCCTGCACGATCCCCAGAATGAGCGCCTGAAGCCAGGTCATGAGAAACCTCCGCGATTTGATTGACCTTCGCGCCGAAGGCCCCAGGCCCAATTCAATCAGGATAGGAGTTACGCAGTTGAAAGCTCTAAAGGTGGAACGGAATGGCCCCACCCCCCTTTCTCCCCCTCCCCACGGCCCTTTGGGCCGTGGGGAGGGGGGAGAAAAATCCTTGCCCCCATGGGAAACGAACTGCGTAAGTCCTACAGGAGTGACACCGTTCGGCGCCGCGAGAAGAGGTGGAATAGCCCCACCCCCCAAACCCTTAAGAGAACCCGCCGCGTAGCTCCTGCCCATCATTCCTGGGCGGCGGGTGTCGATCCCCGGGACCGCAGCACCCCCTCGTAGACCTCCACGGTTCGCCTCGCCGCTTCCGACCAGTGAAACCGGGCTGCCCGGCGCAGGCCGGCTTCCCGGAGATAGGCCCGGAGGGATTCATCCGAGAGCACAGCGGCCAGCGCAGCCACCCAATCCCCGGGGCGATCGGGCGGCACGCGAAGGCCTGCCTCCCCCACGACCTCCGGAAGGGAGGAGGCATCGGAAACCACCACCGGCGTCCCGCAGGCCATGGCCTCCAGGGGTGGGAGCCCGAAGCCTTCATACAGGGAGGGGAAGGCGAAAACCGTTGCCGCCGAATATAACGCCGGGAGATCCTCATCCGGCACATAGCCCAGGAACCGAACCCGCCCCTCCAGCCCGAGCGCGCGCAGGGCCCGGAAGGTGCCTTCCGTCAGCCACCCCGGCTTCCCGGCCACCACCAGGCCCAGGTCCGGCCAGCGCTCTAACAGGCGCTGATAGGCCGCGAACAATGTCGGGAGGTTCTTTCGCGGCTCAATGGTGCCGACATAGAGGATAAAGCGATCCGGCAAGGGATAGCGAAGGCGAAGGGCCGCAATGGCCTCCGGCGACGCGGGGCGGAAACGGGCATCCACCCCTTCGTAGATCACGTGGATCCGCTCTTCCGGGATCCGATACCATCGGACGGCATCCCGCCGCGTGCATTCGGAGACCGCGATCACCGCGTCGGCGCGCCGGAGGAACCGGGGCATCATCAGGGTGAGGAACCAGCGGTTCAGGGGCATGTGGGTTTCCGGATACAGCCGAAAGATCAGATCGTGCAGGGTGAACACCGAGGGCAGGGCGCGGAAAGGAGGGAGCAGGTGATCCGTCGCATGGAACAGGCATGCTGGACCGATGAGCGCATCCATGGGACGCCCAAGGAGGTGAGCCAGCATCACCCGCAGGCGCCACGGTTTGGCCGGCCATGGATGCGGGCGAGCCGGAAGGGCGTTCAGTGGAGGGAAGAGATCAGCGCGCCCCGCATCGTGATAAAAGATCCCCAGGCGGCCGGGCAACAGAGGGATCAGCGCCTTCACCAGCTCCGCCGCGTAACGGCCCAGCCCGGCCCGATGATGGACCGCGGGGGAGACGTCCACGACGATCCGGGCGTTGCCCGGATGGACCGGAGCCGGACCGGTCATTCCTCTCCCTCCTGGAGCATCGCCCGGATGCGGGCCACGATCAGATCCAGCGCCACCGTGTTAAAGCCCCCCTCCGGGATGATGATGTCCGCGTAGCGCTTGCTGGGCTCAACGAACTCCAGGTGCATGGGGCGGACCGTGGAGAGATACTGCCGGATCACCGAGTCCAGGGTCCGCCCGCGCTCATGGATGTCCCGTTGAAGCCGGCGGATGAAGCGGATATCCGGATCGGCGTCCACGTAGATCTTGATGTCGAAAAGGTCCCGCAGCGCCTTCTCCACAAACACCAGGATCCCCTCCACCAGGATCACCGGGCGGGGTTCCACCCGCCGGGTATACGGCGTTCGAGTATAGCTTGTGAAATCGTAAATGGGGACCTCTACCGGGCGCCCGGCCAGCAGTTCCTTCAGATGCTGGATCAGGAGGTCGGTATCCAGGCTGTCCGGATGGTCGTAGTTGATCCGGACCCGCTCCTCCATCGGGAGGTGACGCTGGTCCTTATAGTAGCTATCCTGCTGGATGAGGGCGATGTGCTCCGGGCCGATGCGCCGCACGATCGCCTCGGCCACCGTGGTTTTGCCGGATCCGGTTCCCCCGGCGATGCCGATGACAACGGGCCGCCTGGGCATAGCCATCCTGGCGCTGATCCGAAGGAAGTGACCATCGACCATCCCGCACCATGAGACAAGTATACTCAATGGGAACATCGAAGAAACCTACCCGGACCGGGAAGGGATACGCTTCAGGGGCGGGAGGGCACGCCGAAGATGCGCCCTCAGGCCCCCAAATCCCCGTCCTCCTTCAGCGGCTGGAACCCTCGTCTTCGCCGGCGGATCAGCCCGTCTCAATCCATTTATGGTTACAATTTCATAACACAGCGAGCCAAAGTAAGCAGATTTTAACCTCATCCTATATGACCAAAGTCCTATTTTGACCCTGCATTTTCGCGCAGTATAGTAAATGCAACGGTAATGTTCTCACTGTAAAGGTGGGCAGGGCCCTGGGGGCCTGAGGGACCTGCACAGGCCTGCCCACCGTGCTCCAGCGGCCTCCTCTTCCTGCTATGGTCCGATCGAGCCGTGGGGGAAGAGGCTGAGGAAAGGGGGTAGGGCTCTTTCGCCCTACCCGACCCACAGGACCGGGCAACCTTAGCAGATATATGCAGGAGGTGTGAGATGGTCGAGCTGCTGAAGGTGTGGTTGTGGGTGCGGGAGAAGGGGCAAGCCATGGTGGAGTATGCCCTGATCCTGGTGCTCATCGCCGTCGTGGTCATCGCGATCCTCACCCTGTTGGGCACCCGGGTGAGCACCGTCTTCTCCAGCATTGCCAGCGCCCTGGGTGGATCGTAACGTCCCTTTCCCAAGCGCCGCCGGGGTCCTTGGGGACTTGTGGCTCGGACAGGGCTCCCCCGCGGGCTTCCATCCCTGAAAAGGGGCGGAAGGGGGCCCTTCCTGCCCCCTGTGACCAAAGTCCTATTTCGATGAGGTCCCTCTAAACGTATTCTTGAGGTCAGAGATCTTTAACCACGGAGGTGTGAGATGGTCGAGCTGCTGAAGGCGTGGTTGTGGGTGCGGGAGAAGGGGCAGGGGCTGGTGGAGTATGCCCTGATCCTGGTGC
>JAEVEY010000081.1 GCA_016842045.1 Candidatus Thermoflexus sinensis | reverse complement strand
ATGGATGTGGATCGTGCGGTGCGGGCGGCCCGACGGGCTTTTGACGAAGGACCGTGGCCCCGGATGCCCGCGGCGGAGCGGGCCCGCTATCTACGGCGCATCGGGGATCTCATCCTGAAGCACGCCGAGGAGATCGCCTGCCTGGAAGTCCTCGATGTCGGGATGCCCATCACCCAGGCCGGGAAGGGAGCGATCCCTCGCGCGGCGGAGAACTTCTATTTCTTCGCCGAGATGGCTACCCGCATCATCGGGGAATCCTACCCGAAGGATGGCGAGTTCCTGAATTACACCATCCGCAAGCCGGTAGGGGTAGCCGGGCTGATCACCCCATGGAACACGCCCTTTATGCTGGCGACCTGGAAAGTCGCTCCCTGTCTGGCCGCCGGCAACACCTGTGTCCTGAAGCCGGCAGAATGGTCGCCCCTCTCGGCGAACAAGCTGGCCGAGATCATCCTGGAGGCAGATCTGCCCCCCGGGGTCTTCAACGTCGTCCACGGCTTCGGGGAACGGGCGGGCGCCCCGCTGGTCGCTCACCCCGGGGTCCAGCTGATCTCCTTCACCGGGGAGACGACCACGGGGATGGAGATCATGCGCAACGGGGCCTCCACTCTCAAGCGATATTCGATGGAATTGGGAGGCAAGAACGCCGCCATCGTCTTCCCCGATGCAGACCTGGAACAGGCGCTGGATGGGGTGATCTGGCAGGCCTTTTCCTTAAATGGGGAGCGCTGCACCTCGAACTCCCGCCTGCTGCTCCATCGGGCCATTTACGACGAGTTCCTGGAGCGCCTGCTGGATCGGGTCTCGGCCATCCGGGTCGGGGATCCCTTTGATCCGCAGACCGAGATCGGGCCGCTGATCCATCCGGAGCACTGGCAGCGGGTGCGAGGCTATATGGACGTCGCCCGGGCGGAGGGAGCGGTCATCGCCATCGGCGGGGATCGCCCCCCGCACCTGCCGGAGGGAAACTACTTCGCTCCCACCGTGATCGTGGATGTGCGGCCGGAGATGCGGGTGGCGCGGGAGGAGATCTTCGGCCCGGTCCTGGTCGTCCTCCCCTTCGAAACCGAGGAGGAAGCAATCCGCGTCGCCAACGGGGTCTCATATGGCCTCGCCGCTTACATCTGGACAAAGGATCTCGTCCGCGCCCACCGGATGGCCCATGCCCTGGAAGTGGGGATGGTATGGATCAACGCCCCCAACATCCGGGATCTGCGCACTCCCTTTGGGGGTGCGAAATACAGCGGCATCGGTCGAGAGGGAGGCTTCTATAGTTTCGAGTTCTATACCGAGGTGATGACCATCCACGTGGCGCTGCAGCCGCCTCGCATTCCCCGAATGGGGGTTTCTAAGTAAGTAGGACAACTGCAAGCAGTTGTCCTACTTAAAAACACGTTCTGCATCGGAGGGATCCATGGGCGCACGAACCGGCGCGCAGTTCCTGCAGTGGATCCGGGAGCACCCCCGTGACCTCTGGCATCGCGGGGAACGGGTGGAGGACCCCACGACCCATCCCGCCTTCGCCCGCGGGCTACGCTCGATGGCCCGGCTCTACGATCTCCAGTGGGAACGGGCCGAGGAATGCCTCTACGATTCGCCTGCCAGCGGGGAAAAGGTGGGCCTTTCGTTCCTGATCCCCCGCTCCCCGGAGGATGTGCGACGGGTAAGCCGGATGATGAAGATCTGGGCCGACGCGCATTTTGGCTTCATGGGGCGAACCCCCGATTACCTCAACCGGGCCATCACCTACTACGCCTCGGGGGCGGATTTTCTGGGGGAGAAGGAACCAGCCTTCGCCGAGCACATGCGGCGCTATTATGAATATCTGCGGGAGAACGACCTCTGCCTCACCCATACGCTGATCCACCCGCAGGCCAATCGGGCGGTTGGCCCCTCAAAGCAGGCGGACCCCTATCTGGCGGCCCGGGTGGTGAAGGAGACAGACGGTGGCATCGTGATCCGCGGGGCCCGGATGCTGGCCACGTTGCCCGCGGTGGATGAGATCATGGTTTTCCCCTCGACGTTGCTGCGCAACACCGAGGAGGACGCCCCATATTGTTACGCCATCGGCATCCCATGCGATACCCCTGGCCTGCGCTTCCTGTGCCGCGAAACCCTGGATTACGGCCGATCCCCCTTCGACCACCCGCTGGGCTCGCGTTTCGACGAGATCGACGCGGTCGTGATCTTCCACGACGTCTTTGTGCCCTGGGAGCGAGTGTTCATCTATCGGGATGTGGAACGGGCCAACCAGGCTTATGCGGCGACCGGCGCCATCGTGGGGATGGCCCATCAGGTGGTGGTGAAGAACATCGCCAAGACCGAGTTCTTCCTGGGCCTGGCTTCCCTGATCGTCGACGCCATCGGCATCGAAGGCTTCCAGCACGTGCAGGAGAAGGTGGCGGAGATCTGGATCTATCTGGAAACCATGAAGGCGCTGCTGCGGGCCGCGGAGGCCGATGCTCACGAGGATGCCTTCGGGGCGTTCCGTCCCGCCTGGCCGCCCCTGGACGCAGCGCGCAACCTTTATATGCGCTGGTATCCGCGCATCGTGGAGATCATCCAGCAGCTTTCCGCCAGCGGCATCATCGCCACCGTGACGGAAGAGGACATGAAGAATCCGGAGCTGATGGAGGATATCCGCCGTTACTTCCAGGCCGCGCGGGCTGAGGCATACGAGCGCATCCCCCTGTTCCGCCTGGCATGGGATGCCGCCCTCTCGGCCTTCGCCGGCCGCCAGGTTCAGTATGAGCGGTTCTATTTCGGCGATCCCGTGCGCATCGCGGGGGCTATCTTCCAGAAGCACGATCGCACGCCTTATATGGAGAAAGTGCGGGAGTTTCTGAAACAGCTGCAGGAAGAGGCCTTCGCCCAGACGGAGGAGCGGATCCCATGAGGCCGCGTTCGGAAGAACGGCCTGCATGCCCGAACTGTGGGGCCAGGCAGGCGATTCCCATCCTTTACGGATTGCCCTCGCCTGCGATGCAGGAGGCCGCAGACCGCGGCGAGATCGTCCTGGGTGGATGCGTGATCGCGCCGGAGTTCCCTATCTGGTTATGCCCGGTATGCGAGCATCGGTGGGGACGCCTAATTGATCGGGAAAAGCATTGGGAAATGTAGCGTCCGGCATGTTTTTCTCTTCGGGAAAGCCTTCGGACACCAGGAGGGGCTATGGGCAACTTCTCGATCACACGTGCAGCCCATGCGGAATTCCGCGTGACGGATCTGGAGCGGGCCCGGGCCTTTTATGTGGAGGCTCTGGGCTTTCTGGAGATCGCCCGGGAGAACGACCGAATTTACCTGGGCGGCCTGGAGGAACGGGATCGATACAGTCTGATCCTGCGGAAGGCGGAAAGCCCCGGTGTGACCCACCTGGCTTTCCGGGTGGCGGATCCAGAGGACCTCGACCGTCTGGCTGTCTTATATGAGGCCGCGGGGTGCCCGGTCCGCTGGCTGGCGCCCGACGAGGAAGAAGCAGGCCAGGGCCGCGCCCTGCGGGTTCAGGATCCGGCAGGTCTGCCCATCGAGTTCTTCCACGAGATCGCGCAACGGGAACGGCTGCTCCAGCGCTTCGACCTCTACCGGGGCGCCCACATCATGCGGCTGGATCATTTCAACTGCCAGGTCCCCAACGTTCAGGAGTCCTACGACTGGTGGACCGGGAAGCTGGACTTTTATTGCTCGGAATACACAGTGACGGATGAGGATCCGCCCCGGCTGTGGGCGGCGTGGCTGCATCGTAAACAGAACGTCCACGATATCGCCCTGATGAACGGCATCGGCCCGCGGCTGCATCACGTGGGCTTCTGGGTGGCGGATACCCAGAGCGTCCTGCGGGCGTGCGACATCCTGGCCGCCCTGGGGATGGGGGAGGCCATCGAACGGGGCCCCGGCCGCCACGGCTTAAGCAACGCCTTCTTCCTCTACCTGCGCGACCCCGACGGCAACCGCATCGAGCTTTACACCAATGATTACATCATCCCGGATCCGGACTGGAAGCCCATCCGGTGGTCCATCAATGACCCCCGGCGGGCGACGTTCTGGGGCCATATCCCTCCCCGCTCCTGGTTTGAGGAAGCCGCGCGGGTGGAACACATCCTCACGCGAGAGCTGATGCCGGTGCGGGAGCCCCTGCTGGTCGACCGGCCGGTGTTCGTGACCTGAGGCCCTGCGAAGGGAAAGCTGCTATGAGGATCCGGACAACCTCCAGGATCATCCCTTTGCGGGACGGGCTCGCTCTGGCGGTAGAGGAAGCGGGGGATCCGGGAAGGCCGCCGCTTATTCTGCTCCACAACGCCTGCAGCACCTTCCGGGCCACCTGGAGCCGGGTGCTGGAGCCTCTAACTTCCCGCTTCCGCGTCATCGGGCCCGATCTGCGAGGGCACGGCCGGAGCACGAACCCGGAGGACCGACTGGATCTTCGGGCGATGGCGGATGATCTGGCCATGCTGATGGACCGTATGGGCGTAGCGAGCGCCCACGTGATGGCCTTCAGCGGCGGCGCCTCCACGGCCCTCTATCTCGCCACCCGGCATCCCGAGCGGGTTCGCTCCATGGTGCTCATCGGCAGCCATTACACAGTGCGAAATCTCCGAACGCGAGGGGATGCGTTCTGGGATCCCGAGCGGATCCGTCGGGAGGAACCCGCCTGGTGGGCGGCGATGGTGCGCTGGCACGGCTCCGAGGAGCGCGTGCGCGCATTGCTACGCTGGTGGCAGGAGGAAGATCATCACCGCCCGGACTTCACCCCGGAGGATCTGCGGGCCATCGCCATCCCCACGCTGCTGCTCATTGGGGAAAACGACTCCATCACCCCCATCAAGCAGACGATGGACATGGTCCGCTACCTTCCCCACGCCCGCCTGATCCTCTTCCCGGCAACCGGCCATGATGTCCTCCGGGAACGGCCGGAGGCGTTTTTCGAGGCGGTGGAGGGATTCTGGAAGGAGATCGGAATCCTATAGGCCTTCAGCTTTCCATCGCTTAGAGGACCATGGGGTGGAGGCGAAAAAATCCGTGTTTCTCACATGATATGGGGCAAAGCAGAGCGCCCCCGGGTAGGGGTTCACAAAAAGAGAACGGGCACTGACGTGCCCTACTACGAACAGGAAAAGCCCTTTGTTCGTAGTAGGGCACGAAGCGAAGCGGAGTGCCCGTTACCGGTGTTCACAAAAAGAGGACGGCACTTGCGTGCCCTACTACTGCTTCTTCCAGATTTGATTTTTGGTTTTGGTCTCCTGGGGATTTGGGGGCGAGCCGGGCGCCTTCGGCGCCCGGCTCGCCCCCAAAATCTCTTTTCTCCCCCCTCCCCACGGCCCTTTGGGCCGTGGGGAGGGGGGAGAAAGGGGGGTGGGGCCATTGGCCCACACCCTCTTATATCCTCAAAACAAATCT
>JAEVEY010000105.1 GCA_016842045.1 Candidatus Thermoflexus sinensis | reverse complement strand
ATAGGGAAGCTGATCTCGAGATGATAACCGGATCTCCAACCTGGGCCGAAGTGGATCTGGATGCCATCGCCGAAAACACGCGGGCGATGAAACGGTGGGTCGGCGATCGGGTGGAGATCATCGCGGTGGTGAAGGCCAACGCCTACGGCCACGGCGCGATCCCGGTTGCCCGAACGGTCCTCGCCGCCGGCGCCACCCGTCTGGCGGTCCACCGCCTCGCGGAGGGAGTGGCCCTTCGTCAGGCGGGCATCGAGGCGCCGATCCTGGTGATGGCGCCCCTTCTCCCGGAGGAAGCCCCCGAGGCGATCCGCTGGCGGCTGACCCCCACGCTCTCCACGATGGAAGCTGCGCAGGCCCTCGACGCGGCCGCTCGGGCCACCGGGCGTGTCCTGCCGGTCCACGTGGAGGTCGACACCGGGATGGGGCGGGCGGGGATCTCCCCGGAGGAGGCGGTGGACTTCGCTCATGCCCTGCAGGGAATGGACGGCCTGAAGCTGGAAGGCCTCTATATGCACTTCGCCACCGCGGACGAAAGCGACCCCTCTTTTACCATGCGACAGCTGCGCCGATTTGAGGAGGTCATCGCCACCCTGGAATCCTCCGGGATCCGGGTTCCGATCCGTCACGCGGCGAACAGCGCTGCCGCGATGCGCTTCCGCTCCGCCCATTTCGAGGCGGTGCGCCCGGGGTTGGCCCTCTATGGGATGCGCCCTTCGCTGGAATGGGAGCCGCCCTTTCCCCTGCGGCCGGCCATGACCCTCAAAAGCCGGGTGATCCGGGTGTGGACCCTGGCTCCAGGGGAATCGGTGGGATATGGTCGGACGTTCATAGCGGAGCGGGAATGCCGGATGGCGCTGGTGCCGATCGGCTACGGCGATGGTTACCTTCGCGCGCTTTCCAACCGGGGAGCCGTTTTGATCCGGGGCCGGCGGGCTCCGGTGCGCGGCCGGGTCAGCATGGACCAGATCGTGGTAGAGGTCACGGAGATCCCCGGGGTGAAGGTCGGCGATGAAGCGGTGATCCTGGGCCAACAGGGGGAGGCGGAGATCCGGGCGGAGGAGCTGGCGGCGTGGGCGGGCACCATCAACTATGAGATCACGACCCTGATCTCCCCCCGCGTCCCCCGGATCTATCGGTGGGCCGGGGTCCTGAAAGAAGGGGGATAATCGTGTCGGACAGCTGCTTGCAGTTGTCCGACAATGGCCCCTGAAAACCCCAAATGAAAGGCAGCCGCGCGAGCCATGATCACTCTCCATCTGCATTTCCCGGAACGAACGCACGCCCTTCCCATCCTGCTGGCGCCCGGCCTGCTGGATCGCTGCGGGGTGGCTTTACAGGAAGCCGGTCTGGAAGGCCCGGTGGCCCTGGTGAGCGATACCACGGTAGCGGCCCACTACGGGGCCCGCGTGCGACGATCCCTGGAGGAGGCCGGGTTTTCTGTCCTGGAGATCCACCTGCCTCCCGGGGAGGGGACGAAGACCCTGGACATGGCGGCGGTGCTTTACCGGCGTCTCGCTCAGGACGGGATCGGACGGGATGGCCTCCTGATCGGCCTGGGGGGTGGGGTGGTGCTGGACCTGGCCGGCTTCGTGGCCGCCACCTATATGCGAGGGATCGCTTTTGTCAGCATCCCCACCACCCTTCTGGCCATGGTCGATGCCTCCATCGGGGGGAAGACCGGGGTGGACCTGCCGGAGGGCAAAAACCTGGTTGGCGCCTTTTACCCCCCGCGCCTTCTCCTGATCGATCCGATCGCCCTTCACACGCTTCCGGCGGCGGAGTGGCGGAACGGCATGGCGGAAGTGGTCAAAGCCGCCCTGATCGGGGATCCCACGCTATGGCAGAAGCTCCGGGGCGACCCGGCCCGCTGGGCGGCGATGCCGGATATGGAAACGCTGATGGATTTGCTGACGCGGGCCATCGCCGTCAAGATCCGCATTGTGGAGCAGGATCCCCTGGAAACGCAGGGGGAGCGGGAGGTGCTGAACCTGGGCCACACCTTCGGCCACGCCTTTGAGCGGGTGAGCGGCTATCGGGTTCCCCATGGGGAGGCGGTGGCCGCGGGCATGATGGCGGCTACCGCCCTTTCCGCCCGACAGGGCTGTCTGGAAGAGCCCCGCCTCTTCCAGGACCTGGAGGAAGTGCTGCAGGGATTGGGGCTCCCCACGCGCTGGCGGGCCTGGCTGGCCCGGTATGACATCGACACCTCGCCGGAGGACATCATCGCCGCTATGGATACGGATAAAAAGCGACGTGGGGGGCGCCTCCGTTTCGTCCTGATCCATCGGCCCGGCGTGGTGCGCGTCCATTCCGATGTGCCCGATGAAGCTGTGCGACAGGCTCTGGAGGAGACAGCCGGATTGTAAAGGCCATCCCCGGAGGTGTCCTTCCCGGGGCAAGGTGTTCAGGCCCGCCCGGGTTTCCCGTCCTCATCCCAACCGGGGCGCCTCTCTGTAGGCGCCCCGGTCTTGCGAACGGTCATCTTCGGGGGCCGTGCGCCAGCGGCGTGGGGCCCATGGGGAGCCCTTCCCGCAAACATCCTCCGTATCTCCATCGCCGCACCAATTTCACCGGGTGCAGAATAAGATGGTCGCAAGACTCAGTCATTTATAGGAGTTACGCAGTTGGTTTTCTCCTGGGGGTTTGGGGGGAGTCGCGCGCCGAAGGTGCGCGACTCCCCCAAATATATTGATCCCCCTCTCCACGGCCCAAGGGGCCGTGGAGAGGGGGGATAAAGGGGGGGGTGGCCATTCTACCTCTTCTCGCGAGCCCCGAACTGCGCAACTCCTATCATTTAAGGTATCTGAAACACCCATGGTCCCTGCCAGCGGCGCACGGGTTCAGAGGTCGCGGGAGACCGGCCCACGAGCTCCAGGACCCGGAAGACCACCGGGCGCGCATGTTTTAGCTGCGAAGGCGCAAAGAACCAATCCAGGCAGACCTGCTCCCCCAGCCGCAACGGAGGGCGCTGGAGGATCGGCGTCGTGAGGGTGAGCGCCTCTCCTTCCGCGATCTCCGTGAGCTCGCCGGAGAGAGAGGAGGGGAAGTCCTCTTCCTTTGTCTTGATCGTCAGCTCCGCATGCATTGTCCAGCTCAACTGGGGATCTGGCGGGATGAAGCACACCCGTGCCCGCGCGCCCGAGGGAGCCCATACCCATCGCTCCAGGGTGAGCTCCAGTCCGTTGATGACTTCGGTCCGAGGGCCATAACGCTCTGCCTCCAGTTCAACCGGAACCGTGAGATCGAAGATGAAGCTCCATTCCGCCGCCGGCGTGGGGCTTTTCACAGGATCGGGCGTGGCCGTGACGGAGCCCTCCGGGGGTCCGGATTCGGGATGGATCTGCATCCAGCGGATGCCCGGCGTCGGAGCGGGGTAGGGGACCGCCTGGAATCCCACGTGCAACCGCAGGGAGAGGGATTCCGGTTGATGGGTGAGCCAGCCCGGCAGTGCCCAGGGGTCAAAGCCAACCGTGCCGGCCAGTTCCCCAGGCGGGAGCGACAGCCCGAGGACCTCCGAAGCCCCCACCAGGCCCTCCCCAATCAGGCTCGGGATCGGGTGTCCAGCCGCGTCCTCCAGGGTCAGGACAGGGATCCAGCCGGCGCTGGGGGATTCCGGGAGCCCCCGGACCCGGTAACCGATCAGGATACGGTTGGCGTCCGCATAGGCCCGCTCGATGGTCACCGTCACGCCCTCCCGGGTCTGAGTCAGGGAAAGGACCTGGAGCTTCCGATCCCGCTCCAGAGGTTGGGT
Source organism: Candidatus Thermoflexus sinensis (assembly GCA_016842045.1). Classification (GTDB taxonomy): domain Bacteria; phylum Chloroflexota; class Anaerolineae; order Thermoflexales; family Thermoflexaceae; genus Thermoflexus; species Thermoflexus sinensis. The sequence goes on along the minus strand of JAEVEY010000105.1, from coordinate 1,684 downwards.
GAGGAAGAAGGCCTCCCATAGCTTGGGGGCGAAAGCCATCCCCATGAAGGCCAGCGCCAGCAGCAGCCCAACGGCCATCCAGGTCCGATTCCCCCGGACCGCCCATTGCCAACCATGGCGGTGGGGCGTGAACAGCCGGGCCTGGAGGGTCGGCCACAGGTCCCGCTCCTCCGGGATCCGCCTCCGGGCCAGCCGATCCAGGGCCTCGCGCAACTGTCGCTCTTCTTCCGGCGTGCAGGGGAACCCGCTCATCGCTCTCCTCCCGTTTTTAGCCATGCGCGCAGCCGCTCCCGAGCCTGATGCAGATGCCACTTCACCGTGCCAATCGCACAGCCCAGCGCCTCCGCGATCTCCGCCTCGCTCATCGCCTCATAGTAGCGAAGGGCCAGAACGGCCCGTTGCATCGGCGAGAGGGCCTCGAGGGCCCGGATCAGCCGCTCCAGGGTTTCCTTCTGCTCCCAGCCATCCGCTGGATCTGACGCGGGATCCGGGCCGCCTTCCTCCACCGGGCCGGATTCCGCCGGCGCCTCCCGGCTCTCTCGACGGGCCAGGCGCCACGCCTCGTTCGCCACCAGGCGGCGGAACCACGGCCAGAACGGGGCGTCGGGACGGAAGGATTTCCGTTTCATCCAGGCGCGGATAAAGGCCGCCTGGACGGCGTCCTCGGCCTGCATCGGATCCGGCAGGATGAGGGCGGCGATCCGAAGGGCGCGGCCCTGATACCATCGCACCAGCGCCGCCATCCCTTCCGGATCACCCTGCCGCCACCGCTCGATCGCCTCGCGCTCATCCATCATCCGTAAGGGCTAAGGCTGGGTATAGAGGGAAGAGGCTCGATCATTGCTGGAGAGGCGCGATTCCGCCGGAGCCATCCGATGAAGAGGGTTCCACGAGCGGCTCCACCCAAACCATAACCTTCCCCTCCCTTTCCTCCATTCGAATACGGAGAGGATAGACTGGCGGTGGCAGGTCGATGGGCTTAAACGGCAACCCCCGCGGCTGATCCCACTCCTTCCAGAGGAACTCCTCGCAGGCCCTCTTGGTAGAGAAGGCGTGGAAAGTGCCATCCCGCGCGAAGGTGAAGCAGAGGGCGATCCCACGCCGGTGGAGATCGGCATGGATCCGGTTGAACTCCTCCGGCTCGTAGCGCACACCATCGAAGACCACGGGGACCTGCACCCCCTCCGCGGGCGGGGTCTCCGGGGTCGGGGCGGCCCCCAGCCCCAGCAGGGCCCCAACATCCCCAGGCCCAGAAGCCCCCCTTGAACAAAATCCGCTTCCCCATCGCACACCTCCCGTGGAAAGATTTTTCCACCCAATATACCCACCATGCGGCCTGAAGGTTGGGGGGGCGCAGCTTATCAGGCATATGGAGTCTCGCAATGTGAAAGAAACATCCAAAGCGATGGATGCTGGAGTGAGCCCCAACCCCATGCGGTGGGTTTGCGGACTTTTGGGGAGGGGCTCCGTCTTCCTCAATGGAGCGCTCCGTTGGCTTCCGGATTGTTACTCTGGCCAGACAAAGCTCAATAAAAACACCGGGGGCAAGCGTCCAGCGCTTGCCCCCGGTGTTCAGGCGCGGAGACCATCAGCAGCGGTCTTCCAGAGTTCACCGTCGCCGCCTTGTTCGGGCGTAGAAGGGGAGCAGCAGGCTCATCGCGGTCTGCAGGAGCTGGCGGCGGGC
>JAEVEY010000024.1 GCA_016842045.1 Candidatus Thermoflexus sinensis | reverse complement strand
ACGCAGTTGAAAGCTCTAAAGGTGGAACGGAATGGCCCCACCCCCCTTTCTCCCCCCTCCCCACGGCCCAAAGGGCCGTGGGGAGGGGGGAGAAAAATCCTTGCCCCCATGGGAAACGAACTGCGTGAGTCCTAAATTTTTCGCCTCGACCAGGGGGAAGGGGCTCCCCCTCGGATTCCCGGGATGATGGACCGGAGATCGAGACCGGTTTCTCGGGGCGTTCGGAAGCCAGAAGCCCGGATGGAGGTTTCGCTTCACCTCAAGGCCGACATGAGCCAAACCCTTTCCATCGCTGAATTGTTGCCCCTTCGCCTCCTTTCAGGGCCACCCGGTCAGGATCGGAGGGAGCGGATGCATCAACAGCCGGATGGGGATGATGGCATAGTTCTTAAAGAGCATCGCCAGTGTGGGGAGCGTCATGGAAGCGTTGAAATCCGCGCGGAGCGCAGCCGCAATGGGAGCCAGCCGCCACGTCCAGGGGACCGTGAAACTGTAGAAGATCAGGGTGAGGATGGCCCCCACCAGGACCAGCCACCAGAGAACCCCGGAGAGTCCACCCAGCATGTAGTCGAACAACCCCAGAGCCGCCAGGCGGGTCTGCCGATAGAAGGCGAAATTCAAAAGCTCCAGGCCGATGTAGGCGATCAGGAAAATCATAACAAAGAAGAAGATAGAGGTTTCGACGGTGATCAGCCCTACAGCCCGGGTGAAGGCCCCCACCAGGAGGTCCTGAAAACCGATGGCGAGCAGCAGGGAGAGATAAACAGAGGCCAGGCTCAGGAGCTGTTTGATCAGCCCTCTGCGTCCTCCCATAAACCCGCTGATCAGCGCTCCGAAAACCAGCACCAGATCGAAGATCATAGGCTCCTCCCCAACCGGAAATAGGGAGATCGATGCGGTGCGAGCACGCTGCTTCCCGGAAGACGGATTCGCAAGGCGGGACTTACCCGCTTAGCCTTTGTGAAATGGAGCGAGGGATCTCCTCCGTCGGTTCCTGGACCAGTTCGGGCGACGAAGGCGCCCGAAATGGGAAAAAGGTCGAGTGCGTCTTTTCATTCATTATAAGTGTGGTGCAGATCAATTCGCTACCGAAGCTCGTTCTTGCCGGCCTTTCAGGTTGTGGGGGATGTGTAAAAGATCGGAGAAGGGCAAAGGAGGTTTGAGGCCTGGTATCATATGGAGCCAGCCGGTGGTTGCCTTTGGCGGCCCCATCGGCTTAATAGGAGTTATGCAGTTGATCTCCTCTACGGGGTTTTGGGCTGGGACGGGCACCCTCAACGCCCGTCCCAGCCCAAAAATTTTATCCTCCTCCCCGCGGTCGAAAGGCCGCGGGGAGGAGGATAAAGGGGGAATGCCCCCAAACTCCTCCTGGACGGACCTTAACTGTCCTATAAAGTTTGAGGTGGCGAGGCAGGGGGCGAAGTGGCCTGCCTCACGGTGGGTTTTCCTTGCGTTTCTTCCTCTCGCCCTGCGAAGCGTTGCGAGAGGGAGTGACATGGGAGGCGGCGTGCCCGAATGGAGGGTGGGGAAAGTCCCCCGCCCCGATCCGGCGGGACAGGGGCCCTTTTCCTCGACGTCGGGTATTCTGAGTTAAACTTAGGTTGAAGCGCGCGAACTCGCTTCATCGGATTGGTGGGCCGTGAGGTTGCCGCAAGCGACCCGCTCTGCCCGGAGGCCCTTTCTGTGTGTGGGGCGGCCGGCCCACCCATACGTGACATCACCTATGGTGAGAGGGAGGCAATGCTGAAACAGATCCTGGGAAAGATCCTGGGGGATCCATCGGATCGCTGGTTGCGCCGCTGGGCTCCCCTGGTAGAGGCCATTAACCGTCTGGAGCCGGAGTTTGAGGCATTGACGGACGCCGAATTGCGGGCGATGACCGACCGGTTCCGGGCGCAGATCGCGGAGGCGATCGCCGGCCATCGGGAGGCTTATCGCCGGGCTTATCTGACCTGGCTGGTGGAGCGCGATCCGGACCGGCGCACTCAGCTGGAATACGAGGTGAAGCAGCGCCTGTCCGAGCTGCGCCAGGCGGAGGAAGCAGTCCTGGAGGAAATCCTCCCCCAGGCCTTCGCTGCGGTGCGGGAGGCTTCGAAGCGAACCCTGGGGCTGCGCCATTACGACGTGCAGCTGCTGGGTGGCATCGCGCTTCACTTCGGCAAGGTCGCCGAGATGAAGACCGGCGAGGGGAAAACCCTGGTCGCCACCCTTCCACTGTATCTGAACGCTTTGCTGGGGCTGGGAGCCCATCTGGTGACCGTCAACGATTACCTGGCCCGGCGGGATACCCGCTGGATGGGCCCGATTTACCACATGCTGGGCCTCCGGGTGGGATTGCTACAGGCCGGGGAAGGCAACGCTTACATCTATGACCCGGATTACGATGGGGGGAAGGAGGACTTCGCCCAGCTGCGCCCGGTCTCGCGCAAGGAAGCCTACCTGGCGGATATCACCTATGGGACAAACAACGAGTTCGGCTTCGATTACCTCCGGGATAATATGGCCTTTACCCTCGAGGCCCGGGTCCAGCGGCTGGAGCGCCCGCATCGCTACGCCATTGTCGACGAGGTGGATAACATCCTGATCGATGAGGCGCGGACGCCGCTGATCATCAGCGGCCCGGCGGAGGAAGCGACCGAGGAATACATCCGCTGGGCCCAGATCGTGAAGCAGTTGCGGCCCGGGGATTACGAGATCGACGAGAAGCACCGCACGGTCCACCTCACCGATTCCGGCTACGACCGGATCGAGCAGCTCATCGGCAAGCCGCTCTTCGATCCGGAGCGCCCCGAGGAGCTCACCCCAGAGCAGATGAAGATGATCCATCACCTGGAGCAGGCCCTCAAGGCTCAGTTCCTCTATCACCGCAATCGGGACTACATCGTGCAGGGCCGTCAGGTGGTGATCATCGATGAATTCACCGGCCGTCTGATGCCCGACCGTCGCTGGTCCGATGGCCTTCATCAGGCGATCGAGGCCAAGGAGGGGGTGCCCATCCGCCCGGAGAACGTCACCTACGCCACCATCACGATCCAGAACTACTTCCGCATGTATGAAAAGCTGGCCGGGATGACCGGCACGGCGGCGACGGAGGCCGAGGAGTTCCAGAAGATCTATGGGCTGGACGTGGTGGTCATCCCGACCCACCGTCCGATGATCCGCATCGATCATCCGGATGTGATTTATCGGACCAAAGAGGCCAAGCACCGGGCCATCGTGCGGGAGATCGTCCGGATGCATACGACGGGACGGCCGGTGCTGGTGGGGACGACCTCTGTAGAAGCTTCGGATTACCTGAGCAAACGCCTGCAGGCGGAGGGCCTGCGCTGGCTGGCGCTGGTGGACCTGGTGAAGGATGCACTGCGGCGTCGAGAGGCGGAGGGGGAGGATATTCCCCTGTCGGAGGAGGAGCGCGGCCTGCTCGGCCAGCCTCCGGAGAAGCTCCCTCTGGGGAAGCTCCGCTCATGGGCTCGGGCCCTGGGGGTGGAACCCGATCCGCTCGCCCCGGCGAATTTGGAGCGTCTGATGGCCTTGTGGGAGGTGGAGCATCCGGATCGACTCCGGCGGGTCCTGGAGCACGGGATTCCCCATGAGGTGCTGAACGCGCGCCACCACGACCGGGAGGCACGCATTATCGCTCAGGCCGGCCGGGTGGGGGCGGTGACCATTGCCACCAATATGGCCGGACGCGGCGTGGACATCAAACTGGGCGGCGAGTTGCCGGAGGAGGTCCTGGGCGATGTGAACCGGGTTCTGCGTCGGGCCGGGTTCGATCCCTATGAGATGACGTTTGAGGAACGGGCCGGGGCGCTGCGCCGGCTGGATCCTTCCCAGTATGGGTTGTATCGGGAGGCCGTGCAGCGCTTCCTGGAGCACATCGAGGGCGAGCGCACGGTGAAGGCCCTGGGAGGCCTCCATGTGATTGGCACCGAGCGCCACGAGGCGCGACGGATCGACAACCAGTTGCGCGGTCGTTCCGGGCGCCAGGGGGATCCGGGCTCCTCCCGCTTCTATCTCTCCCTGGAGGATGATCTGCTCCGGCGGTTCGCCGGGGATCGCCTGCGGGGCTGGATGGAGCGGGTATGGGGAGATGATGACGAGCCGCTGGAACATCCATGGTTGAACAAAACCATTGAGGAAGCCCAGCGGCGAGTTGAGGGTTACAACTTCGATATCCGCAAGCACCTGCTGGAATACGACGACGTCCTCAATCGCCAGCGGGAGCTGATCTACAGCCAGCGCCTCCGGTTGCTTCTGCGGGATGACCTCCATGACGATCTCTGGGCGATGGTGGAGGCGGAGGTCGAACGCCGGCTGCGGCAGATGAAGCCCGGCGAGGGATGGAAGGTCATCGAATGGCTGGACAGCGTCCAGCCCCCCATGGTGCTGAGCGACGGTCGGTTCCTCCCTTCCTTCAGCCTGGCCCTGTTCCTGGAGCGTCTGGAGTCCGGCGAGCCTTCCCTCCAGGGGGTGGTGGCGTTGCTTCACGAGGCAGCCCAGGCAGCGGCCGCCCACTGGGCGGAAGCGGCAGCCCGCGCCGTCCAGGCGGTGGCCGAGCGCAGCCGGGAGGCCCTCTCGGATTGGGTGGATACAGCGGAACGGGCTTTCGAGGATTGGCTTCAGGAAGGCACGGAGGGCCATCCGGGATTGAACCTGCGCAGCCTCGTGGAGCGGGTGCGCGAGCTGACCGGCCTGGAGATCCGGCTGGAGGGCCTGCGGACCACCTCGCCGGAGGAGGTGCGGGAACGCCTGATGGAGGCGGTGCGGGAGGCCGGGCACCGCACGCTGCGCCTGCAGGCCCTGACCGCTGCGGCCCGGCGAGCCGGCGTCGGGCTCACCCTTCGTGAGACGGACCTGCTGGAGGTCCCCTGGGAAGAGCTGGCGGAAATCATCCGTGAGGGGATCCTGCAGGAGAGCCAGAACCGCCTGGAAGCCCATCTCCGGGAGGTGGAGGGGATCCTGGCGGATCGCCTGAACGGACAGCGGGATCCGGCCACGCTGGCGCAGGTGCTCTGGGAAGCCCAGTTTACCCGGCAGACCGCGTTTGATGCACGGACCCATCAACGGGTGACCTATGCGCAGGTGGTATTCCCGCTCTCTTATCTGGCGGGACAGCTGCTGGAGGAGGTCCCTGCATCCGAGCGCGGCGTGCGGATCCTGGAACACCTCCGGGGGGTGCTGGAGGCCCGCGAAGAAGAGCTCGGCCGCACCGTGTGGACCTCGATGACAGAGCAGCGGCCCATTGATCTGGAGGAAGCGACCCGCCTCAGCCTGATGAACTGGCTGGGGGCGGAGCGCTGGGCGGCGGTGGCGGAAATCCCCTTCGGGCGCTGGGAGCCGGAGCTTCAGGAGGAAGCCATCCGGTTCTTCGGGCGTCGGGCCTTCTCCACCGCTGCCCGTAACCTGTTGCTCAGCCTGATCGGTCAACTATGGGTTGATTATCTCACGGCCATTGAGAACCTGCGGCAGGGGATCGGGCTGGAGGCCTTCGGCCAGCGGGATCCGCTGGTCGAATACAAACGGCGGGCCTTTGAGATGTTCCAGGATCTGTTGAACAACATCCGGGCGGAAACGGTGCGGCGTCTTTTCCTGATCGTGCCCACCGGCCAGGCCCTGGCCCGGGAACGCCGGGGCGCCCCGGGATCCCGAGCGCGGGTTCAGCCGGAGGCCGCGTCTCGCTCCATCGGGCGGAACGATCCATGTCCATGCGGCAGCGGCAAGAAGTATAAGCATTGCCATGGCCGGCCAGGGGCGCCTCCTCTGCCCGGAACGATCCCTGCCTCCTCATCGACGGCCGAACGCCGTCGCCGTTGAGAAATCGAAAGTGCCCTATTGCGCCCCTGGGGCTTTCAGGGGGTGGGGCAAACCATGCCTCACTCTCCCACTGGAACATGTGATCCAGCTTTAGGATTTGATGAGGAGATCGGGATGGGTCGGCAAAAGAAGATTTCATATGCATTCAGGGCTCGTCTGGATCTGCGTAGCGATCGCTTTCTCCCGGATGAGCGGCTCGCCGCTATCCTGGAGTCATGGCTGGAGCGTCGGGGTCGTCTCCGGGCTACCGAATGCATCACGAGAATCTCTCCTTCCTGGCCCGCCCTGAAAGAGGCGATCCAGAAGGGGGAACATTCCACCGGATATCTCTGGTTGACCCCTCAGGCTCTCCCCTGCCGTTTTATCGCTGCGCTGGGGCGATCCTCGCATATCCTTCAACTTTATCTGGATCCTCTGCTTCCGATGGAGCGCCTGGCTCAATGGGAGGCCATGGGGGAGCCTCTTTATGTGCTGGACCCGGAGGGAAGGGTTCTCTGGCTGAATGCTGCGGCCTCCTCTTTCTGGCAGACTCCTCGTGCAGGCTTCCTGGAACGCCCGCTCTGGGAATGGATCAGCCTGGCTCAGCGAGGGGTGATGGAAGAGGCGTGGCGCCGGCTCTTCCATGAAGGCCTTCCGGCGGCCTGGGAGATCGTCCTCGGACCTCAGGGGGAGCGCGGCCAGGCCCGCTGGCTGGCCACCCCCGGTCCCTCCTGGGGCGTGATTCGTCAGATCGCTTCCAGCGCGGAGGAGCGGCTTCAGCGAGAGCTCTCCCAGACCCTGGGGATGCTGGCCGAACTCGGCCATCACCTCCACGATCCGCGAGCTCTGATATCCAGCGCTCTTCATCTCTTGATAGAAGTATGGAAAGCGGATATGGGGGTGGCCTATCAGGTCCAGGGCCAGCGCATGGATCTGCTGATCAGCTTTGGCCTGGACGAGGGGTTCCTGGCCCGGTTCAGCCATCTGGAGCTCGATGAGCCGACATACAGAGCCTTCCAGGCCCATCGGTATGCCTGGTATATCGAGGACACCCGGACAGCCATCCTGGCGCCCATCACCCGGGAGATCGTGGAATGGGCTGGCATTCGCACGCTGGTGATGCTCCCGCTGATCCATCATGGAACCCCGGTCGGCCTTCTGGCCTTCGGTTACCGATGGCCTCGTCCGGCCTTCTCCATGGAGCGCGATCTGCTGACCCTGATCGGTAATCAAATCGCCCTGGCCCTGGTGACCGCCGAGCGCTTACGATCGGCCCTTGCGGAGCTGAACCGACATCAACAGGCGATCGCTCAGATTGGGGAGGCCGGCCGTGAGGCGGCCCAAATCACCGATGTGGAGGAGTGGTTAGGTCTGGCGTTGCGCATCCTCCTGAAACTGGCCCGCGCGGAGGTTGGAGTCCTTCTCCTCCCGGAAGAGGCCCGTTCCTCCCTCTCAATGCCTCTGGTGGTTGGTTTAAAGCCTGAAGAGTGGACTCCACCTGCTGATCAGCGAAGCCTTCAGGTTTTGATGGGGATGGAAGGCGTTCAGGGGATCCCATGGGAGCGTCTTCCAGGTCCCTTAAAGGATCTGCTGCCTTCCTCCGTGTTTGCCTCCGCCGATGTGATCCCTCTGTGCTTCGCTGGCCGCCCGCTGGGCCTGGCGATTCTTGGACGAAGCCGGCCGATCTCCGAAAGGACAGAGGTGGAAGCGCGTCTAATTGAGGCCTTAAGCGGGCTGCTCGCCTCCACCCTGTATGTTTTCCGGTTGCTGGAACATTCCCAGCGGATGGCTCGTGAGTTGACCGCTTTCCACACGATGATTGGCCTACCTAATTTGATCCCGGAAGTCCCTCGGCTGGCTGAGGAGGCCCTGGGGTGGCTCCTGGAGAGCCTGGGCTTCGAGGATGGATGGTTGCTTCTCTCAGAAGGCGAAGGGAAAGGGTGGTATGTGAGGGGCCGCGATCCGGAGCCGGTCCAGACGTTGATCGCACAGCTACCCCCCGAGACGCTGGCCAGGGCGCTTCAGGGAGATCAGGTCCAGGTTTGCCGGTCGCCTGAAGCGGGATGGCCTGGAGGTATTCGCGCTGTTGTCCTGGCTCCGCTTCGGGTGCAGGATCGAACGATTGGCCTGCTGGGTCTGGCCTCTTCCCATCTGGAACGACTGACCCCCTCTGAGCAGGCGTTCATCGCGGCGATCACCGATCAGTTAAGTGGGATCCTGGAAACGGTCCGGATGACCCGGCGGGAGCGCCGCCGGAGTCAGCTCATGGCACGGTTGAGTCGGGCGATGATGGAGCTGGCGACTGAGATGGATCCGGAAAAGATCCTGGACCGGACGGTCCGGATGGCCTGCGAGTTCTTCGATACGGAGGAGGCTCAGATCTGGATCTGGGATCCTTCCAGTGAGGATCTGGTCTTGCAGGCAACGGTGGATCCCCAGCGGTGCCCTCCCGGACAGCGCTTGCCCCGCGAGAAGGTATCTGCTCTCCATGGAGGGCTCCTCGCCGGACCGCGTCTCCTTCGGGAGGGAGGAGATCAGGGGTGGCTGAGCGGGTGTCCGGAGGATCAGGTATGGATGGTGCCGCTCCAGCATGGCGAGCGGACTCTGGGTTTTCTGGCGCTCCCGGTAGGTGCCTCAAGGGATTTTCAAGCGGAAGAGCTGGAGGCTATGCAGCTTCTGGCTTTCCACGCGGCTATCGCCTTTCAGAACGCTGGCCTGTATCAGGAAACCCAGCGGCGGATCCGGGATCTGGGGGCGCTGGTGGTGGGGGCCGCCCTGGCGGCTTCCACCCTCAGCACGGAGGAAGTCCTCTGGCAGGCGTCGCGTCATCTGGCCGGCGTGCTCCAGAGCACCAACTGCACGATCTCGCTCCTGAACCCTCAGGGCGATGCCCTTGTGGTTTACGCGGATTACACACCTCCGGAGCGACAGGCGGAAGATCCTTCTCCACCGGAGATCGGCCGTCATTACCCTCTGGCAGAATATCCGGCGACCGCTCGTCTGCTGCAGGAAGGGGATTTCCTTGTGATTCGAATGGACGATCCAGAGGCCGATCCGCATGAAAAGGCCTGGATGCAGGGTTTCGGCTATCAGACATGCCTGATGCTTCCGCTGTGGGTGCGGGGTCGCGCGATCGGTCTGATCGAGATCAGTGATACCCGGCTGCGCCATTTCACCGAAGAGGAGATCCAGCTCGCCCGGGCGCTGGCGGATCAGGTCGGGGTTGCCCTGGCCAATACCATGCTTTATGAGGCCGAGCAACGGCGCGCCCGCCTGCAGGAAGCGTTAAGTCGGATCTCACGAGCCTTAACTGCCACTTTGCGCTCTGAGGAAGTGTTTGAGATAGCTGTCCGATTGGCCGTTGAGGAGATGATGGGCGATGGAGCGGTGATCTTCCTGATCAGCCCGGATCCGACCCAGCTGGAGGTTGCGGCCTCGGCAGGATGGCTGTCTGAGTATCTCGAGAAAGGCAACGCCCAACCGCGGACGGGAGCCCTCGCCCGGGCCATCGATCAGGATACGATTGTGCGGATTATGGATGCTATCCAGGATGGGGAGGGATTTTCTCCTGCACCTGGAGCAGATTCAATTCGCTCCGCGATCATCGTCCCACTTCGCATGGAAGATTTTATCGTCGGCGTCCTGGTGCTTTTCTCAATCCATCCCCATGCGTTCTTCCCTGAGGATGAACCGATCTTTCGATCGCTGGCGGATCACATCAGCCTGGCGCTCCACAATGCCCGGCTTTACGAGGAATCGCAGAAGCGGATCGCCGAGCTCAGCGCCCTTCAGGAGATGGCCGCCCAGGTCACATCCACTCTGGATCTTCATCGGGTGCTCGAGACGGTGGGCCGGCACCTCCTGGGACTTACTGGAGGGGATCGAGCGTATATCCATCTGTTCAGCGAGAACACGGAGCACTGGCGTTCCGGGATGACCCTCACGCGGGAGGGGAAGATTCTCTTCGAAGCGCCCCGTCCTCGCCTGGAGGGGGTCACGGAGACAGTGGTTCGAACCGGCCACCCATTGGTTATTCCGGACACCTCAACGCATCCGCTGTTCCAGGATCCCGAAACACGGGCCTGGGGCATCGGGGCCATCGCGGCCTTCCCACTTCGTCATGCAGGCCAGATCATGGGCGCCCTGCATGTGGTGTTTGAATCCCCCCGTCTGTTCAGCGCGGATGAGCTCCGCTGGCTCAGCACCATTGTCGATCAGGTGGCGGTGGCGATCGCCAACGCCCGTCTTTACGAAGAAGCCCTGAGCCGCCTGAGGGAGCTGGAAACCCTCCATCGGGCTTCCGAGATCGCCGTCCGCTTCACGGATTTCGACGCCCTGGTTGAGCAGATCATCCGGCTGCTTCAGGGGGAGCCTGCCTTTCAATATGTAGCCCTCTTCCTGGTAGATCCTGTGGATCCCGATGTGCTGGTGCGGTATCGAGCCGGCAAGCGAGAGGAGGAGGCCCTGCGTGCCAATCGCCTTCGGTTAGGGGAGGGGGTGGTAGGGCGCGCCGCTGCGACCCGATCCCCCGTGCTGGTGCCGGATGTTCAGGCCGATGAAGGATATCTGCCGAGGATCCCGCAGACCCGGGCGGAGCTGGCCGTTCCGCTTTTGCTAAGTGATCGCCTGATCGGCGTCCTGGACGTCCAGAGCCCGGAACCGGGGGCTTTTCGAGAAGATCACGTTCGCATGCTCAGCGCCCTGGCCGGGCAGCTGGCGATCGCCCTGGAGAACGCGCGGCTTTTCCATCAGGTGCGCCGTCGGCTCAATGAGCTGAGCATCCTTTATGAGGTGATCGCGGCAGCGACAGCCACGCTGGATCCCGAGCGTGTGATCCGCCAGGCCCTCCTCGCTATCCGGCGAACGCTGGGCTTCGAAGCGGTGGAATGCTTGCTGCTGGAGGAGGAAACCGGTCGCCTCCGGAGCTACGGACATTATGGGTTCTCCGAACAGGCGATCCTGATCCCCCTCACGATCCACCAGGGGATCACCGGCCGGGTGGCCCGAACGGGGATCCCCGCCCTGGTCCCCGATGTCACCCAGGATCCAGATTATCTGGAGGCAGAACCGGGCACCCGCTCCGAGCTGGCTGTCCCGATGAAGATCGGGGATCGAGTCATCGGCGTGCTCAACGCGGAAAGCCCGCGCCTGGACGCATTCACGGAAGAGGACCTGCGCCTGATGACCACCCTGGCGGGCCATCTGGCGGTGATCCTGGAGAACGCCCGCCTCTACCGTGAGACGACCCAGCGCCTGCGGGAGGTCACCACCCTTTATGAATTCGCCCGTCGCATGAGCACCACCCTGGATCTGGGGGTCCTGCTGGATTCGGTGGTGGTGACCCTGCGGGAGGTCCTGCATTGTCGGGCGGCGAACATTATGTTGCTGAATCCTCGCACGGAATTGCTGGAGATCCGGGCCGCCGCCGGGGTCAAGGACCGCTGGCGACAGGAGGCTCGCCTCCGGATCGGCGAGGGGATCGCCGGCCAGGTTGTCCAGCAGAAGCGCCCGATTTATGTCCCGGATACCACGAAGGATCCCCGCTTCGTGGTGTTTGACCCTTCGGTCCGCTCTCTGATGTGCGTTCCGCTGATGGTCGGCGATCGGGTGATCGGTGCCCTTTCGGTGGACCATGAGATCCCCAATGCCTTTCAGCCGGAGCATGAGCGTCTGCTGACCATTGTGGCCGCGCAGGCGGCTGCCGCCATTGAGAACGCCCGCCTGTTCTACGAGTTGAAAGCGCATGCGGAGGAGCTGCGCCGGGCTTACGAGGAGCTACAGGAGGCCGATCGCCTGAAAGATGAAATCGTGCAGAACGTCTCCCATGAATTGCGAACCCCCCTGACCTTCATCAAGGGATATGTGGATCTCCTCCTGGATGGCTCGATGGGGCCGTTGACAGAAGCGCAGCGAGAGGCGATGGAGATCATCGCGGAGAAAACCAACCTGCTGAGCCGGCTGGTTGGCGATATCGTCACCCTTCAGCGGATTGAGCGGGGGACGCTCAACTTTGAGGCGGTGGATATCGTGGCCCTGGCCCGCATCTCCATCCAGAGCTTTCAGCTCACCGCCTCCCAGGCTGGCCTGGAGTTCTCCATGGAGGATCCGGGAGCTCCTGTGATCGTCTGGGGGGATCGGGAGCGGCTCTCCCAGGTTCTGGATAACCTGTTGCACAACGCGGTGAAGTTCAGCCCGAACGGAGGTCGAATTACCGTTCGCGTTCAGGACCTGGAGGACTGTGTCCAGGTGTCCGTTCAGGATACGGGCATCGGGATCCCGCCGGATAAACTGGAGCGTATCTTCGAGCGGTTTTATCAGGTGGATGGATCCACCAAGCGGCGGTTCGGGGGGATGGGGCTGGGCCTGGCGATCGTCAAGCGGATTGTGGAGGCCCATGGTGGCCGGGTCTGGGCGGAAAGCGAGCTGGGGAAGGGAAGCACCTTCTATTTCACCATCCCCAAGCCGCCGACCGTAGCCCCCGACGAATTGCTGGAGTTTCTCTTCGGCGAATCGTAACGCGTGTTGCTCTTTGTTTGTCCCAGCATGCTCTGTTGTAAACGAATACCGATTGTGTTTGTTTCGGTCACTGCAATTGTATTTATGGCAGCGAAGCTACCGCCATAAAAACAATATTCTCAAATATCGGTGCGGGTTTCTATCACTGAAGAAGAGTATCCGGAGATGGATGCGGTGAGACATCAAGAGGGCAGAGGGTCAAGATCGCTGGAGCAATTTCCGGAGCGCGTGCGAATGCGTCTCCGGCGCGGCCCGGTGATGCAGGCATGGCGTCCCCTTCTTCACCGCCTTCCCAAGGTCGATCTGCACCGGCATCTGGAAGGCTCCCTTCGCCTGAGCACCCTGATGGAGATCGCCCGTCGCCATCCGATCCACCTGGAGTTCGGTATGGGGACGGCAGAGCTGGAGCCTCTGATCCGGTTCACGGCCAGCGAGCCTGCGGATTTCCACCGCTTCCTTTCCCGCTTCCAGCTTCTTCGTCTGTTCTACACCAGCGAAGAGGCTATCCGGCGTATGGCTTACGAGGCGGTCGCCGATGCCGCTCTCGATCACGTCCGTTATCTGGAACTTCGTTTCAACCCTGCGGCGCTCGCTCAAACCCGGGGGTTTCATCTGGAGGAAGTTGTCGAGTGGGTTCTGGAGGGCGTGGAACAGGCTCGGCGGGAATTCGACATCCAGGTGCGCCTGATCATGACCATCGTGCGGGAGGAAAACCCTGAGGTCGCCTGGCGGATCGCCCGTCTGGCTGCAGGCTATCGCCCTCAGGGCGTGGTGGCGCTGGATCTGGCAGGGGATGAGCTCCAGCAGCCCGCCAGGGACCTGGTTCCGGTTTTCCGCTGGGCCCGGGAACAGGGGCTTTTCCTGACCGTTCACGCCGGGGAGGTAGGCCCTCCGGCGAATATCCGCCATGCGATCCTGGTGATGGGCGCCCATCGCATCGGCCATGGGATCCAGGCGATCCACGATGTCCATGTCCTCCGATTGCTTCATGAGCGGAACATCCCTCTGGAGATCTGCCCGACCAGCAATCTGCAGACCGGTGCGGTTGCAGGGTTCCACCATCACCCCCTCCCCGATCTTTATCGGCTGGGTCTGAAGGTCACGTTGAATACCGACGATCCCAGCATCAGCGACACCACGCTAACGGATGAGTATTTATTTGCTATGGCCGGGATGGGTTTGCACTGGAAGGACTTGCTGCGGATCCTGGAGAACGCGGTGGAGGCCGCTTTTCTGAGCGAAGAGGAACGTCGGATCCTGGCCCGACGTCTCCAGCAGGAAATTCAGGCCATCGAACAGAGCTGGCGCCTGGAGGGATGAGAGTGAAGCGTTGAGTTTGGGGCTTTTGGGGAGCGAGCTGAGGTCCCCCGGCCCGATCCCCAAAACCCCGCATACAGGGCAATACACTGGCGTGTTCCCTGCGCCCTGTTTATAATGAGATTGGGAAAACCGATCGCATTCATCCGTTTTATTTTCGCTCGATCCGGGGCTCTTCTCCGGAGAGGACTTTCTTCGGGAAGGTTCTGCCATGGAGGCTTCAAGGAGGTTCGCATCTCCATCCCTGCTTCAGGCGCCGGTGTTGGTGCTGAATGCCAACTTCGAGCCTCTGAATGTCTGTTCTCTCCGCCGGGCGATCGCCCTGGTGCTCAACGGGAAAGCGGAGATCCTGGAGAACGGCCGGGGCGAGGTGCGCACTCCTTCTCGGGTTTTCCCGTGTCCTTCTGTAATCCGGTTGCGCTATGTGGTGCGGCGGCCGCCCCGCCGGTTGCGTCTGACCAAGCGGGAGATCCTGAGGCGCGACCAGTATACCTGTCAATATTGTGGGCGCACTTCTCCCCACCTGACGGTGGATCACGTGATCCCGCGCCATCGAGGTGGGAAACATACCTGGGAAAACCTGGTGGCGGCCTGCCCGGCGTGCAATCGCCGCAAAGGGAACCGGACGCCGGCTGAAGCCCATATGGCTCTGCTGCGTCAGCCTTTTGAGCCTGTCCCCACCATCCGTTATCTCTTCGGCTCCTATCTGCGGGAATATGCCGAGTGGCGGAAATATCTGGAAGGATGGTGAGGAGGGTTGAAATGCCATTCCAGGAATTCGGGCGCTGGTTCATCCTGATCGGGTTGTTCTTTCTAACTTTCGGCCTGGTTTTCATGCTGATCGGCAGGGTGCCGGGCCTCGGCCGCCTGCCCGGGGACATCCTGATCCAGAAGGGGAACTTTGTGTTCTTCTTCCCGCTGGCCACCTCGATCTTGCTCAGTCTGCTGCTTACTCTGGTGCTGAACCTGGTGTTTCGGTTCTGGCGTTAACTCAATGCAGCCTGCTGCCGGACTTTGGGCAAATCGGCCGATTCTGCTCTGTTGTAAACGGGGGGCTTGATTTACCCCTCCCCACGCCGTGAAGCGACGTGGGGAGGGGTAGGAGGAGGGGGCAAACACGGAACCCGAGCGGGCACTGCCAGGCTTGTAACCAGGCAGGCCGACCCCCTTAGCGGGGAGATTTTGGGTCGGGTAAGGGTCTTCGGCCTCTTATCCGCCCCTCCAACCTTCCAAGATGACAGGGCACGAAAAGCGGTCTGGTGGCTCATCCCTTAGGATTTACGATGCGGCCTCCATCCCAGGGGACTCGAGGGGCTTATCCCTTAAGAACCCGGTGGAGAAGGCAATGGCGTAACTTCTGTCCGTGATTCCTGGGTCAGGGGCGGCGGTGGCGCGATCCACCTATGAGGAGGCTGCCATGGAGGCGTTCCGAATCGAGCGGGATTCCTTGGGGGAAGTGCGGGTCCCGGCCCATGCGCTCTGGGGGGCTCAGACCCAGCGAGCGATTGAGAACTTCCCGATCAGCGGGATCCGGTTCCACCGGGATTTCATCCGCGCCCTGGGCCTGATCAAGTATTGCGCTGCGAAAGTCAACCGGGACCTGGGTCTGCTGGATGAGCGGCGGGCGAACGCGATCATGGAAGCGGCCCGGGAGGTTATCGAGGGGAAGCTGGACGATCACTTCCCGCTGGACATCTTCCAGACCGGGTCGGGAACCTCAACGAATATGAACGCAAACGAGGTGATCGCCAACCGGGCCATCCAGATCCTGGGCGGCGCGATCGGCTCCAAGGAGATCCATCCCAATGACCATGTGAACCTGGGCCAGTCCTCCAACGATGTGATCCCGGCAGCCATCCATATCTCAGCCTATCTGGCGGTGCATGAACGGCTGCTCCCGGCCCTGCGCCATCTCCACGAGGTACTCCTCGATAAGGCGCGCGAGTTCGATGATATCGTGAAGACCGGCCGCACCCACCTGATGGATGCCATGCCGGTGCGTCTGGGTCAGGAGTTCTCCGGCTACGCCAGCCAGATCGAACATGGGATCCGCCGGATTGAGTCGGCGCTGCCGCATCTGGCGGAGCTGGCCCTGGGGGGAACGGCAGTGGGCACCGGGATCAATACCCATCCGGAGTTCGGCCGGCGGATCGCGGCGGCCCTGAGCGAGGAGACCGGGTTGCCGTTCCGGGAAGCGGAAAATCACTTTGAAGCCCAGGCGGCCCAGGACGCGGCGGTGGAGCTGAGCGGCCAGCTGAAGACAGTGGCTGTTTCGCTGTATAAGATCGCCAACGATCTGCGCTGGATGAACTCCGGCCCGCAGGCTGGCCTGGCGGAGATCCGGCTTCCCGCTTTACAGCCCGGGTCCTCCATTATGCCGGGCAAGATCAATCCGGTGATCCCTGAGGCGGTGATGATGGTCTGTATGCAGGTGATGGGCAACGACGTGGTGGTGAATATGGCCGGCGCCTCAGGGAACTTCGAGCTCAATGTGGCGCTGCCGGTGATCGCCCATAATCTGCTCCAATCCATCCATATCCTGGCGAGCGCGGCGACCGTGCTGGCCGATAAGTGCATCTGCGGCATCGTGCCCAACCGCGAGCATATGGAGACGCTGGTCCACAAGAACGCGATCCTGGCCACCGCCCTCACACCTTACATCGGCTACGATCGGGCCGCGGAAGTAGTGAAGAAGGCGATGGCGGAGAACCGGACCATCCGGGACGTGGTTCTGGAGATGGGCCTGCTGCCGGCGGAGAAGCTGGACGAAGTCCTGGATGTTCGGAAAATGACGGAGGGCGGCTTCGTGGCCGGGATGTCCGGGGGCGGATAGCCGTCCGGTTGGGATAGAGGGCCTGGAAGGATCTGGTGTGTTGCCTCATCACGGGACTGGCTTCCCGGAGTCTCCCTGGCTGGTCCGGTGGAGGCCCCCCTTCCAGGGGACAGAAGTCGCGAACGGATCAAAGGCGGGTGGAGGAACGCGGGTATCCACCCGCCTTTGATCGTCTCAAGATCGGAGGGCATGGCTACCCGGGCCGATTCGCTCTTCGCAACCCTCAAGAGGAAGGCTGCCCGACGGCATAAGCCTCATTAAACTTTAATGAGGGAGTTCATCGATGGGAGAACGCGGTTTGCGAGTGATTCGGGAGTTTCGGAGCTATTACGATGATCTGAACGGCGTAAGGCGGGCAATTGTGCATCGGATCCCGGTCGCTTCCGGACAGCGGTGGCTGGATATCGGAACCGGAGATGGGTGGTTCGCGCTGGAAATGGAACGAGTGCTGTCCCCACGGGTGGTGATCGGGATTGATCTGGCGCGGTGTGAGGTCGAGCTGGCTCATCAGCATGCCCGGGATGCGAACTCCCGACTCAGCGTCTTTGTCCAGATGGATGCCTATCGCCTGGGGTTCCCGAGCGGCATCTTCGATGGGGTGGGGACTTTTCTGGCGCTCCAGGATATCTGTCTGGATTTGCCGAGCATGCGCCGGCTGTTTGAAGAGGTCAACCGGGTGCTGAGGCCGGGCGGGTGGTTTGCCCTGGCGACCACCACGCCGGAGGATGCCGAGACCCCCTCCCAGAAGCTGGCCCTGGAGATCTATCAGTATATTCGGGCCGGCTTCTTCACCAAAGCGGAGATCCAGGAGGCCCTGGAACAGGTGGGTTTTCAGGTGGAACATGTCGAGTTTTATCCTACCGGGGTGAACCTGGATCCGGAGGAGGCGAAAGCGTTTATTCAGTTCGAGTGCGACTGGCTGGAACGAGCTTATGGATGGCAGAACA
This sequence comes from Candidatus Thermoflexus sinensis, assembly GCA_016842045.1. Taxonomy (GTDB): domain Bacteria; phylum Chloroflexota; class Anaerolineae; order Thermoflexales; family Thermoflexaceae; genus Thermoflexus; species Thermoflexus sinensis. Next base: position 23,901 of record JAEVEY010000024.1, on the reverse strand, counting down.
AGCCGGACTGGCGGGCGGTTTGGGCCCGTTTTGAGCCGCGCATCCGGGCACTGGGCGGTCTGGAGGTGGATGCCAAAGTGACTTTCTTGCTGGCCCGCAAAGTGCGCCCGGCAAAGCCCCTGTCTGAGCTCCCCCTGGATCTCTCGCAGGAGGTCCGCGCGTGAAAGGAGGCTTCATTCCAGTGCGTCGGGTGGCGATGATCAGCGTTCATACATGTCCTCTGGCGACCCTGGGGGGCAAGGACACCGGGGGGATGAACGTTTACGTCCGCGAATTGACCCGAGAGCTGACCCGTCGGGGCATTGCCGTGGATGTCTTCACCCGCTCCCAGAATCCTCATCTTCCTCATATCATCCATGAGTTAGGACCTGGAGGACGTGTGATCCACGTTCCGGCCGGGCCGGAAGCTCCAATCGAGAAACATCGGATCCTGGGGTATCTGCCGGAATTCGTTGAGTGGGTTCAACGTTTTGCGGAGCAGGAAGGCCTGGTCTACGATGTGATCCACAGCCATTACTGGCTATCGGGCCTGGCGGCGCTTGCCCTGCGATTGGCATGGCGGGCCCCCATGATCCAGATGTTTCACACGCTGGGCCAGATGAAGAACCGTGTCGCGCGGCGAGCGGAGGAGCGGGAACCTCCCCAGCGCCTGGAGGCCGAGCGGCGGCTGGTTCGCGAGGCGGATCATCTGGTGGCGGCCACGCCGCTGGAGAAGGCCCAGCTGGCGTGGCTATACGGTGCCACGCCTTCTCATATCACGGTCATCCCCCCGGGGGTGGATATCCAGCAGTTTCGTCCAATCCCCAAAGCAGAAGCGCGACAGATTCTGGGGTTCCCCCCCGAACGACGCTATGTGCTGTTCGTTGGGCGGATTGAGCCGCTGAAAGGCCTGGAAACCCTGATGCGAGCTGTGGCCATCCTGGCCCAGGATTGTCCGACCTGGACCCGGGATTTCGCCGTCGTGGTGATCGGAGGCGACCCGGATACGACAGCGGACGCGGAGATGCGGCGGCTGCAACAACTCCGGGAGGAGCTGGGGGTCACGGATCTGATCACCTTCCTGGGGGCCAAGGCGCAGGAAACGCTTCCCTATTACTATAACGCCGCTGATGTGGTGGTCATGCCCTCTGATTATGAATCCTTCGGGCTGGTGGCGCTGGAGGCCATGGCCTGTGGCACGCCGGTCATCGCTTCGGATGTAGGGGGATTGGTGTATCTGGTCCGCGATGGGGAAACCGGCCTGCGCGTGCCCCGACGCCAACCGATCGCTCTGGCGCGGGCGCTGGACCGACTTCTTCGTGATGAGGAGTTGCGGCAACGATTGGGAGAGAACGGCCGTCGCTGGGCTCAGGGATTTGCATGGCCGATCATCGCGGACCGCATTCTGAACCTTTATGATGAAGTCCTGAAAACTTATCGGGGCCGTTCCAGGCAACACACCTGTTATGGGCGCTGGAGCGCGAGGCTATAGCAGTCCTGTAGTGGGACAACTGCGAGCAGTTGTCCCATGATCGCCTTGTCACTCGTGTTGCATCGCGCAAGTTCCCAAAAAGCCATATTTTTAAGGCATTAGTGCTCCCTCCAGATTTGATTTTTGGTTTTGGTCCCCTGGGGGTTTGGGGTGGGGCCATTGGCCCACACCCTCTTATATCCTCAAAACAAATCTGGATGAGGCATTAGCGGGGGCCGCAGGCCCCCGCTATGCTCAGGTTAACAACGGGAGGGAGAAAGAGATGGTCACGGTTGTGCCCCCTGAGGTCCACTGGTTCTATGCGGAGAAGCGCCCCAGCGCGGGCGCGGTCGCGGAGCAGCTCCGCCAGAGCCTGTGGTTTGTGCGCCTGCAGGAGGCATGGGTGTCTCCAGAGGATCCGACCCGAAAGGAGCCGCCCTTTCGCTATCGGGGCTACTGGCGGGAGCGAACCTTTGAGATCGAATTCGAGCCCCGGCGCTATGTGATCCTTCGGGCCGCTGAAGACCTTCCCAAAGTCGTCGAAGCATTGCAACATTCCCTGGGCGTGGGACCGGTTTTCTCTTATGTGGACGAGGAAAACCGGGTGGTCTATGAGTGGCGCTGGGGAGATCGGGAGGCTCGCTGGCAGGAGCTCCAGGGGATCCCCCGTTACCAGCGGCTGCGCCGTCTGGATCGTCGTGGTTCGTGAAGCAAAGCGCTTTATCGCAAAAATGAGAAGGGCATGGGGAAAAATTAAAGTAGGACTTACGCAGTTCGTTTCCCATGGGGGCTTTGGGGGCGGAGCGGGGCGCCGAAGGCGCCCCGCTCCGCCCCCAAAAAGGATTTTTCTCCCCCCTCCCCACGGCCCTTTGGGCCGTGGGGAGGGGGGAGAAAGGGGGGTGGGGCCATTCCGTTCCACCTTTAGAGCTTTCAACTGCGTAACTCCTATAAAGTGTGAGGGTGGGCCGCGTACGCGGCCCACCCTCATAGAAATCCCACGGGGCCCGGCACTGGCGGATATTTCAGGACAGACGTCCGGTGAGGATGGCCAGCTTGACTTCCTCGATCGCCCGGGTGATGTTGATGCCGCGCGGACATGCCTCCACGCAGTTGAAGATGGTGCGGCAGCGCCAGACCCCGAACCATTCGTTCAGAATCCGCAACCGTTCGGCCGCTCCCTGATCCCGGCTATCGAAGATAAAGCGATGAGCCTGGACGATGGCCGCCGGGCCGATGTATTCGCCATTGGCCCAGAAGGAGGGGCATGAGGTGGTGCATGCCGCGCAGAGGATGCACTTGGTGGTGTCGTCGTAGCGATCCCGCTCCTCCGGGGTCTGCAGGCGCTCTCGCTCTGGCGGCGGCTCGTTATTGATCAGATACGGCAGGATCATGCGATATTTCGCGAAGAAGGGCTCCATATCCACCACCAGATCCTTGATTACCGGGAGCCCCGGGAGGGGCTGAACGGTGATCACACCCCGTCCTTCCTCTATTGCCTCGCGCACCAGGACCTTGCACGCCAGGCGGTTGCGGCCGTTGATGCGCATCGCGTCGGAGCCGCAGATGCCGTGGGCGCAGGAGCGACGCAGGGTGAGCGTGCCATCGATATACCACTTGACGTAGTGGAGGGCGTCCAGGACGCGATCCACCGGCTCCGCTTCCACCTCATATTCCCCCCACCAGGGCTTTCGGTCCTTCTCCGGGTTGAACCGCTGGATGCGCAATCGGACTTTCATGGCGTATCCTCCGATGCGGGCTGGGTCTGGGAAGGTGTGGACCAGGTCCACCCCCATGGGGTGCGCTGGAACTTGCGGGCTCGGGCGGTCTCCCGCGCGGCCTCGATCAGGGCCGTGCCCCGCCCCTCCCGCTCCATCAACAGGCATCCTTCCAGCATGATCTCAAGGTAGAAGGGCTCCCCCGCCTGAACCTGTCGCCATACCTGATCCCAGGTTTTCACCAGGAGGTGAAGGTTCCCGCATGCCCGTCGATCCACCTCCGGATAGGGGACGGGCCGGGGGAACAGAACCAGCAAATCGGCGTCGCTGGTGTCCAGATAATCCCCGCGGGCCAGGGAGCCGAAAAGGAACACCGCATCGGGCTCCAGCTCGCTGACTCGCTGCAGGAAGGCCCGGATGCACACGGCCTGGGGGCTATCCTCCCAGGTTTTGCTGCACGAATTCCAGGATCCGTTCCGCATGCTCCACACACCGCTGGGCGATCTTGCGATCGTAATACTGAGCCGGATAGCCTTCCGCGAAGTGATTGGGATAACGGGATCCGGTGTAATGCCAATCCAGCTCCCTGGCCGCCTCGACGAGCGCTTCGGGAACGGTCAGCTGGTCAGCGAGCGCCTCCAGCATGGCGACCAGACGATGCCCTCGATGCTCACGATGATGAAAGCGCAACAGCGCCTTCAGGCCTTTCTCCGCCGCCTGATGGGCCTGAAAGGCCGCCCACTCGTAAAAGCCTCCATCCAGCATGGAGCGAGCGGCCTTCAGATCCCGGAGCCCCTGGGCCAGCCAATTCGAATAGCGGGAAGGCATCAATACTTCCGCTCCTTCGGTGGCCACCTGGTGATCACCACTGGCTTGTAGGCGAAGGTCACCTGGCCGTCCCGTCGCCAGATCAGGGTGTGCTTGAGCCAGTTCTCATCGTCCCGCTTCGGGTAGTCCTCCCGATAGTGGGCGCCCCGGCTCTCGGTGCGGTTCAGCGCGCTGAAGGCGGTGGCCTCCGCCACATCCAGCAGGAAGCCCAGCTCGATGGCCTCCAGGAGGTCCGTGTTGAATCGATAGCCCCTGTCATCGATCCGGATATGCCGATAGCGTTCCTGAAGCTCCCGGATCTTCTCAATGGCGGTCTCCAGCCCGCTGGCCTCCCGGAACACGCTCACGTAGGTCTGCATCGTCTCCTGGAGCTCGTTCCGCAGGATGGGGACCCGCTCCTCGCCGCTTCCATTGCGGATGCGCTCCACCATCTCAACGGTGAAGGCCTCCGGCTCAGGCGGGAGCGGGGCGAAGTCTGCCTGCTTGCAGTATTCCGCCATATGGCGGCCGGCCCGCCGGCCGAAGACCACCAGGTCGACCAGGGAGTTGGTCCCCAGGCGGTTCGCCCCGTGCACCGAGACACAGGCCACTTCGCCGGCGGCGTAGAGGCCCGGAACGGGCGTGTTGCGCTCATCCCGGATCACGCGACCATCCACATCCGTCGGGATGCCGCCCATCGCGTAGTGGGCGGTAGGCTGGATGGGCACCGGCTCTCGCATGGGGTCGATCCCCAGGTAAACGCGAACGAACTCGATGATATCCGGAAGCTTCCGCTCCAGGTATTCCGCGGTGACCTCTTTGCCGCCTGGAGCGCTCTTAAAGCGGTTAATGGTCTCGGGGCGAAAATCCAGGTAGACGTAATCCTTCCCGCCGATGCCACGCCCCTCGCGGATCTCCATGTAGATCGCCCGTGAGATCACATCGCGGCTGGCCAGGTCCTTCAGCGTGGGGGCGTAACGCTCCATGAAGCGTTCGCCCTTGTCGTTGATCAGCACCGCCCCTTCGCCCCGGGCGGCCTCGCTGAGCAGGATCCCCAGCTTGTAGATGCCGGTGGGGTGGAACTGGAAGAACTCCATGTCTTCCAGCGGGAGTCCCCGGCGCCAGACGATCGCCATGCCATCGCCGGTCAGGGAATGCGCGTTGGAGGTGACTTTGTAGATTCGACCGGCGCCGCCCGTGGCGAAGAGCACGGCCTTGCTGTGGAAGACATGGATATCCCCCGTGGCGATCTCGATGGCCACCACCCCGCGGACCACCCCATCCTCCAGGATCAGGTCAGTGACGAAGAATTCGTCGAAGAAGGTGACATTATGCTTGATGCACTGCTGATAGAGGGTCTGGAGGATCATGTGGCCGGTGCGGTCGGCGGAGTGGCAGGCCCGCATAACAGGCGCCTCGCCGAAATTGCGGGTGTGCCCGCCGAACCGGCGCTGGGCGATCTTCCCGTCGGGAGTGCGATCGAAAGGCAGGCCCATGTGCTCCAGCTCGATGATCGCCTCAATGGACTCATGGGCCAGGATTTCGGCGGCATCCTGATCCACCAGCCAGTCCCCACCCTTCACCGTGTCGTAGGCATACCATTCCGGCCGGTCCTCCTCCATGTTCCCCAGCGGTGCCGCAATGCCCCCCTGCGCCGTCCCGGTATGGGAGCGGGTCGGGTAGAGCTTGCTGAGGACCGCTGTTTTCACCTGTTTCGAGGCGTAGAGGGCGGCCATTAGCCCGGCCCCCCCTGCGCCGACCACCACCGCATCAAATTGATGCCGATGGACCTTCATGGGGCACTCCTTTCCTCAGGATCTGGAAGCGGAGTCGGGCACAAAGAAACCCGGCCCGGCTTCTCGGAGCTTTCTTCAGACCTGCTACGGAATGACACATGGTCTTCACCCGTATAATCCTCCCTCACCAGCAGCCTGAAGCGCCATGGCTGAGGAAGGTTGGGATGTGGGAAGGCCACCTTCGGCAGCTCTCCCGTCCCCCAAAAGCCTCTCCACTGGAATATGGCCGTTCCATCGGCCGGGATCAGCGCGGCGGACCGCCAGGGCTTCACGGAATGATCTGCCACATCTTCACGAAGGAAACAAACTGTCGATCGCCATGCGGTCGACCGGAAGATAAACACCTGCCGCTTTCCCGGTTGAGCCCGGTGCAGGGCCTTCCATGCGTGTCAGCCCTACAAGCCCAGTTCCCTCATCCGAGGGGAGGGCATCCCTCCGGCAGCGCGGTGACCCGCACGCCGCCGATCAGCGCGATGGTCCCGATGAGGATGACCAGGGCCCCGCCGATGAAGGCGGCCCATTTCAGCGCCTGATTCCAACCGCGATGGTGCACGTAGTCATCGATAACGTGGCGCAGGCCGTTCAGGCCATGGATGTAAGCCAGGAACAGCAGCAGGGCGTCATAGACCCGCCACCAGAACAGCACGTTCCAGCGATAATAGACAAAACACGCGTTGATGTTATGAACATTGTTGATGATGTGCATGATCGCCAGATGGCCAAAGGCCAGAGGGATCAGCAGCACACCTGAGACCCGCATGAAAGTCCAGAGCCAGACTTCCAGGCGGGGGCGGATGACGGGGACCGTGCGTGGGGCGACTTTCGGGATGGCCGCCATGATCACCTCCCCAGGATGCCTTTCTGAAGGATCGTGTTGCCCATAATGAAGAAAGTGGGGATGTAGAGGGCAAGGAAGGCGACGACCGTCCACAGAATCAGACGGGCCTGGATCTCCGCCGCCCACAGGCGGGGGCGGAAATCACTGATCGTGATGCGCAGTCCGTTGAGGCCATGCCAGAGCACGCAGCCCACCAGGATCAGCTCGCCGAGGCCGAAGAGGGGGTGACGATACAGGGCGATGGCATGCTCATACCAGGTGGGGATGAAGTAGACCAGCGCGGTGTCCAGAATGTGAACGGTGAGGAAGAGGAGCGTCCCCAGCCCGGCCACCCGGTTGGCCACCCAGGCCCACTGGTGGATCCGGCCACGGTACTGGGGGATCTCCTGGAGCACCAACCGTAACCCGGCCCCGGGGACCCAGGCCCATTCCAGGGCCCGCCATCGCTTCCGCGCCTCCTCCGGGAGGATCACCTCTGAACCGGCCATGGCAGGCTCCTTTGGGAAAGTTTTCACTTGAAATTATAAGACCGAACCCAGCGCAGAGGAAAGCATCAGGATAGAGGGGCACGGCGCGCTTCCAGGGCCTCGCGGACCAGTTCGTTCACTCGCTGAGGATCCGCCTGACCGCGCGTCGCGCGCATCACCTGCCCGACGAACCACTTCAATACGCCTTCCTTCCCACGCAGGTAGCTCTCTACCTCTTTGGGATTCGCCTCGATGACCTGAAGGACGATCTCTCGAAGGGCTTCCACATCCCGGATCTGCGTTAACCCTTTGGCCTCTACGATGTGGCGGGGCGCTTCCCCGGTCTCGAAGGCCTCCCGCAGGACCAGCTTCCCGGTGTTCAGGTTAATCTCTCCCCGCTGGACCATGCGGATCAGTTCCACCAGCGACTCCGGAGGCACCCGGACGTCCTGAATCTCCAGATTGGCTTCGTTCATCAACCGGAACAGCTCTCCCGTGATCCAGGCGGCCAGAGTTCGGGGCTCCACCGCCGGCTCTCCCTGGCGGGCCAGCGTAACCGCGCGTTCGAAATAGTCCGCAACCCGATGATCTTCGGTCAGCAGGGCAGCTTCGTATCGGGTGAGGCCGTAGACCTGCTCGAACCGCGCCGTTCGTGCCCGGGGCAGCTCCGGCAGCAGAGCGCGGATTTCCTCCACCCATTCCCGCGAGATCACCAGGGGTGGGATATCCGGTTCCGGGAAATAGCGATAGTCGTGGGCGTGCTCCTTCCCGCGCTGAGGAACGGTCACCCCGCGCGCCTCATCCCAGCCCATCGTCTCCTGCTCCACCCGGCCGCCGGAGCGGACGATCTCGATCTGCCGGCGGATCTCATACTCCACGGCGCGCACCAGCGCCCGGAAGCTGTTAAGGTTCTTGATCTCGGTCCGGGTGCCCAGTCGCGTCTCCCCTTTCGGACGCACCGAGACGTTCGCCTCGAAGCGGATGACGCCTTTCTCCATATCCCCCGAGTTCACCCCCAGGTAGCGGAGCAGCGTGCGAAGGGCCATCGCAAAGGCCTTCACCTCCTCAACCGAATGCATGTCCGGCTCGGTGACGATCTCCATCAGGGGGACTCCCGCCCGGTTGAAGTCCACCAGGGTGACGCCTCCGATGTGGATCAGCTTCCCGGTGTCTTCCTCAATGTGAACGCGTCGGATGCGAACCCGTTTGGGGCCATCCGGCGTGTCGATTTCCAGATATCCATTCAGGCAGAGGGGGTAATCATACATGGAACGCTGATATTCGGAGGGGAGATCCGGATAGAAATAGTTCTTCCGGTAAAAGAGGCTGTATTCCGCGATCTCACAGTTTAAAGCCAGGCCGGTGAGGATCGTCCATTCAATAGCTCGTCGATTGGGGACCGGGAGGGTTCCAGGCATCCCCGCACACACCGGACATACATAGCGATTGGGCTCGGCCGTAGTGCTGTCCACCACCGGACAGGCACAGAACATCTTGGATCGCGTTTGAAGTTCAGCGTGGATCTCCAGACCGATGACTGGCTCAAACTCCACGGAGCACCTCCGGGATGGGATCCTGGGACTTTTCCTGGATCGAACTTACGCCGTCGACTTCTATCCAGGGGAGGTCGAGGGGCCCCCAAGTTTATCCTTGCGCGGCCCGGTCTGAAAAACCCGGGGAGAAGGCCAACGGCGTAGCTCCTATCATTTTATTGTATGAGCGGTTGGACTCCGGACAAGCCGGTCGATATCCAGGGATAAGACTCCTCGGCTCCCAGCCCGGTCCTCGGATGGCGGTTTTCGAGGTTCTGACCGCGGAGGTCACCACGGTGCGGGTGAGCGGGCTGGAGCTCCCGGCCAGGCGACCACCGGTGCGCCAGGCGTGGAGAAGAGTCGGTTTTGCTGAGCTGGTAGCTGGTTAAACATCCAATCGATCGTCGCCCTGACCTGGCAGGGATCGCGCCCCGGGGCATATCCATTGCGGGTTCTGGACTCTGGTGAAAGATCGTGAAATCGTTCTCGTTCAGGACGGGGTCAACTTGACCCTCCTGCTGAATCGGGCAATCCCTCCGCCCGGAGGTCCGCGGGGAGAGGCCTCTCGAAAAAGGAGGCGGGGCCGGCATCTTTCAACGCCCGGCCCCGCCTCCGAAGCCGAAGGGATCCGAAACGGCGTTCCCATTGGCCTTATGCGCGCATGGTGAAGCCCTCTCGATGGATCCGCACGCTCTGAACGAAGCCGATTCCCAGGCTCAGGGAGAGGAGGGCGCTTCCTCCATAGCTGATGAAGGGCAGGGGGAGGCCGGCCACCGGCATCAGACCGACGTTCATCCCAATATTGACCAGCGCCTGGAAGGCGATCCAGGTGCCTACCCCCACCGCGATCAACCGACCGTAGGTATCTTCGGCCCTCCAGGCGATTCGGAAAATCCTCCCGAGGACCCAGAGGTAGAGTGTTAGGACGCTCAGCGCCCCGACCAGCCCGAACTCCCCAGCCAGGACGGCGAAGATAAAATCCGTGTGGCGCACTCGAAGGAACCCCCACACGTTCTGCGGGCTTTGCCCCCATCCGGTTCCCCATAAGCCCCCGCTGCCGATCGTGATCAGCGCCTGGGTGAGATTGTAAGCCGTGTTGGGATCAGGCTGGAGACCCAGGAAATGCAGAAGGCGCCCGCGCATGTAGGGCAGCATGATCGTCCAGGCCCCAAGGGCCAGGGGGGCGCTCATCAGGCCGATGGTGAAGAGATGGCGAGGGCGGATCCCCCAGGCGAAGAGCATGCTGAGGCCGATGGCCAGGATCACCACGGCCGTGCTTAAGTTGGGTTGAAGGAAGATCAATATGGCTGGCAGGAGCAGATAGGCAAAGGCCAGCAATACGGTGCGAAAGGAATCGATTTTCCCCTCGCGATCGGCCAGGAAGCGCCCCAGGCTGAGGATCAGGAGGGGCTTCGCCAGCTCTGCGGGCTGGATATTGAAAGAAGCGATCTCCAGCCAGCGGCGGACCGGGGCGATCTGGCTGCGGCCGGCGATGAGGGCCAGCATCAACAGGGCCAGTATCGCCACGTAGAGGATGTGCTGAAAGGCCCCCCAGATCCGGTAGTTCACCGAGGAGATCAGGAAGATCAGCAACATCCCCATCAGGCCATAGAGGGCCTGCCGGCGGGGCGCATCCGCAAGATCCGGCGAGCGCAACACCGCACTGGCGATCACGGTGACGCCAATGCCCATCAGCGCCATCACCCCCAGCAGTAACCCGACATCGAAGCGACGCCACTCACTCAGCTGTCCCTGAAGCCACCGGATCATGATCGGCTATGCCGGTTCCCGAGGGGGATATCCGCTACCAGCCGGCATTCCCGGGCATCCTGGGTGACCGTGACCCGCACCTCTTCGGCGATGATCGGGACGTGGCGGGAGAGGACGGCGATGATCTCGTCCTTGATGACTTCCAGCAACCCGGGGGAGAGGTCGCTGCGATCGTGGACCAGGATGACCTGAAGGCGCTGTTTGGCGGTCTCCCGGGGTGAGGGTTGTCCCCGCAATCGATCCAGCCAGTTCATCGGCCACCTCCGCTGCGAACCAGCCGACGCAACCACCCCAGAACGCCCTGGCCGTCCTCCGAGAGGAACAGCGGGACGGCCTCGCCCATCAGACGCCGGGCGATGGCCCGGAAGGCCTGCCCCGCCGGCGATCGCTCTTCCAGCACCACCGGGGTGCCCCGGTTGGTCGCCACGATCACCTGCTCATCCTCCGGGATCACCCCCAGCAGCTCGATGGCCAGGATCTCCAGCACATCGGAGGTATCCAGCATATCCCCGCGGCGGACCATATCGGGTTTCAGGCGGTTGACGATCAACTTGGGGGTGGGTTTCCCCATCGCCTCCACCAGCCCGACGACCCGATCCGCATCGCGAACCGCGGCGACCTCCGGGTTCGTGACCAGGAGGATGAGATCCGCTGGGGCCAGGGCGGTCCGAAATCCTTCTTCGATGCCGGCCGCGGAATCGATCAGGATGTAGTCGAACTCGGGACGCAGTTCCTCACAGATGCGGACCATGTCCTCAGGCTTCACGGCGGATTTATCGCGGCTCTGGGCGGCCGGCATGAGGTAGAGGTCGGGGACCCGCTTGTCGCGAATGAGAGCCTGGCGGGTGCGACAGCGCCCTTCGACGACGTGCACGATATCGTAAACGATGCGGTTCTCCAGGCCCAGGACCACATCCAGATTTCTCAATCCGATGTCCGCATCAATGCACACCACCTTCTTTCCGGCCATGGCCAGGGCCATCCCCACATTGGCGGTCACCGTCGTTTTGCCGACCCCGCCCTTGCCGGAGGTCACCGTGATCACCTGCGCGCTCATCGTGATCCTCCTTTAGGGAAAAGCCAGGAAGCCTGCCCCTGAAAGGCGCTCTTCTCCTGAAGGTTATACCGTCTATCGGGATTTATGGGAATCAGCCGCCAAGGGGCTTCTGGCTCCCCAAGACGGCCTTCCTGGCCCTTCAAAGCCTCTCACTGGAATGACGCAACCGGTCTTCGGATGCTTCATTATCAGCCCAGGAATCGCCCCAACCATTGCTCCCATCGGGAGAGGGAGCGCCAGGGTTCGACGACGATCTGCCCGTTCTGGACCCTTGCCTGTTCCGGGATCGGCCGACGATGCTCCTCAGGAGAGCGCGCGATGTAATGCCCGATGCGGAGCTGGACCGGGCGGAGTTCCAGGGCGTAAACGGCAGCCTCATCATCCCCCTCACAGCCCGCATGGGCGGTGCCCAGCAGACGTCCCCATACGATAATGTCCCCAGTGGCGGCGATCTCCGCTCCGGGGTGGACATCTCCGATCACGCAGAGGTGGCCTTCCACCTGCAGATAATGGCCTGCCCGCAGGGTTCGATGGATCACCCAGGCCGGCTCCAGAGGAAGCTCACGGGTTTCAGGGGCGCGTTCCATCGCCGGGGACGATTGCAATGGAAGGCCCAGCCGTCTCACCAGGGCCTGGGTCACCGGATGATCCGTCAGCACACCGGTCAGGGAGAGGCCAAAACGATTCAGGAGGGCCAGCAAACTCAACAGATCGGCTTCTTCCAGGATCCGATTCCCTAAGACAAGAACAGCCCGGCCGCCGTTGAAGAAGCCCGGGTTCGCAGATAGACGGGCTTCTAAAGCGCTGAGCGTTTCCGGCCATGGCTCCGGGCCGAAAGAGAACCATAAGGCGTCGCCAATCCCTTTAATGGCTACCGGCTCTCTGGACATCGCTACCCCATACGCAAACAGGGGTTTGAGGAGACGATCTTCGCTCTCTAAATACCGGATAGCAAGTTGAGTTATAGTGTAAACTGATTGAAAAAGCAAGCCTGGCTCTGTGGCCATGTGGGGGCCTGGGGTGGTGGGGTGATTGGCGAAGCCGCCTGCCCCACCACCTGGTTTTTGTGTCCCCTAACGCCACCAAGCAGCGTGGAGGACTCGTGCTTTCGTTATGAATAGAGGCCTGGAGGGAGCGGGATCCGCGTTCGGTTGTAAACTGGGGGCTTTCAACTTTCTTCGCTGTTTCGCGGCGTGGGTAGGGGAGAGGGGCAAACGCGGAGCCCAGGCGGGCACCGCCAGGATCACAACAGAGCCGGCGTCCCCCAGAGCTTTCTTCCAGGAGGTTTCCATGGCCTGGCTCATCATCCACGGGACCGTTTGCACCATGGAGGATCCGCCCCGGGTGATCGAAGACGGGGCCATTGCGATAGAAGAGGATCGCATTATGATGGTAGGGACCACGGCCGAGGTGCGGGCGCATTATCCGGATGCGGAGGCCCTGGATGCCCGGGGACAGCTGGTCCTGCCCGGAAGCATCTGTGCCCACACTCATTTCTATGGGGCCTTCGCGCGGGGTATGCCGCTTCACGACGATCCCCCTTCGAATTTCCCCTATATCCTTCGCCGACTCTGGTGGCGTCTGGACCGGGCCCTGGATGAGAAGGCGGTCCGCCTTTCCGCCCTGGTTTGTCTGATCGATGCGATCCGCCACGGCACCACGACCCTGATAGACCATCATGCCAGCCCCTCCTGCATTGACGGCTCTCTCGACATCATCGCCGAGGCGGTGGGCGAGGCCGGCCTGCGAGCGTGCCTCTGCTATGAGGTGACGGATCGCAACGGCCCGGAGGGAGCAAGAGCGGGGATCCAGGAGAATGTCCGTTTCCTTCGACGGGTCCGGGAGTGGCGGGCCACCGGGGATGCGCGCGGTGCTTTCCTGGCCGCTTCCTTCGGGCTTCACGCCGCGTTTACGGTAGGCCCGGAGACGATGGAGCGGGCGGTTGCCGAAGCACAGGCGCTGGGGGTCGGCTTCCATATCCATGTGGCGGAGGACGCGGCGGACGAGGGCCACAGCCTGACGGTCTATGGGGTTCGAACCGTGGAACGGCTCGCCCGGGAAGGCGTGCTGGGCCCGCAGACGCTCTGTGCGCACTGTGTGCACGTCGATGCGGTCGAGATCGACCTGCTGGCCCGCACGCAGAGCAAGGTCAGCCACCAGCCCCGTTCAAATATGAACAACGCGGTGGGGGTGGCGCCGGTGGAAGCGATGCGGAGGGCAGGGGTGACGGTCGGGCTGGGCAATGACGGGTTCTCCAACAACATGTTTGCGGAGATGAAGACCGCCTACCTGGTCCACAAGGTTCATGCCCGTGATCCCCGGGCGATGGGAGCTGAAGAAGTTCTGGCGATGGCCTACCGGGAGAACGCCCGGATCGCTTCCCTTTTCTGGCCGCATCCCCTGGGGGTCCTGGCTCCAGGCGCCTATGCGGATATCATTCTCATGGATTACCGGCCCTACACCCCCTTAACGGGGGAGAACCTGCCCTGGCATCTGATTTTCGGCGTGGATGGCTCACACGTCACCACGACCATTTGCGGGGGGCGGATCCTGATGAAGGATCGGCAGTTGCTGACGCTCGACGAGGAACGGATCGCCGCGGAGGCCCGCGCGTATGCGCCTGTGATCTGGGAACGGTTCCGGGCGATCGCGGAGTCGGAGCGAAACTCCTGAGGGATCTTCTCGCTATGGGTTGTGGCGCTGGACCCTTCGGGCAAAGGCCTCCGGTCCAGAAAAGGGAAGGGAAAGGATCCCCTGACTGCTCTCGGGCAAGGGCCAGCGGGGCAGGTTCTGAAGCGCTATGGCCGGAGGGCCCGGGGAGGGTCGATCAATCGAAGGAGCGTGAGATGATCCAGCCGGAATGGGCCGTGACGGTCGGCGCGGTGATGGCCTTCCTGGTGCTGGGATGGCTGGGGTTTGTCCTTGTGATCTGGAGCGTTTCCGTGATCGGCCTGATCCGCGAAGGGATTCGTTTCCTCTTCTGGCCTTCGGAGGAGTCCGCTGCATGGTGGGAGCTTTCTGAAACCGATGCGCCGGCCAGCAGCAAAGGATCCGGAGGGCCGCCTTCGGCGGCCCTCCGGGGCCCCAAAAAGAGGGGAGGGGCCCCCTGACCTCCCCGGGATCAGGGCCAGCCGTGTAAGCCCCCTTTATCTTTGTATCTAGGAGTTACGCAGTTGAAAGCTCTAAAGGTGGGACGGAATGGCCCCACCCCCCTTCCTCCCCCCTCCCCACGGCCCTTGGGGCCGTGGGGAGGGGGGAGAAAAATCCTTTTTGGGGGCGGAGCGGGGCGTCTTCGGCGCCCCGCTCCGCCTCCAAAGCCCCCAGGGAAACGAACTGCGTAAGTCCTAGTATCTTTATGGAGGCGAGAGGCTCGATGCGGATTCGGGTGCGTGTTCCGGCGACCACAGCGAACCTGGGCCCGGGTTTCGATGGGATGGGACTGGCGCTGGGCCTGTATAACGAGATCGAGGCGGAGCCGGCCTCCGCGCTGGAGGTGGTCATTGTAGGGGAGGGTGCTGATCGTCTTCCCCGCGATGCCACCAATCGGGTGGTGCGCGCAGCCGCCGCGCTGTTCGAGCGGATGGGATCCGAGGTTCCTCCCATGCGCCTGCGTTGCTATAACCGGATCCCCCTGATGTCCGGCCTCGGATCCAGCGCGGCGGCCGTGGTCGGTGGGCTGGCCCTGGCCCAGGCCTGGATGGGATTGTCGGACCCGCCGGAGGTGTTGCTGGAGCTGGCCACCGACCTGGAGGGCCATCCGGATAACGTGGCGCCGGCGCTGCTGGGGGGGCTGGTGCTGGTCACACGGGATGAGGACGGCCTGATTGCGGCTCGTGTCCCGATCCCACCGATGCGGGTGGTGATCGCCCTTCCGGGGGTCAGCGTGTCTACTGAGATGGCTCGTCGCCTGCTTCCCATTCATCTGCCCCTGGCGGACGTCGTCTACCAGATCGGCCATGTGGCCCTTCTGGTCCACGCGTTCCGGGAGGGCGATTGGAAATTACTGGGTCGGGCGATGCGGGATCGGCTGCATGAGCCCTACCGGGCGCAACTGATCCCCGGTTACGAGCGGGCGGTGGCCGCCGCACGAGCTGCCGGGGCAGCCGCCGTATGCATCAGCGGGTCGGGGCCGGCCCTGGCGGCGTTTGCGCCGGAAGGCCATGAGGCGATCGCAGCGGCCATGGCCGCCGCCTTTGAGGAAGCAGGCGTCCCGGCGCGCACCTGGATCGTGGAGGCGGCCTTTGAGGGGGTGCAGGTGGAGGTGACATCCGGTTAGGCTTCGCGGGGGCGAAAAGAGCGCTGTCGCCCTCCCCAATGCCGCTCCCTTCCCCCCGGAGGGTTGCTGAGAGGGAATCGATGTCTCACCGCTCATCCGGCCGGGTCGCCTTTGATCGGGTGGACTTTGGGGGCTGGGCCGGGGACCTGCTTGGTCTGTTATCGCTCTTGATTCGTAATGAAAGAATGTAGGACTTACGCGGTTCGTTTCCCATGGGGGCTTTGGGGGCGGAGCGGGGCGCCTTCGGCGCCCCGCTCCGCCCCCAAAAAGGATTTTTCTCCCCCCTCCCCACGGCCCTTTGGGCCGTGGGGAGGGGGGAGAAAGGGGGGTGGGGCCATTCCGTTCCACCTTTAGAGCTTTCAACTGCGTAACTCCTTAGAATGAAAGAATGAAATGGGGAGACTACCCCAAAGCCTGGGGGCAGGATCTGGGGCGCTGGGTTCGTTATCCTTCAAGGAGGGCATGCCCATGGGATTCCTCAGACGACTGTGGGAGGCCTTTAAGAACATTGCCATCGTGTTTTCGTTCACGGTGAACCTGATCCTGGTGATCGTGCTAACGCTGCTCTATCTCCAGCTGGCCTCGTTGAAATCCACGGTCAACGCAACCGTGGCGCAGCTGGAGGGGATCGTTCAGGATCTGGGAAGCACCCATATCTCCACCACCATCCCCATCCGGCAATCGGTCCCCGTAGCCTTCGAGCTGCCGGTCCAGCAGGACACGGTGGTGGTGACCCTGGCGCCGGTGCCGATTACGACCGCGGCGACCTTCCAGTTGCCCGGCGGTGGGGGGACGATTAACGGAACGGTGTTCATCAACCTGCCGCCGGGAACGCGGCTTCCCGTTCGGTTGAATATGACCGTCCCCGTCCGCACACAGATCCCGGTGAACTTCGATCAGACGGTGGACATCGCGCTGGGGGCCTCCGGGTTAGATCCGGTGGTGGTGAAGCTGCTATCGCTGCTCCGGGATCTCAAGGCGCTCCTGGATCTGATACCCGGCTCATAGCATAGGGCCTCTGCCGCGGGATAGACCTGTCGTGGGGGGCGCGAAGGCGGCTGGGGATGGCCTTCCTGTGGGCCTGAAAATCCTTCTTCGGGAAAGAGGCCGGAGATGCGGCTGCGAACCCATGTCGTGGTAGGAGCGGCCATCGGTCTGTGGGCCGGTGGTCCGATTGGAGGGGCGCTGGGAGCCTTCTCCGGGATGATCCCGGATGTGGATCTGGATGTGGGATCTGTGGCGCGGGGCGCGCGCTGGTTGGGCGCGATAGGGATCGCGGGCGGGTTGCTGGGTGGGTATCTCCTGGGCTCGGGGGCGATCGCGGGCCTCTCCATGGCCGGGGGATTCCTGCTATTGATGCTGATCCGGCTTCCGCATCGGGGGCCCACGCATTCGCTGACCCTGGCCATCATCTGGGGCATGCTGGGCTGGTTGTGGTTACGGGATCCGGCGCTGACAGGGGCCTGGACGGCGGGCTATCTCTCCCATCTCTTCCTCGATGCCCTCACTCCTCAGGGCGTTCCCTGGCTCTGGCCGCTGTCCGGCGGGCGTCTGCGCCTGGCTCGATGGCGAACCGGCTCTCTGTGGGATCATGCGATCCTGATCCTGGGTGGGCTGATGGGCCTTGGATGGGCTGGATGGAGGCTGCTGGGGTAGGAAAGAATCCAGGCTTTCAAGGGGGAGGAGAAATCCATGCGGGAAAGGCAAAGCGCGCCTCCAGTTTGCAGTTATGAGGAAACCGACTATGAAGCCTTCTGGCGGGCAGGTCGCGCGTATGAGGACCTGGCCGAGCGGATCGCGCTTCGGGCGCTGTTGCCTCCCCGGGGCCACCGGCTGGTGGAGATCGGCGCCGGGTTCGGTCGCCTGGCGGATCTGTATGGCGGCTATGAGGAGGTTTATCTCCTGGATTACGCCCGGACGCAGGTGGAGGCCGCCCGGCATCGGTGGGGACACGATCCGCGCTTCCGCTTCGTGGTGGCGGACCTTTACCAGCTGCCCTTTCAACCCGGCGTGATGGATACGGTGGTGATGGTGCGGGTGATCCACCATGTTCAGGATGTGCCCCGGGCGCTTCGGGAGATCCGTGGGATCCTGCGGCCGGGTGGGATTTTTATCCTGGAGTTCGCGAACAAGCGTCACCTGAAGGCGATCTTCCGTTACGTGATTCGCGCCCAATCGTGGTCCCCATTCTCCCCGGAGCCCGTGGAATTCGCTCCTCTCCATTTTGATTTTCACCCTGCATGGGTGCAGGCCCGGCTGGAGGAGGCGGGTTTTCGGATCCAGCGGGAGCGGGCAGTTTCCCATTTCCGTCATCCGTGGCTCAAGCGGTTGATCCCAGCCCCGTGGCTGGCGCGGATGGATGGCTGGGTCCAGGGGATCGGTGCGCTCTGGAAGCTGACCCCCAGTGTGTTCGTCCGGGCAGAGGCCGGTCCAGGGGAAGGTCCGGTGGGGGAGGGCCTCTGGCGGTGCCCTGCTTGCCGCCTTCCGGCCATCGAGCAAGAGGACGCCGTGGTATGCCCGGAGGGACATCGCTGGCCCCGCGAGGGATCCCTGTATGTGATGCGTCCCGTGCAATGCGGGGAATGAGGCCGTTCATCTTCCAGCGATGCGTATGCATGCGCGCCAGGCGCGTGGCCATCTGTTCGTAGTCGGGCACGGAGCGAAGCGGAGTGCCCGTTATAGGCGTGCACAAAAAGAACGGGCACTTACGTGCCCTACTACGAACGAAAAGCCCTGTTTGTAGTAGGGCACGAAGCGAAGCGGAGTGCCCGTCTAAGCGTTCACAAAAAGAAGACGGGCACTTACGTGCCCTACTACGAGCGAAAAGCCCCTGTTCGTAGTGGGGCACGGAGCGAAGCGTGCCGCCTGACTTCGCGTTCCCAAAAAGGACGGGCACTGACGTGCCCGACTACGAACAGGAAAGACCATGCTCCACCGCGTCGGGCCCATTTTCGCGCGCTATTTAAGGCCCTGCACGCAACCACCACACCTCCCCATCGGTCCAGGCGGCAATCCATCGGTGATCCCGGGCCTGCCAGACCTGGCGCAGGCCGGAGACGGCGCCCGCGGCGCCGCCGGCGGGTGCCCCGCCGACCAGAAGCCCCCATGCGTTCACCTGTTGGGCCACAGCGAGCCCGCGCCGTTCATCCCCCATTGTGATCACCCAATCCGCGGAGATCCCTTTCCGAACGGCGCGGCGGCTGGTGATCACCACCCGTTGCCGTCCGATCTCCATCCACCACCCCCCTTCGATGGCTTCTAACTTCACCGTGCCGATCTCGATCTGCAATCCATCCCGGATCGGCGTTTCCTCTCCCAGAACCAGGCGGATCGGATATCGGGTCCGCAGGAGCGCTACCTCACGCGCTCCGGCCCCTCCCTCCACGATCACCAGGTCCAGGTGGCGGTCGAAGGGCCCCAGCCAGCGCCCCAATTCCCCCACGGGTGGTTCCCGCGTTCCGTTGAGCCACAGCGCTCGATATCCCTCCGGCGTTTCGAGCAGAAGGGCATGCCCTCCCTCGAAGAGGACCAGCCGGGTGAGGCCATCGGGGAGATAGGTGAAGGCGATGCTTCCCAAGGCGCTGATCAAACCGAAGGCGCGGAGGGCCTGGCGACAGGAGCGGAGCTTGCGGACGAGATCGAAGAGGGAGAGCCCATAAGCTCGAAGGAGGAAAAAACCGAGGGCGCCGCTGTAAAAGAGGAACATCCCTTCCAGGTATCCGGGTGCGATTCGGACGGTTGCCAGGGGCCAGCGGGCGGTAAGGTCGGCCACGCGGATCGTCCAGGCCAGGGGCCACCAGACGGCCCAGCCCAGCGGCGTGGCGAGATGGCCGAAGAGCGCGGCGCCAAGGGCCGCTGGAATGCCCAGGGCCATCACGAAGGGTTGCATGGGGAGCGCCAGGAGGTTGGCCAGGGGAGCGATAATGGAGAGCTCCCGGAAGTGATACAACATCAGCGGCGCGGTGGCGATCTGGGCGGCCAGGGAGATCAGGAGGGCTTCGCGGATGACCTCTATCAGCGTAACGGCTTGAGGATCCTGGAACAGGCGAGCCATGCCCGCCCGGACCCAGGCCTCCAGCAGCGGGGCCAGGAAAAGCAATCCCAGGGTGGCGGCAAAGCTCAACTGGAAACCGATGTCCTCCAGGGTTGCAGGATCCCACAGTGTCATCAGAAAGGCGGAGAGGCTTAACGCGTTCAGCGCGTCACTGCTGCGCCCCAGCATCAGGGCGATGATCGTGAGGCTCCCCATCAGGGCAGCACGCACCACGGAGGCGGAGGCCCCTACGAAAAGCGTGTAGAGGGGAATGAGAAGAAGCGCTCCCCAGAGAGCGATTCGCCGGCCCAGGAGCCGTGTGAAGATGGACAGGGAGAGGGCGGTGAGCAGTGTGATGTTGTAGCCGGAGATGGCAACGATGTGGCTGAGGCCGGAGCGGGCGAAGGCCTGCTCCACACTCCAGGGGATGCTGCTTTCATCGCCCAGGAGGATCCCGATCAGCAGCCCGGCCTCCGGGTCGGGCAGGATCTCCCGGAGGCGTGCTCGCGCATATCCACGTGCCCGATACAGGAGGCGCAGCAGCGGGTTCCCGTCGTTCCCACCCAGGCGGGCCCATTCCCCGGCTTTCATCTCCCCCAGCACCCCCTGACGGGCCAGGGTGGCCCGCAGATCCATCTCCGCCCGTACGGGAGGCCGGCCCACCCGGCCGATCAGGCGGAGCCGATCGCCGTAATTGGGCCGACCCTTGGGGAGATCCACCCGAAGCAGAGCGGTCCCGCCATCCGGGCGGAAGAGGAACCGCGAGCCCGCGCCCCGTTCCGCCGGATCGTCCACCACGATGCCTTCGAGGGCCACCTCCGTTCCTGTAGTCATCGCCTGGACCACATTGGGTGGCAGAGTCGGGGTTGGGCGGATCGTTCCCCGGACTGCCCCGAGGAGGAGAATGAGGCCCAGGGTGGCGAAACGGCGAGGGAGCGGTCGGTGGTTCCATGCCCACCGCATGGCGAGGAGAGGAAACCCCCATAGCGCGAAGAATAACGTCCATTGAGGGAAGGGGGGCTCCGGGGGGGTCAGGCCTCGGGCGAGAAGGAGACCGGCCAGCCATGCCAGGGCGGGCAGGAAAAGCGGCGCGCCGCGGAGATCGGGCATAGGAGGATTTCGGTTCTCTGAGCTCAGCATCCAGGCCAATCTCCCTCTTCCGGGTGGGTCGAGCGGGATGGTCCGCTGGATGGCCCTCTCTGGACGAAGCACTACGCCATTTGAGAACCACGAGAAGAGATGGAAGGGCCCCATCCCCCGATTTGGGGAACGGAATCGCGCGCCGAAGGCGCGACTCCATTCCCCATACCCCGAGAGCAAACCAACTGTGTAGCTT
Organism: Candidatus Thermoflexus sinensis; assembly: GCA_016842045.1. Lineage (GTDB taxonomy): Bacteria > Chloroflexota > Anaerolineae > Thermoflexales > Thermoflexaceae > Thermoflexus > Thermoflexus sinensis. The sequence goes on along the minus strand of JAEVEY010000024.1, from coordinate 2,824 downwards.
CGATTGAACGGCAAGGCATGCCGTCCAGCGATCGCACCTGGAGCGCCCTGGAAATCTCATTCATCGGTGACGTAACACCATGGGCAGATAAACGGAGCGGTTCAGTTCTCTGATCCGCAGAGCGAGCATCGGATCCGAAAGGTTGGCGATGTATATGGAATCGGCCGCCTTCCGGATATACACCGAGCAGGCCGGAATCGGGTAGGAGCGATACAGGCGGGGGGCCGTCGGGTTTTGAACATCGAGGATCTGTAAGACGCTGCTATCGGGCAAGAGGCTGCTGAGTGAGCATTTTGCACCGAGCAGATAGGCATACGGGCCTCCCACTTCGATTCCCACCGCGTTCCATCCCGGAGGCAATTCATACAAACCCACGGAGTAGGGGGCTTCAGGATGGCTGACATCGATGATCCTCAGCCTTCCAATGGAATCCCTGGATGCGCTCGCACCCGGATAGATTATGTAAACGTAATTGGATTGCACCCCCACCCCTTTTATGATGGGATAAACGATCACTTCGGTCGCATCGGGCACTTCATAAACGCCGATCTGACGAGGGTTCGCCGGATCGCGGATTTGAATGATCCGCAATTGAGGTCCGTTCGTGACGTAGGCGTAGTCTCCGGCTACGGTTACATCGTCCACCGATCCCGGGGCAGAGCCGATCAGCCGGGGGCTGCTGGGGTTGCTCACATCCATGATTTGCAGGCCGTTATATGTGCCCACATAGAGGTAATTCCCAACAGCATCTATCCCATAGGCGGCGAGGGAAGACCGGAACATCAGGCGGGGATTTGCAGGGTTGCTGACATCGATGATCTCCAGCAGTCCCCACTCATAAAGCAGATAGACCCGCTGATTCGCCGCCGCGATATCCCGGACCTCTCGTGGCGATAAATTGTAATAGCCGGCCAGCCAGGGAGGCCTCAGATTGCGGGCATCGATGATCCACAGCTTGCTTCCGATCCCATAGATATAGCTTCCATCCGTCGCGATGCGGCCCACTGTTCCGGGTATGGGGAAATAGCTGATCTCAAGCGGGCTCCCCGGATTCCTTATGTCGAACGTTCGCAAGCCGTTGAGCTCATCGGTTACGTAGGCATAGGGGCCGCTCACCGCTATGTCCGTTGCCTCTCCGGGAAGATTCAATGAGCCAACGTGGCGGGGATTGTGGGGACTGCTCACGTCGACGATGTGCAGGATCCCGCCCTGATCGTTCTCACCTGTGCCAACCACGTAGGCGTAGTTCCCCGCCACCGCCATTCCGTTGGGACTCCCTGGCATGTTGAGGCGGCTGATGATTCGCGGCGCGGCCGGGTTACTCACGTCCATGATCACCATGCTCATCGTCGGGGTTGTATCCCAAAGCGCCACGCCATAGGCATAATTCCCCATCACAACATGGATACTGTTCGGGCGGGGATCCACCGCGCCGATCTCGCGAGGATTCCGTGGGTCGTTCACATCCAGGATATAAGTGCGGTCAACACTTACATAGACGTAGTTCCCGGCCAGCGCCACGCTCTTTATGGGAAGCCACGTCTGGTAACGTGAGAGCTCCCGAGGGGTCTGGGGATCGCTCACGTCCAGGATCTTCAGGCCGCTTTCCCATGTATCGGGATCGAAATATGTGCTGTATAGATAATTCCCGGCGGCCGCAATTTTGTTGGATTTACCCAGCACCTGGCCGAGGACCCGAGGGCGATTCGGATTGCTTACCTCGACGATCCACACATTGCCGGCGGCCACATAGGCATAGCTCCCGACAACCACCACATCGGTCACCGTATCGGGTAGATCGGCGTAGCCCACTGGTGCGGGATGGGCTGGATCTGCGATGTTCAGGATCATCAGATCCGTCCCCGCGCCAACATAGGCATAGGAGCCATGGATCGTCACCGCCTTTATCAAGCCACCGATCTGCCCCACGGGCTCCACCACCACCGCCCCGGTAGCCGAGAGCGAAGCAGGAACACTGGAGCTCTCGCCCTGAGCGGTCCGGGAGGGCTGGGCTGCCCCTGGAGACAGGATCGGCACAAGAGCCAGCCAGGCGCTCAGGACAAAGCCTCGACCATATCGATTCATGGTTGCCCTCCTTTTCTACTTGCAGCAGGACAACTGCGGGCAGTTGTCCTACTTATGGAACTCCGGAGGCAGAGAATGCGTCGGCGGGCGAGGGGGCATGGGGATTGAATTCAAATCGGCTGGGGAGTAGTAGGGAACCCAGTCGAAAACCTGTTCCGAAAGCCCGGCATTGAACACCTCCTCCAGGATGGTGATGGGATACCCTGTTCCATCCTCCAGACGAATCGCCCACAGGGTGAGCACGGGAGCCATGTCCGAGGCTTGGGAAAGGTATTGACCCATGAACTGCGCGTCTAACGGGAAATATATCTCCTTCGTGTCATGCCAGATCCCCTGCAGGATCAATACAAATTGTCCACTTGGTGAACAACTGGAAGGTCACAACCCAGCCACTCCTCCCATTCCCTCTATTGTCGAACCCAACAAAGTTTGATCGAAGAAGGAAACAAAGGAAGGAGGGAAGCGGCCTTCTTTAGCCATAGAGCGAACAAGGGCCTGCTGATCCGGCCACGCAGGCGCGTTCGTAGGGGCCCCTCGAACCTCCCCGGATTGCAGATCGACCCAGTAGACAGCCCCTGGGAAAGCCATCGGAGGAGGCTCGTAGCTTGGGTTCGCTTTCCCGAGGAGTTCCTCTTTATCCCCTAATGGGCCGCCGAGGCGTGGGACGACCAGGATCGCATGCCGCCAGTCCGGGGCGATGCATTCCACGTAAACGGGAAGTTCTTCCCAGAAAGGTTTC
>JAEVEY010000111.1 GCA_016842045.1 Candidatus Thermoflexus sinensis | reverse complement strand
GCCACCGGGTTATGGGCCCTGGTTCAGATGGGGAAATGAAAAGTGAAATAGGAGTTACGCAGTTCGGGGCTCGCGAGAAGAGGCAGAATGGCCCCACCCCTATTTTGGGGGGAGTCGCGCGCCTTCGGCGCGCGACTCCCCCTAAACCCCCAGGAGAAAACCAGCTGCGTAACTCAATGAAAAGTGAAGGCAGGAGGGAGGGATGCCGGTTCCAGCCTGGGTGCCGATTGTGACCCGGATTGCCCTCAACCTGATCATCCGGGTGACCGTGGGGGAGGAGATCGCTGGCCTCCTCCAGGTGAAGGACATCACCCAGGAGGTCCTCAAAGCCCTGATCGGCCGGGTGGAGACCCGGGATCGCATGCGGCAGGCGATCCGGGAGGCCCTCACGGCGATGCAACGGGAGGATCCCGCCTGGCGCGACCTTTTCTCCGCCCTCCGGGACTTCCCGCTGGAGGATCTGAAGGCGGGGATCCCCGTCCTGGAGGCGGAAGATTGGCGTCAAAAGCTGATCCAGGCCCTGGCGAAGGAGCGCCCGGATCTCCCGGAGGAGAGGATCGCGCAGGGAGTGGATCGCTTCCTGACCCATTTGCAGCAGGCCCTGGGTCGCCACGAGAACTTCTTCCGCCCCCTCGTCCTCCAGCATCTGATTCAGATCCGCCAATCGCTGGAGGAAATCCAGAAGTCCATGGGGGAGCTGACGGACGTTCAGAAGCGGCTCCTCGAGAGCATGAAGAAGCTCCTGGAAGGGGGCCAGCCCCCAGGCCCGGTCGGGGGGATAGCGGGGGTCCGCCCCCGCCCCTTGGATCTCCACGGGGTGGCCTTCGCCGCCGGGATCGACGAGCGGGGGCGCCTCATCCCGGTCGGGCAGATCTTCCCCAAGCTCCTGGGGGCGGCCCGGACCCGCTCCCTCCCCCCCATCCACACGGTGGTGGTGGCCCGGGAGCAGGCGAACGTGCCCCCGGAGCTGGAGCAGCCCGGAAGCTCCCCATGGGTGGTGCGGGCCTCGACCCTTCCGGAGGCCCTGGAGCGGATCGCCGCGGCCGCCCCCATCCGCTGGGGGGCGCTCCCGGATTACCGGACGGAGCTGGACCGTCATCCTCCCCTGGTGGGGCGGGAATGGCTCTGGAAGCAGATCGAAGCGTTCCGCGCTCGGGCCGCCCAGCCCGGCGATCGCCCCCGCTACCTCCTGCTCGTGGCCGGAGCCGGATGGGGGAAGAGCGCTCTGGTCGCCGCCCGTTACCGGCAGCATCCGGAGATCGCGCTGCACTTCCTGCGCCAGGGGATGGGGAACTGGGATGATCCGGACCAGATGGCGCAGGCCTTAGAGGCCCAGGTGCGGGCCCGGTGGGGGGTACCCCTCTCCCCTGAAGAGCAACTGCTTCCCCCCGCTGAGCGGCTGCGACGAGCCCTGGAACAGGCGGCCCAGCGGGCTCGGGAGGCCGGGACGGTGGTGGAGCTGTGGGTGGATGGGCTGGATGAGGCCTTCGGCCCCCTCGGCCGGTATGCGGATCATTCTCCCCTGGACTGGCTGCCCCGGGTTCTCCCCCCAGGGGTGGTGGGGTTCCTGACCTCCCGCCCCGGGCCTCACCTGCAGGCGCTGCGGGATCCCCGGATGGCGGAATGGCTCTCCCTGGAAGAAGCGGAGTGGGAGCAGGCCCAGGAAGCGGACATCCGGGCCTATGTGGAGGCGGAGAACGCACGCCGGGGGCTGGGGCTGGATCCCGGGTTCCAGGAGAAACTGGTGGAGGCCGCCGATGGCTGTTTCCTCGTCGCCGTGCTGCTCCTTCGCGACCCGGCGGCGCTGGACCCGTGGCGCCGGAACCCCCGGGCCATCCCCCGGGGGCTGGAGGGATGGTTGCGGGCGGAGTGGGGACGGATAACCCAGTGGGCCCACCAGCAGAGGATCGAGGAGCGGGTGGTTCGCCTGGGGTTGGGGCTGCTGGCGGCGGCCTTCGCCCCCCTCTCCCTGATTGACCTCGAGACGCTCTTAGACCAGGCCCACGAGCGAGGGGTGACCCGCATTCGCCTCACTGCCCTTTCCACCATCTGGGAAAACCTGGAAACGGTGCTCAGGGGGGCGGCCTCGCTGTTAGAGCCCGAGCTTGACCGAGACCGGCCCATGCGCTTCTTCCACACCCGGTTCCGGGAGTTCCTGCAGGAGCAAATCGAGCCGATGGAATGGCGGGCGCTGCATCAGGCGCTGGCCGCCGGGTGCCGGGGATGGGCCGACCTGCCGCCGGGGGACCGGGCGCGGGCGTACGCCCTGGCCTACCGGCTGCGCCACCTGCAGGCCGGGGGCCAGTGGAAGGAGCTCTGGGAGGCGGCCCTGGACCTGCGCTACCTGCAGGCCCGGATGCAGGAGGGGGGCCCCGAGGCGGCGCTGGCCCTCCTGAGGGACCTGGAGGAGGGGGCGGCGGCCTGCCCGGACCGAGAGGCGCGGAACGAGCGGAACGATCTGGAGGCGCTGGCCAAGCTGGTGCGGCGGCGGATCAACCGCCTGAGCGCGGCCCCGGGGCTCATCGGGGCCGAGATCTGGAACGAGGGGCGGGAAGCCCTCAGCCAGAACGGGCGAGCGCGGGTCGAGGGCCAGGGCTTCCCGGGGCCCGGATTCCGGAAGGTGTTCGGGCCCCCGAATCTGACCCTCAAAGGCCACACCGGTGGGGTGAATACTATCGCCTTCTCCCCCGATGGGCGGTGGGTGGCCTCGGGAAGCGATGACCGCACGGTGCGGCTGTGGGCGGTCGAAACCGGCCGCTGCGCCTGGGTGGGCGAGGGCCACACCGGTGGGGTGAATACTATCGCCTTCTCCCCCGATGGGCGGTGGGTGGCCTCGGGAAGCGATGACCGCACGGTGCGGCTGTGGGCGGTCGAAACCGGGCAGGAGGCCGCCCAGCTCTGGTTTGATGCAGGGGTGGTCGGGCTGGCGCTCCGCGGAGGGCCCGGCGAGCCCCTGCGGCTGGCCGTGGGAACGGCGGACGAACGGTGGTTTGAGTATGAGTGGGTGGAGTCGTAAAAGAAGACCCGTTACGATCGCAATCGCTCTCGCTGGCGCTTATACCACTGTCGGAGCGCCTCTTCCGTGAGGACGGGAGGAGGTTGCTCAAAGAGCTTACGGAGGTCATCCCAGTTCTCCAGCCCCGGGAAGCACCGGCGCAGGCCCGGATAATCGCGAAGGAGACCCGGCCACTCCAGCGGAGGGTTCAAATTCCTGATCCGCACAGCAATCTGATCCCATTGCCATTTCAGCGCTTCGCGGAGAAGGGCAATGACCACAAATTTCCGCCCCATCGGCTCCCCCAGGCGCTCACGGATCCTGTTCCAGGATTCCTCCCGCTCCTCGCCCGCCTCGATCTCGCCGGATCCTATCCCCGCCAGGCGCTCTTCGGAGATCCCCCACCCCTCGTCCTCCTGAGGTCCCGGGAGGATAGGGATAACGGGGCGAAGGGCCAGGAGAATCTCCTCTATGTCCTTCTGTGCGATCCCGGGATACCTGGAACGAACCCGTTCCAGAATCCGGGATAGGTCTTCCCGGTCACAAGGCTGCAGATCCCCGATCGCCTTTACGACCCGGTGGAAAACCCGAGGTGCCGGATCGCTGAGCCCGAGCGCCCGGGCGAGGGCGGCGATCATTTGCCCCCTTACATGCTTGCGGGCGAAACCGCGAAAAGTTCCCCGCTGGGGGTTATACCGCATCCGGAGGAAAGGGAGGAGTTTGTCTAAGGTCCAGTTCTCATAGCTACCCCATAGACGGATGGTGTGGTAGCATGGCGGGCCAGCGGGCTCCGGGATCTCTCCCAGAGCCCGCTTCGCTTTTATGACGGGGATTCTTCTGAGATCTCCCGCGGGGGGAAAGCTCGCCCGTCCTGAACCCACCATACCCGGAGGTCCCGCGCGGCGTTCCGGGCGAGATCGGTGAGCTCCTCCGCCCCCACTACCGGCCACACCTCCGCCTGGAAGGCCCGGGCGAAGATCGCTGCCCGGTTCGCCGCCCGCCTCACATCCTCCGTGTCCCCCAGATCGGAGATCTCCACCACCAGGTAAATCTTGCGATCCTCCCGACGGTGGAACCCCTCCACCACCAGGTCCGCCTGGGCCGCGTCGTCGGCCTCCCCCTCTGTGATCCGACCGGCGGCCACCGCCTCCTCCAGGACCTGATCCACCCGCTCATAAGGAACTGGCTTCGCTCCGCGCAGGAGCCCCCGGAAAACCAAGGCGGCTCGCTCGCGATAGCGGCTCTCCATGCTATACTTCTTGAGCTTGCCCAGATCCCGGGCGTGATCCTCCGTTCGTCGCTCCAGGCGAGCCGCTCGTTGCTCCAGGCGATCCACCCGCTCGGTCAGCTGCCGAATCCCTTCGACCAGCTGCTCCACCCGCTCCTCGGTCCGTCGCTGGGCTTCGGCCAGCGCGGCGACGGCCTCCTCCAGCCGTCCCACCCGCTCCTCGGTCCGTCGCTGGGCCTCGACCAGCTGCCGGATCTGCTCCTCGGTCCGCCGCTGGGCTTCGGTCAGGGCGGCGATCTGCTCCTCCACCCGCTGGAACCGCCGCTCCGTCTCCTGCCGGAAGGCCTCCACCTCGGCGGGCAGGCGCAGCAGCTCCTCAGAGGCCAGCAGCTCCCACAGCCGCCGTCGCCATTCGGGATGAGCCCGCAACAGCTCCAGGAGATCCCGAAAATCCTCCACCGTGAACGCCATACGCGCCTCCTTTGCCGGAGATTTTATCATAAAAACAAGGCCCCCGGGGAGAAAACTCTCAGGGGCCTTGTTTTGCAAACAACATACCCGCCCCGGCGCTTCCTCCCCCGCCGGGCGGGTCTTGCGGTTCTCAATTTTTCCTCACATTCTCTGTCCCTGATTATATCCTCGGCGGTGGGTTTATCAAGCGGTCATAGATGTCCCAGCTCATGTCCGAACCTCAGATGATATCCAAAGCTTAGAGAATGCAGTGTAAAGATTCGGAATCCTTCTTCTCCTGCTGCCTTTCCCGGCCTTAGCTATTCGGCTGGATTCTCCCGGTCCGGTCTTTTATGGCCAGATGCGAGCAGGCTACCAGGGGCAGCCCTTTAAACTGTGGAAGCTGCGCACGATGCGGGTGGATGCGGAGGCAGATGGGCAACCCCGATGGGCTGTCCCTGACGATCCGCGGGTGACCCGAGCAGGACGCTGGCTGCGCCGTTCCCGACCGGATGAGCGGCCTCAGTTCTGGAACGTGCTGCGAGGAGAGATAAGCCTGGTCGGACGTCGCTCCGGAGGCGGACCGTGCAAGCCATCGCCCGAGGGGCTCGCCAGGCCTCCGCAAAGGCCCCGCGGCAGGACGAGCGTCGAACGAGATGTCGTCGGCGTCACACATCGCCCACGGATCCCCAATGTAAGAACAAAAGGGGAGCAGGTCGAAGGCCGCCGGACGAAAGGAGGAGGGATGATGGCCTTCACGCTCGTCATCCTGTTAAGCGGGGCAGCCGCCCTCGCCCTCTGGGTCCTCCGGAAGGCCCGGATCCGGGTCCCGGAGCTCCGGGCCGCCGTGCTCTGGAACCGGCGCCGGCAGGCCCTCGGGCGCGTGCTGGTGGGCCC
>JAEVEY010000141.1 GCA_016842045.1 Candidatus Thermoflexus sinensis | reverse complement strand
CTGTTTGCCTGGCTCACCGCCTGGGGGCTTCCGGGCGATCCATCACGGGAAAAAACCAGGCCCTCTAGTGGGAGCTAAGGCCTATCGGGATCTGCGGGTTCTCCACGCGCTCCAGTCTGAAGCAAAGCTGCGAAACCTCGGCTCACGTGAGAGGGATTCTGGAATCCAGATTGCCTCTCCAACTCCTGAAACGTTTCGCGGTTACATTCAGTGAACGATTCAGCTCGACCACCCTTTATTCCCTCTTCTCTTCGTGACGATGGGGGGTTCGAGATGCTCGTAAATGGAAAGGGCCGTCGGTGGTTGAGGCTCCCTGTCTTGCGGTTGCTGGGGCTAATGGGGCTGGGCGGATGGATCCTGAGCTCGGGGGCATGGCGGGATTCGCCTCTTCCCTCCGCGCCTGCTCTGTCATGGACCACCCCGGAGCCGGCCCACACGCCTGCGGCCGATGGCGGGACTTCGGTCCTGGTGCTTACCCCTCCAGGGGCTGAACCTCCTCCTTATCTCATCACGCCTCCGGTCAGCCCTGGGCGGATCCTCCACTGGGCCTTCCGCCGTCGCTTCTTCGATCCCTCCGCCCCAGATCCCGCCAACGGCCGGGAGATCCACGGCACGTCGACATTGGAGGTTGGGGCGTCCGGATGGCCTGTTCGGTTTCACGGACGCTTTGTCCTGGACGACGATCGTCCCTATGTGGAGATCTGGCATACCGCCAGACAGGGATGGGAGCTTCGTCTCCTGGATCCGGGTGGACCCCGTTGTCACTGGGAGCCCTCCTCCCCGGAGGAGATGCGGTGGACGTTCCCGCCTTTTGTGGATCCGGGGCGACTGGCCGCGGCGGGGTGGCGGCCGGTGGAGGGGGAAATACCGGCCGTCGAGCTGCCCGTGACCCGAGGGCCAGAGGGCATTGCGATCGAGCGGGTGGCGGGCGATGGGGCGCTGCGTTACTGGGAATGGGCGCAGCCCGGGGCGGATGGGGCAGTGGAGCGGGCGTGGATGGCGGTGGGGCCGGAGGGTCAGGTGCGGGCCATAATCCAGGAGGTGCGGGACCGGGAGGGGAGGCGACGGATCTATGACGAGCGAGCGTATGGAGCCCTGTGGATCGCCCAGCCAGATCCCCTCTGGGAGTCGGCGCTCCGCCCCAGCGCGGAGATGATGATCGAATGTGGAGGGAAGGAGGGAAAGTTGGATCAGCTCGCGGAGCGAAGCGCCTACGGGCTGGTTCGTGGAGATGGTCCTCAGGCAGTGGCGCAAACGATCGCTCATCCCCCGTCGGGAGGTTCATGGCGGCTTTCCCGTAGACCTGGTCAGCGCCCGGGTTTGTGAGAGCCCGCTTTGTGAGCGGCGGATGCCGTATGGGATGGCGATGACCTGTGATACGGAGGTCTGCGTCCGGATCGAAGGGGCTCTGGATGAGAAGACGGCGCTGGAGCTTCTCCTTTCTGCTTTCCAGCGGTAAGCGTGCAAAGGTCGAGAAGATGTGGCGGGCGGAGCTTCATCACGCCCTGCTCTGGAACCGCGGGTCGTGACTCGCCGTTCTCGGGGAACACGCCATGTGTAGCCTTCATCATGGATCTGATGGGGGTCTCTGGAGAGGGAGAGACGTCTTTGGGGGGCTGGGGCATCGCTGGAGGTGGGGGCCCCAGCCCCCCAAACCTGGAGAAGGAATTCTGGGGCTTAGATGGTCTCCCCAACCCCTGGACTGTTTTGCGGGTAATTAATTATGGAAAACCCTTAACGCAGGAGGTATGCGATGCGCCGCCTGATAGCTGGGACCTGGATGTTCGCTTTGCTCATATCTATAATCGCAACAGTTGCAGCCGCAGGATCCTGGTACTGGTATGATGTCACAGTTCCGAAATTCGGTGGATCAACGACCACCTATAACCAGACCAAGCAATCTTATGATAATGCTAGCTGGTGTAGCTATCTTGTAGGCGCAGATTATAAGATCAACGGGCGCCTGGAGTTCGTGAATAATGATGCGGCATCGGAGTGGGTAACTGACATCGGTGATCATACATTGGTTGTATATCCTACATGGGCAGGACCAGGCCAGGTCGTCCATATGCGGTTGGCTACTCAATGGTGGACCCCCGTAGACGTTCAGGCCCAAGGATATTGGAGCCCGGACAATCCGGGCGGCAAGCCTTGCTGAAGGCTTCCTCTTCTTCTGCGGCTATCGAGGTCGAGAAGATGTGGCGGGCGGAGCTTCATCGCGCGCTGCTCTGGAATCGCGGGTTGTGGCTTGCTGTTCTGATGGGGCTGATCGGCGTGAGCTTGCGCCTCCCAGAGTATCTGCAGGACCTGCAGCTCGTGCAGACCCATGGTCTCCTGCGGCATCCCGCCCAATTCAATGTGTATCATGGCTTCCTTCGAGTGTATGGCAACGGCCTGTATCCGCTCCTGGCCCCGCTGGTGGCTACGCTTCCATATGCGGAGGCGCTGGCGCTGGATCGGGCGACCGGCTATCGCCGGGCGATCCGCCTCCGCACGACCCGCCGACAATATCTCATTTCCCGGCTGACCGCCGCGGCCCTGACCGGAGGCCTTGCGGTGGCCCTCCCGCCTGCCGGACTGTTTGGCCTCCTGCACTTCTTCGTTCCCCGCGGTCTTCCGCCGCCCGAGCTGGCCCGGATGCCCGGGGATTATGGACCATTCGGGGAACTATTCGAGCGTGCGCCAGACGCCTATATTGCTTTTCTTCTCGCCCTGGGGTTTACATTTGGAGCGGTCTGGTCCGTCTTCGGCCTCGCTATCGGCGCCTGGACCACGCGGCGCTATCTCCCCCAGGCTCTTCCTGCCGTGTTCTCATTCGTTTTGTTGACGCTCCTGGCCTTGCTTCGCCTGGAGACCTGGACGCCAGTCGCCGGACTTATCCCCTTCGCATTGGACCGGATGGATGGCATTCGGGTTCTGGTTTCCCAGGCCAGCATTGGGCTGGCCGGCCTGGGCCTGCTGTTCATCGGTGAGTGGCGAAACAGACGGGAAGATTAGCGCGAACGCTATCGGTCAGGGAGCTGCCCTATATGCGCCGTCCCGGTCTCTACCGCTGGATTTCGCTTGAGATCCCCTTTCTGGAAGGCGCCCGCTGGGGGATTCCCTTTCTGATCGCCCTCCTTCTGGCGGCCCTGGAGGCGGATCGACTGCTCCATCAGGGGGCGGCTCTGGGGAGAACGGCGGGGGCCCTGGACCCTATGTTTGCCCTGTTGAATCATAAGATCTGGCGTTTCATGGTGCTCACCCCGCTCTGGCTGCTGGTCAGCCATCCCAGCTGGGCCGTTCAACCTTTCGATACGTGGATCGTGTTGCGTCTGGGAAGCCGACTGCGCTGGTGGGCGCTTCGGGTGGGATCCCTGATGGTCATGCTGGGGCTCTACCTGGGGCTCCTGGCGCTGGGCGCCCTTCTGCCCGGCGCGGCGCTCTTCCCGATCTCGGCGAGTTGGAGCGACCTGGCGCGGGCGCGGCCGGACGCCCTGGGGCTTTCGGCGGCGGCGGTCGCGCTTCCGCCGGGTCTGTCGCTCGGGATGCTGTTCGGATTGCTCACTCTGGGGTGGCTGGCTGTTGGCTTGCTCGCCCTGGCGGCCGCGCTGAGCGCCGCTCGCCCCATCGTGGGCTATCTGGCCGGCCTGGGCCTGACCCTGCTGGGGCTGATCGCATGGCATATGGATTGGGCTTTGCCGAACTTCGAAGGATGGCCTCACCGGCGCTGGTTTCTGGATCTCCCGCCGATGGAAGAGCCATGGAGGTGGTTGCGTCATATCGCGCTCTCGCAGGGTTACTGGTTTGCCTGGGTAGGAGCGGCGCTGGCCTGGAGCGCCTGGGCCGCTGCGCACTGGGAGTTTGTGGGAGAGGAACGTCCTCGGGCCGAAGGGGGCCGCCTGGGAGATCTCGGACGGCGTCTTCGATGGCATCTGGCCTCTTTCTGGGGATGGTGGATAGGACTCGGGCTGGGGCTGTTCGCCGGGATCAGCGGAGTGCTGGCTTATGAAATCGCAGCGAGGGCCGCCTCCTCCGGCGCGCGCGCCAGTGTGGTCGATGTCCTCTGGCTGGCCTTGGGAGGTCCTCCGGTTGGCCGGATGGAGTGGAGGGCGTTCCTGTTCTGGGCAGCGCCCCAGATGTGGTTTCTTTTCGGAACAGGGGATTTGAGCGTCGGGGACTTGTTCCGGCAACATGGAATAATCCTGTTTCGAATCGGCGGGCGCCGGCGCTGGTGGTTCGAAAAGGCGCTCGCCTTCTCGATCGCCGCGTGGGGATATTCCCTCGCTGGCTTCCTGAGCGCCGGGCTGGTCGCTGCGTGGTTCGGGTCATTCCCGGGGATCAACTGGAGCCTCTGGTTGCGTCAGGAGAACCTGGCTCCTCCCATTGCGGGATGGTGGACGTTGATCCTGATGTTCTTGCTCTGGGGAAGCAACCTGACCGCGCTGGGATTGGGACAGCAGGTCCTGGCTGTGAGGCTGCGCCATACAGCCCTGGCCTTTGGGGCGAACCTGCTGCTCCTGCTGAGTGCATGGGTGATCGGAAGCATCTGTCCTGGAAGCATTCGCTGGCTGCCCGGTGTCCAGGGGATCCCTCGATGGCATGCGCCTTTCGCCTCTTCGTTCGATCTCTCCCCTTTCTGGTCTCTGTCTTATAACGTCGTGTGGGCCCTGGGGATGCTGGGCGTCGGATGGGTGCTGATGAGTCGGATTGATATCATCGGTGTGGAGCAGAGCCGATGACCCGATGGGCCATTGAAGTCGAAGGGGTTACCCTCCGGATAGGCTCCCGTAAGGTGCTTGAAGATGTCACCATGAGGGTGGCACCGAGCCAGCGAGTCGGGCTGGTGGGCCCTAATGGCGCAGGCAAGAGCATGCTGTTGCGGGTGATTTGCGGCCTGGTGCGCCCCTCCGCCGGGCGGGTCAGGGTGTGGGGGAAGGAAATCGGCCGGGAGGTGGAGTTCCCGCCGGATACGGGGGCGCTGATCGAGAGCCCCGGTTTCCTGCCCCAGTATAGCGGCTTTCGCAATCTCTGGTTGCTGGCCATGATTCGAAACGCGATCTCCCCTCAGGATGTGCGGGAGGCCATGCGGCGGGTGGGGCTGGATCCGGACGATCCACGGCCGGTGCGGGCTTACTCCACCGGAATGCGCCAGCGGTTGGGGTTGGCTCAGGCCATCATGGAACGGCCTCGCCTCCTCTTGCTCGACGAGCCAACGAGTAATATTGACCCGGAGGGAATGGAAGAGATCCACCGTCTGCTCCTGGAGCTGAATGCGGAAGGGGTTACATGGGTGATCACCAGTCATCGGATGGCCGAGGTGGGGCGACTCTGCGAGGTGGTCTATGAAATGGATCGCGGCCGGATACGGCTCCGTTGAATCCTGACACGGTCATGATTTATTGTTGCCGGGAGGTTCCTCACGATCTCCCGGGCGATCCAATCCGGCCCTTGCTTGTATGGATGAGCGCTTGCCTGGATCAGAAGGCGAATCAAAGAAAGAGAGGGAAACAGGCGACAAAGCCGCGGTTTCTCTCTTCTTTTATGAAAGGCCCATCGCCGGTTCTATGTCGGCCGGCTATAATCAAAGCGGAGACTTCACGGAGGGAACCCAACGATGACGCGCGCGCTGGATTTCCCCACACGGATCGA
>JAEVEY010000073.1 GCA_016842045.1 Candidatus Thermoflexus sinensis | reverse complement strand
GGAGCGGGGCGCCGAAGGCGCCCCGCTCCGCCCCCAAAGCCCCCATGGGAAACGAACTGCGTAAGTCCTAATTCCACAAAACAAAAACCAGGCAGGCCCGAATCATTTTAGCTCAGGGTAAGGCGGCTTGCCCCTCCCTCCCTGTGGCTCCCATGCGGGGAACCACATGCAGGGCTTGCCTTCCAATCCGCCCCTCCCTATAATCAAACCGCTTGCCCAGATCTATGTTCAGGATGAGAGGCCCATGCGGAATCCGAATCTCTGGCTGGCCATTATCGGCCTTTTAGCGGTTTTCGCCCTCTGGGTCGATTTCTCGGAAACCCAGATTGCGATCGATTTCCTGGGCATCCACCGGGAGATCCGCACCGTGCTCGGGCTGGATCTCCAGGGAGGAATCCAGATCCTCCTGGAGGCAGATGTCCCGCCGAATCAGCCGGTGGATCGTGGAAACCTGGAAGATACCCGACGCATTATTGAGAACCGGGTCAACGCCCTGGGTGTGAGCGAGCCGGTGGTGCAGATCGCCGGAACCCGGCGGATCGTGGTGGAACTCCCCGGGGTCACGAACCTGGAGCAGGCCGTGAATACCATCAAGCAGACCGGCCTGCTGGAGTTCGTGGACGCCGGTGCCACTCCTATCCCGGAGGGCACCACCATCCGCACCACCCTGGATATCTCCCCGACAGAGACGGTTCCCCCGACTGGGACACCGACGCTGACTCCTGCTCCAACGCTGACGGAAACCGCGCCGATTACGGGGACCGCTCCGGTGAGCCCGACGGAGCGGGTTTATCGGACCGTTATGACCGGTCGGAATCTGCGCAGCGCCCGGCCTCAGCTGGATCAATTCCGCCAGCCGGAGGTGGCCTTCACCCTGGATGCGGAGGGCACGCGGCTCTTCGCGGAATATACATCTCAGAACGTGGGGCGTTACCTCTGCATTGTGCTGGATAAGAAGGTGATCTCCTGCCCGGTGATCCAGGAGCCGATCACCCAGGGCCAGGGGGTGATCCGCATGGGCTCCGGGAGCACGCTGGCCGACGCCGAATCCCTGGCGGTGACCCTGCGTTATGGTGCCCTGCCGGTGCCCTTGAAGATCGTGGACACGCGGAACATCGGGCCGACCCTGGGCCGGGAGTCGATTCACCGCAGTTTGATCGCCGGGATTGTGGGGTTCGCCACGGTGGCCCTCTTCATGATCCTCTATTATCGGGTGCCGGGGATCCTGGCTGTTCTCGCCCTCAGCCTTTACACCGCTCTGGTGTTCGCCATCTTCAAGCTGTTGCCGGTCACCCTGACCCTGCCCGGGATCGCCGGGTTTGTGCTCTCGATTGGAATGGCCGTGGATGCCAACATCCTGATCTTCGAACGATTGAAAGAAGAGCTCCGCGCCGGCCGCAACCTCGCCCTGGCCATCGATTATGGCTTCGAGCGGGCCTGGCCCTCGATCCGGGATTCCAACATCTCCACCCTGATCACCTGCGCCATCCTGTATGTCTTCGGCATGAACTTTGGGGCGAGCATGGTGCGGGGGTTCGCCCTTACGCTGGCTATCGGGGTGGCGGCCAGCCTGTTCACGGGCATCTGGGTCACACGGGCCTTCCTGCACGCGCTGCTGGATCGGCTCAGCGCTCAGGCCCACGGGCGCTGGTTTGGGATTTGAGGGTTTGTCACAAGCCCAGGCCGTGTGCTCGGATAAGTATGAGTTGCGCAGTTAGTTTTCTCCTGGGGGTTTGGGGGGCCATTCCACCTCTTCTCGCGGGCCCCGAACGGCGTAACTTCTATTTCAGCAAACCTCCAGGCAAGGTTTTAACCTGGGGAGGCAAAGGATGATCGATATCATCGGCAAGCGTTACTGGTATTTCGCGCTTTCGCTTCTGGTGATCATTCCGGGTCTGATCTCTCTGGCCCTCTATGGATTGCCTCTGGCCATCGACTATACCGGCGGCTCGTTGATGGAGATCCGGCTTCCAACAGGCGTTCCTGTCTCCAGCGAAGAGGTCATCGGGATCGTCGGACAGACCACCGGGTTCAACGTCGCCGACATACGGGTCCAGCCATCGCTGCAGGGCACCCTGATCATCCGCACCCGGGAGATGGACGCGCCCACCAAGACGCGGCTGGAGGAAGCCCTGCGCTCCCGCTACGGGGAGATCACCCTGGAGCGCTTTGAGTCCGTCGGGCCCACGGTGGGCGCTGAAGTGACCCGCGGCGCCTTGGCGGCGGTGGCCATGGCCTCCTTAGCGATCATGCTTTACCTCACCTTCGCTTTCCGGCACATCCCCCATGCCTTTCGCTACGGCGTCGCCGCCGTCCTGGCTTTGCTGCACGATGTGGCCGTGGTGGTGGGCACCGCCTCGATCTTCGGGAAGGTCTTCGGCTGGGAGGTGGACGCCCTCTTCCTTACCGCCGTGCTGACGGTGATCGGCTTCTCCGTCCACGATTCCATCGTGGTGTTCGACCGGATCCGTGAGAACCTCATCCGCTATCGCGGCGAGCCTTACGAGCGGATCGTGAACCACAGCATCCTGCAAACCCTGGACCGGTCGATCAACACCCAGCTCACGCTGATTTTCACGCTGGTGGCCCTGCTCCTCTTCGGGGGGACAACGATCCGCCAGTTTATCGCGACGCTACTGATCGGGATGATCAGCGGAACCTATTCCTCCATCTTCAACGCGGCACCCATCCTGGTGGTCTGGGAGAAGCGGGAGTGGCGGACCTGGTTCCGCCGGCCGGCGGAGCAGCCCGTCCCTTAACGGGGAAAGCAGCCGATCGCTACCGTTCCGCTCACCGATCCTCTCGTGAAAACTGCGACGGCGGCTTGAAGCCGCCGTCGCAGTTTTTTACTCGCTTTCCTCCAGAAAACAGCGCAGCCCTTCCACAATCCCTTCGATCACCTGCTCCCGCCCTCGGGTGAGAAGATCCCGATCCAGATAAAGGAACCCGGTCTCGATGATCGCCGCAGGGGTTTCCGGGGCGATCTCCCGAAACGCGTGGTAGTCCGTCATGTCGTAGGTGATGCTATCCGCATGGAAGCGCAATCCGGTCTTCCGGCCATAGGCGGAGATCAGACAGGCCACCAGGCGATCGCTCTGCTCCGGCACCGCATCGGCCTGGGCCCGCGCGACCTTAAATCCGGTTGCCAGCTCATTGATGTATTCGCAGGAGTCCGCGTGAATCGAGAGCAAAGCCGCCGCGCGGTATCCATGAAGCCGCTCATCAAACTCCTCCAGCACGTCCACCGCGTATCCCAGCGCCTCCAGACGGCGGGCCACCCCCCGAGCGATCGCCGTGTTCACTTCCACCTCGGTGAGCCCATCGGCGCAAACCGCCCCGCTATCGTGCCCCAGATGCCCGGCGACCAGGCCCACACGGGGAGATCGGGAGGGAGACGGCGGCTGGAGGGCGATATAAGCCTCGTGTCCGGTCATGGCGCCCGAAAGCCTCCGATAAAGCCATAGGCCGCCGAGCAGCCCCAGGAGCAACAGCGCGAGAAACAGCACAGGGGGGAGAACCCGCGGAAGCAGCCTTCGGAACCCCGGGATCTCGCCTCCAGCGCGAGGATAAGCCATCGGTGGGCGGGTTCGCTTTCGAGGCTCCCTTGCGGAGCGCGATAAGGTGCTCATGGTGCTCTGTTTCAATCCTGTAGGAGTTACGCGGTTGGTTTTCTCCTGGGGGTTTTTGGGGGGAGTCGCGCGCCTTCGGCGCGCGACTCCCCCCAAAAATATATTGATCCCCCCTCCCCACGGCCCAAAGGGCCGTGGGGAGGGGGGATCAAAGGGGGTGGGGCCATTTTACCTCTTCTCGCGAGCCCCGAACTGCGTAACTCCTATCCTGGTGGTGCCGGTTAGGACTCCGAATTTGCCCCTCCCCCTACCCCCTCTTCCCACGCCGAAGCGGGCCATCGGATGACCCGTGCCCCTGATCTCACTGACGACGTTGCGCGATCAGGGAAAGCAACACAAAAGTCAGAGAAGCCCCGAAAAGCAGGGAGGAAATCGCATTCAGCTCCGGCGTGATCCCCAGCCGGACCTTGGAATACAGCAGCACGGGGAGCGTGGTGGATCCCGGGCCCGTGACGAAGAACGTGATCACGAAGTCGTCAATGGAAAGGGTGAAGGCCATTAAAGCGCCCCCCAGGATCCCCGGCATCAACAACGGCAGTGTGATCCGCCGGAAGGTCTCCCACTCATTGGCCCCCAGATCCTGAGCGGCTTCCTCAAGGGTGCGATCATAAGTCGCCAGCCGGGCGCGGACAATGACGTAGACGAAAGGCACACAGAAAGCCACATGGGCGATCAGGATCGTCCACACGCTCAGAGGGGTCTGCGTCAGGACGAAGAACAACAGGAGGCCGACCCCCATCACGATCTCGGGGATGATGATGGGAAGATACAACAGGCCCTCCAGAATCGTCTTCCCGAGGAACCGGTACCGGTCCAGCCCGAGGGCCAGCATCGTCCCCAGAACGGTGGAGATCGCCGTTGCCAGGAAGGCGATCAGCAGGCTCCGCTGCGCTGCGGCCAGGACCAGCGAATCCCGCAAAACCCGCTCATACCACGCGGTGGAGAAACCCTTCCATACCGTTGCGATCGGGGAGGCGTTGAAAGAGAACATAACCAGGATGAAAATCGGAACATACAGGAAAAGGAAAGTCAGGCCGATCATCCCCACGCGCCACTCCGCGGCGAAGCGAAAGGCGGGAACCGGCCAGGGCTCCACCCGCAGGAAACGACCCAGGATATGCTCCCGATTGATGTCCAGGAGAACCAGCCCAAGGAAAATCAGGGTCAGGGAGCCCCAGGTGAGGAGATGCCGCAGGATCTTCCCCGTTCGCCCCGGACGACGCCAGAGCCAGCCGGCGAGGAGCAACGCCCCATAACATGCCAGCAGACCGCTGGCCAGCCGTGGCCAGCCCGGCCCCTCCGGACCCGTCCATCGACGAGCGATCTCCAGCAGATCGCCCAGGACCCCCAGGCCGGTCAGCCAGGGGATCGCAGCCCCCAGGGCGCTCCCCAGATGCAACGCGATCAGCCCGCCGACGGTCCATTCCAGCCCTTCCACCCCATACAGCACCAGGCCCGGCAGAGGACGGATCGCTGCCCGCTCCGGCTGAGTGACGACCGGCACGCTCATAGCACGCGCTCCCTTCCGCCGACGCGGAGATAGATCATGGTGGCGACCAGCACCATCGCCATCAGGATCAGCGAGAGGGCGGAGCCGAAGGGCCAGTGGCGGACCGTGAGGAACTGATACTGGATCACATTGCCGATCATCATCGTCTTCGCCCCGCCCAGCAGATCCGGCGTGATGAACGCGCCCACCGAGGGGATGAAGACCAGCGTCGATCCCGCGAGGACGCCGGGGAGGGTGAGCGGCCAGATCACCCGCCGGAAGGCCTGCCATTCGTTCGCGCCCAGATCATGGGCGGCTTCCACCAGGGAGAAATCGAAACGCTCCAGCGTGGCATAGAGGGGAAGGATCATAAAAGGAAGCTCGCCGTAAACCAGGCCGAGGATCACCGCGTTTTGCGTGAAAAGCAACGATAGAGGCTCCTGGATCAAACCTGATGCCATCAGGAGGCCGTTGATCGGGCCATCCGAGCGCAGCACAAACATCAGCGCCAGGGTGCGAACCAGGAAGTTGGTCCAGAAGGGGATCATGATGAGGATCAGGAGTGTATTACGCCACCGCGCCGGAGCGCGCGCCATCGCATAAGCGACGGGATAGCCGATGAGGAGACACAACCCGGTGGTCACCAGCGCGATCCAGAGGGACATCAGAATGATCTGCACATACAGGGGATCCAGGGCTCGCTGATAGTTCTCCAGGACGAACACCCATCGGATCCCCCCGTAAGGTCCTCGCTTCAGGAAGCTGATCACCGCAATGATGCCCACTGCGAAGGCGAAAAAGACCAGCAGATAAAAAGCGCCCGGAAGGATCAGAAGCAGGGGGAGCCGGGCCCGGGGGAGCGCGGCGATCCCCAGGGCCATCGCCAGGAGACAGAGGATCAGGCCCGTGGCCAGACCAAGGGTGAACATCAACCCCAGGCCGAGGACGAGTCCAAGAGCCGCCCGGGCCAGGATCAGGACGGGAACGCCGGGAAGCCCCAGGATCCACGTGGCGGCGAGGGCCGCATCCAGAAACCCGATCCCCCCCAGGATGATCCGCCAGGACGGCTCCACGGTTCTCCCGGCCATCAGAAGGACCAGAATGCCGCTGATCACCAGAAGCCCAAACACATCTATGGATCGCCCCTTTCGGCTCGGGATGCCCACTCCGAGCATAGGCCCCTCCTATTCCGTTAGAACGCGCGCGCTTTCCGGCAACCATGCCACCCAGATCGGAGCGCCGGTCTGATAACGATAAACGGAAGCGCTGCCATCCCGGTTTTGCATGCGCACCCGTAACCCCAGCCGCTCGCCCACCCGAATCCGAAAGAGGGTGTCCGTTCCAATGTAAATGACCTCCTCGATCACCCCCGGATAGCGATTCGGGGTATCCCCCGGCTCCTCCGCACACAGGTGGATCCGCTCCGGCCGGATGGCCACGGTGACCGTTTGACCCCGATGGATCGCCCCCGACGGCGCCGCGAAGACAGGAAAGCCCTCGATCTCCACCCGGGCCATCCCTCCCTCCAGATCCACCACCCGCCCGTCCAGGAAGTTCGTCTCGCCGATGAAATCCGCCACAAAGCGGGTGGCCGGATGCTCATAGATCTCCACGGGAGTCCCCACCTGAAGGACGCGGCCCTGGTTCATCACCGCGATGCGATCGGACATCGTCATGGCCTCTTCCTGATCATGGGTGACGTAGATGAAGGTGATGCCGATTTGATGCTGAAGCGTCTTTAATTCCAGTTGCATTTCCTTGCGGAGCTTCAGGTCAAGCGCGCCAAGGGGCTCATCCAGCAACAGCACGGCCGGGCGGTTGACCAGAGCGCGGGCCAGGGCCACCCGCTGCTGCTGACCTCCGGAAAGCTGCTGCGGATAGCGGTTCTCCAATCCGGAGAGCCGGACCAGCCGCAGGGCTTCCTCCACCCGCCGGCGGATTTCATCCCGTGGGAGACGTTTCATCTCGAGGCCGAAGGCCACGTTCTCGAAGACCGTCATGTGGGGGAAAAGGGCATAGTGCTGGAACACCGTGTTCACCGGGCGATGGAAGGGAGGCACATCGTTCATCCGTTCGCCCTTAATGTAGATCTCCCCCTCCGTCGGGCGTTCGAAGCCGGCGATCATCCGAAGGGTTGTGGTCTTTCCGCAACCGGAGGGGCCCAGCAGAGAGAAAAACTCTCCGTCCCGGATCTGAAGGCTGACCTGATGAACGGCCTCGACCTCGCCGAAATGCTTGCTGACTTTTCTTAATTCGACGGCGAACACCATCTCCTGCCCCTCCTGAATGCTTTGGAGGTTAAGGGTTGGGAAACCGCCTTCGGCGGCCTCCCTGACCCAAGAGCCCTTCAATCATCTTAGGAGTTACGCAGTTGGTTTTCTCCTGGGGGTTTGGGGGGGAGTCGCGCGCCGAAGGCGCGCGACTCCCCCCAAAAATATATTTCTCCCCCCTCCCCACGGCCCAAAGGGCCGTGGGGAGGGGGGAGAAAGGGGGGTAGGGCCATTCGCTGGACCCAAACAGGATAAGCCCTATCCCCAGCTCCTAAAGCCCTTCCGGTCGGTCGCCCAGGATCGCGACACGCGGCAGGCCATCCCGCCGGCGGGCCGCCAGAAGCGCCAGGCCTTCGTAAACCACGTTGGCAGCCAGCAGCGCCGTGATCCCGGCCGGGTCATAAGCGGGCAGCACTTCCACCACATCCATCCCCACCAGAGGAAGGCCCATCAGTCCCCGAAGCAGGGAAAGCCCCTCCCAGGATGTAAACCCTCCCACCTCCGGCGTGCCGGTTCCCGGAGCATAAGCCGGGTCGAAGAAATCGATGTCGAACGAGAGGAAAGCGGGATGGTCGCCAACGCGCTGGAGGATCCGGCGGGAGACGCTCTCCAGGCCGATCGCCCGGACTTCAGCCGCGGAAAGGGTTTCCAATCCCAGGCTCTGCGCGGCCTCCCAATCCTCCGGAGCATAGATCGGGCCTCGCAGCCCAACCTGAATGGACCGCTCCGGGAGGATCAATCCCTCCTCGATCGCCCGCCGGACCACCGTGCCATGGGTGTAACGGTGTCCGAAATAGACATCCCAGGTGTCGGGATGGCTGTCGAACTGGATCAGGGCGACCGGCCCGTAGGCGGCAGCAACCGCGCGCAGCTCTCCCAGGAGCACGGAATGATCCCCGCCCAGGCCGATCGGAATCACGCCCGCCAGCGTCAGCGGGGAGAGAAAGTCGGCGATCCGCCGAAGGGAATCCTCGATGAAGCCAGGAGCGACCGGCGCATCGCCATAATCCACAACGGAGAGATGTTCGAACAAATTCACACGGAGAACGGGATGATAAGGGCGGAGGAGAACGGAGGCGCTCCGAATGGCTTCAGGGCCGAAACGGGCGCCCACCCGGAACGTGGCCCCTGTATCAAAGGGAAGCCCCACGATCGCCACATCCACGCCCTCGGCGGTCTGGACATGAGGCAATCGCATGAACGTGCGGATACCCGCGAAGCGGGGGAATTCCAGAGCATCCGGTGGTCGATAATGAGCCATTCAGCCCTCCACCTGGGTGCGGGTCACGCTTTCACATGGGGGCGCTGGAGTCCCTCCCCTTTATCGGCCTCCCCGTGGCCCCCGGGCTGCGGGGAGGAGGAGAAGACGTTCCGGCTCCTTCAGGGTTCTGGTGGAAAGGATCGGCGTGCCCCCTCTTATCTGAGGACACGCCGATCCTCACTCCCCTTATCCAGGCCCCGTGGAGTGGTGCCCCCGGGCGGAGGCGGGCATGGTCGGAGAGGGAACCGGAGCGCCCAGCGCAATGCCACAGTAAGGACACAGACTCCATTCCAGACGCAACGGCCGCTGGCAGCGCGGGCAGGGTTGCTTCAATCGGGTGTGGCAGTAAGGGCAGGCGATGAAGTCCGCTTTCACCCGCCGGCCGCAGCCCGGGCATTGCTCGATCTCCTCCAGGCTTTGCAGGATCAGCTCCTCCTCCAGCGCCCGCTCATACGCCTCCGCCAGGGTCTCCCGAGGGCGCAGGATCAGATAGATGAGCAGCCCGGGGATGTTCAGCACCGCCACCAGCAACGTCGCCAGAAACTGGGTGGGCAGATCCCGGGTCCGGGACCGGATATCCCGGAAGGTCCAGATCACCATGCTCAGCCAGAAGGCGGCCACGGTCGCGCCCAGGAAAGCCACCGGAAGCAGAATCAGATCGGTGAGATCCATAGGTTCCAGGCCCTCTTATCGAGCTTCGCCTCGCCGAAGAGGCGATCCTGAACGTCATACGGCCTCAAGATGGGATGGGAAGCCCCAACCAGCGGCGGCCCCTCACCGCATCTTCAACGGCTCGCCCCAACGCTTCGCTATACCCCTCATGGCTTTGGGGAAATTATAACCCAGGAGGGGTCCACCACGCGAAGGACCCCCAGCTCCACCGCCCGATGAGGCGGGCGCTCGCCTTTCGGCCCAACGACTTCCGCCCGCCATCCATCCGGGCGATACAGACCAGCCCGCAACGCATAGACGCCGGGCGGGAAATCCGTCGGGATCTTCAGCGGATGAGGATCTGTGAATCGATCCCCTGGCTCCCACCAGGGAGCCGGGAAATCTCCCAGCGCCGCCGGGCCATCGTGCTGCAGAAGGGGCGGGCGATCCGGATCCCCGATATGCACAAACACCCGCCAGTCTTCCCCTGATGGGGCTTCCACCTCCCAGTAGAGGGTTACCGTGAAGGTTTCCCCCGGGCGAACTTCCGCCGGACGATCCACGCCGATCAGACGCGCGGGTCCCACGCGGACATCAAGCGGATGGGTGGGAGAAAGCCATACCCGGCCCCGGATTTTCCCGGCCTCCAGGATCAGATGATCGATCGACCGCCCCTGGCTATCCCGCACAGGAGCCATCCACCCGGTATCAGTATCCCACAGCCCGATATGGAGCCGGAGTATCGCCGGGACCTCGTTCCTGGGCCCGATGGGAATCCAGTATGGATCCATGAACCGAAAGCCGGGCTGGCAATCTGTGGTTGAGAACAACCCCCGACCTGGATGGCGATCTACCTGCTGGACGTCTCGAACGCGTGGGGTGAAGACCGGATGCAGGAAGGCGCTCCAGGGTCGCTGTGTAGGTTGCAGGCACTCCCAGAACAGCGTGAGCGGAAGGCGCTGCCCGGTCGTGGCAGCGCCCGGAAGATAGGCCACCAGCCGCAGATGATCTCCGAGCACCGCATCGACGACCCGCGCCCCTTTTGGAAGCTCCGCCCACGGCGATGGCCCGGCGTAAGTCGGCCAGATGTAGCGAACCGGCGCAACCCAGGCGATAACCAGCCAGACCACCGCGGGGGCCCATATCCATTCGCTGGGTTCACGCCGGGTCCAGCGACGGATCCAGTATTCCCACCCCATCCAGAGCATCCATGCAATTGGCCCGATAGCCGGGAACAACAACCGGCCCTGGGAAGCGGAGGTCAGCGAGGTCCAGCGGAGCAAACCAAGGAAAACCAGGCCGGTGTAGCCCACCGCGCCCGCCCACAGCGCCTGAAGCTCGCGGCGCGGCTGGCGCCATGCCTCTATTGCTGCGAGGATCGCGCCCAGGGCCGATAGGGTTCCCCAGACCTCCAGGAAGACATAGACCGGTGGATCGGCAACGATATTAAACCATCCCCAGACAGCCCAGAACGACCACAGGAACCCACGGATCTCAGAGAGAAGTTCCGTTAGGGAACGAGGAGGGGATCGGCGACCGAAGATCTCCAGCATGACGTTCAATCCGGTCGGATCCCCATACAGCATGAAATTGCGTACGAACCACCACCCGGAAACAAGGCTGGCCAGCCCATAGACCACCGCGAGGGCCTGGAGAAGACCCCATGCGCTCCGCCGATGCCGGTTCCAGAGTGTTAGAAGGACTCCCAGGGCGAAGAGCCAGAGGGTGAGCCCGCTGAGTTTGCTCAGGGCAGCTATCCCCAGGGCAAGCCCCAGCAGGATCAAACGGGCCCGGGAAGGCCCTTTCCGCCAGAGCGAGGCCAGGAGCCAGAGGACAATGGCGGAAAGCGTGTTGATCATGACATCGTTGTTCACCGCGCCCATGATGAACGGGAACATGGGGTTCCATGCCACCAGAGCTGTAGCGCCCAGCGCCCACCGGGGCCGATCCGGGATCATGGTCCGAATGGCACCATAGATGGCGACCAGGGCGATCACTCCCAGGATCAGCGAGAACAGCCGCCAGAGATGGAGGGTGAGCACCATTCCTCGCCAGGGGAAGCGTTCCCAGGAGCCGTGGAGGGCCATGTTCTTGTTGTCTAAAAGGGAGGCATCGCCGGGGGCCGGGTGCCGGTTCACGATCCGGATCTGATCCAGGCCCTCGAGAGGCAGATGGAGCGTGCGCGTGAGAGCTGCCAGAAGCGCGTAATACAGAGGCGGCTGACTTCCTTCCTGACGCCATGGTGTGCTCTCTCCGGGCCGTTGCACCGGCAACCCGCCCCCCTGCGCCAGATGGGCAGCCAGACCCACATGCCAGATCTCATCGGGGGTCTCAAAGAGGGGCACCGTGAGCTGGAAAAGAAGCCCGATCACGAGGAAAGAGAGCAACAACAACCCCAGCCTTCTCATGGTTGGAACTCTTTGCCAATCGGGTTAAGATAATTCGAGCAGAACCGAACGGTCCGCCGCGGATCGGTCGCCGCTCTGTAACATCTGCCCTGGAGAACCCATGATACTCTGGTTCCGAACACGCTGGGTGCTTATTCTGCTGGGCATTGTCACCGCCATGGGCCTCCTTGGAGGCCTGGTCTGGGCCACGCGGCCCCGGATGGAAACGGAAACCGCGCAGCTGGCCCGCCGGGAGCTTCGAGAGGCCATCCGCCAGCTCGATCTTTTCCTGCAAACCTATCCGACCGCACCCGAGGAGGCGCGAGGAGCGCTGCAGCGGGCGCGCTCCGCGTTTGAGAAGGCAGCCGGACATCTGGCGTTGACCCGGCCGGCTGAAGTGCGACAGTGGCAGACGGACTTCCAGCAGCTTCAGGATCAGACGGCGGCCCACGTCGCCCCGGAAGCAGTTCTCCCGCTCGCCCGGCAGCTGCGAGCCGCTTTACAACGCCTGGCCGAGCCTTAGGGCCCGATCTTTTCTCATCACGGATCTCCAGGAGATGGGGCGGGGCCTTCGGCCTGTGACCACCTTCATAAGGATCTTTTGGAGGAGGGGTCATCCGGAGCGCCCCTATCCCCAATTCATACTTTCTTTCACAACCCGACACAGCCACTGATGGAAAACAGAGGAGGACCCCTATGGCGGATCTCCAGCTCATCGCGGAGCTTGCCACGGAAGGCATGACGAAGATCGTGCTGCTGGTGATGGACGGCCTGGGTGGGATGCCCATCGAGCCTGGAGGGCCGACGGAGCTGGAGGCGGCTCATACGCCGAACATGGATCGCCTCGCGGCGGAGGGCACGCTGGGCCTCCATATCCCGGTGCGGCCCGGGCTGGCCCCCGGCAGCGGTTACGCTCATCTGGCCCTCTTCGGCTACGATCCGCTGGTCTACCCGGTCGGGCGGGGGGTGCTGGAGGCAGTCGGGATCGGCTTCCCGCTGGAGCCCCACGACGTGGCGGCCCGGGGCAACTTCATTACCGTGGACGCGGAAGGCCGGATTGTGGATCGACGCGCCGGCCGGATCCCCACCGAGGTGAGCGCCCGCCTGGTGGAACGCCTGCGGTCCATCCGCCTGGAGGGCGTGGAGGTGTTCGTGGAGCCGGTGAAAGAGCATCGCTTCGTCCTGGTCCTGCGTGGGGAAGAGCTCTCCCCCGCACTGACGGAGACAGATCCGGGGAAGACCGGCGTGCCGCCTATGCCCGTGCAGGCGCTTCAACCCGAAGCGGAACGAACCGCGGCGCTGGTCAACCAGTGGATTGAGCAGGCGCGGGCGCTCCTCAAGGATGCCCATCCGGCGAACATGGTCGCCCTGCGCGGATTCGATCGCCCTCCGCGCCTGCCGTCTTTCCAGGAGGTCTACAAACTCCGCGCCGCCGCGGCGGCGGTTTACCCGATGTATCGCGGGGTGGCCCGCCTGGTCGGCATGGAGACCCTTGACGTCCATGGGGATACCCCGGCCGAGATCTTCCAGGAGGTCGTCACCCATTGGGATCGCTTCGATTTCTTCTTCATCCATATCAAGCCCACGGATAGCCGGGGGGAAGATGGCGATTTCGCCGCCAAGGTCCGGGTGATCGAGACCGTCGACGCCGCCCTGCCGATCCTGCTGGAACGCCAGCCGGACGTCCTGGTGATCACCGGCGATCACTCCACCCCGGCCGCCCTTCGAACCCACACCTGGCATCCGGTTCCGGTGCTCCTCTGGGCGCCGCGAACCGCCCGGCCGGATGGCGCCTCAGGCTTTGGGGAGCGAGCATGCCGGACCGGAGGGCTGGGGATCTTCATGGCCACGGATCTGATGCCACTGATCCTGGCCCACGCGGGCCGTCTTTCCCGACTGGGAGCATAACAATCTCACGTGGGTAGCGTCCAGGGAATGGGTGTGGTGAGGGACACGCTGAAAGCGTGTCCCTCACCACGAAAACTACTTGTAACTGTTCAGGCGATCATTGCGAGCCGAAGGCGAAGCGATCTCTCCCTTCCATCCCATTCGGAGATCCTTTCGCCCTCTACGAGGGCGACCTGGGAAACGGGCGTGCAGGACAACGGCTCGCCGTTGTCCTGCACAATCGCCCTTGCGACCCCTATCCAGGCCGGCACCTGAACAGTTACGACTCCTTTTCATGAGCCATGAGTAGACTCGATACAGGATTTGGAAAACATCTCGGGTTCCCTCTTCTGTGGCAGGCAGCAGCCTTCCTCCTGCTGCTCGCGGCCTGTCATCCTTCGCCTCTACCCGCAGAACCTCGCTTTGATGGGCAGGCGGCATTTCGCCACGTTCAGGCACAGCTGGCGATGGGTCCCCGCTACCCGGGAAGCCCCGGCTGGGAACGGGTTCAGCGCTACATTCAGAACTATGTGACCCGCGAGGGCTGGCGCTTTGAGGTTCAGCCTTTCGTGGCCTTCGGGATCTCGGGGCGCAATCTGATCGCTCGCGCCGGCCAGGGCCCGCCGATCCTGCTGGGGGCCCATTACGATACCCGCCGCCGGGCGGATCGAGATCCGGAACGCCCGGAGGATCCGGTGCCGGGGGCCAACGATGGCGCCAGCGGCGTCGCGGTGTTGCTCGAGCTGGCCCGTGTCCTCGATCGCCCACGCCTGCGCCATGAGGTCTGGCTGGTCTTCTTTGATGCGGAGGATCAGGGAGGACTGGAGGGCCTGCCGTGGATCATCGGTTCCACCCATTTTGCGGCCACCCTCCCAGCGACTCCCACGGCCATGATCCTGGTGGACATGGTCGGGGATGCCGATCCGCAGTTTTATTATGAGCGGCACTCGGATCCTCTGTTGCGCGAGCGACTCTGGCGGATCGCAGCGGAGCTGGGCTATCGGGAATGGTTCATCCCGGAGCCCCGCTGGGCGCTGATCGATGATCACCTCCCCTTCCTGGAGCGTGGCATCCCCGCCGTGGATATCATCGATTTCGATTACCCGGCGTGGCACACGACCGCGGACACCCTGGATCGGATCTCCCCCCGAACCCTGGAGGCCGTCGGGCGGGTGCTGGAGCATTTTGTGGAGGAGGCCCAGTTCCCCGATCCCCCACCCGGTGAAGCCGAGGGGGAGCAGGCCGCCCCCGGCGGCTCCCTCACCCAAACACGATAAACCCCAAGCGGAGAGCTGAATTAAAATGAATGAAAGAAATCGCCACAGGGAGGCCCCTATGCCGGAGCGCGTCGCCCTCTACCTCCAGGACGCCCACGACCTGCGAGAAGCCATGCAATATGTGCGATATGCAGAGCAACGAGGCTTCGAGGCCGTCTGGCAGGCAGAATCCCGCCTGGTGCGCGACGCCATCGTGCCGATGGCTGCCTACGCTGCCGTTACCGAACGGATCAAGGTGGCCTCCGGCGTGATCAACAACTGGACCCGCAACCCGGCCCTGATCGCCGCGACTTTTCTCACCCTGGACGACCTCGCCCCGAACCGGATCATCCTGGGCATCGGCGCCTGGTGGGACCCGCTGGCTTCCAAGGTTGGCATCAAACGCGAAAAGCCCTTAAAGGCCATGCGGGAAGTGGTGACCGTGGTGCGCGACCTTCTGGCCATGAAACGCGTAACGTTCCACGGCGAGTTCGTTCATCTCACGGATGTGGAGCTGGATGTGGTATATGGACGTCGGGAGCCGCGCAATGTGCCGATTTACATCGGGGCGACTGGCATGCAGATGATGGAGCTGGCAGGCGAGATCGCGGATGGCGTCCTGCTCAATTACCTGGTGTCACCGAAATACAACGAGATGGCGCTTCACCATCTGGAGATCGGGGCGAGGCGGGCCGGCCGTCGCGTGGAGGACATCGACCGGCCTCAGTTAGTGGTCTGTTCCGTGGACCATGACCGCAAAAAGGCGCTGGACAGCGCCCGGAAGCTGGTGACCCAGTATCTGGGCCAGCAGCCCCATATCATGAAAGCCAGCGGGGTCCCTCAGGAACTCCTGGATGAAATCGGACGCGTCCTCACCTGGCCCGCGACCCCGGAGCAGATCGAACGAGCGATGGAACTGGTTCCCGATGATATCGTGCAACTGATCACCGCCAGCGGATCTCCTGAGGAGGTCCGTCGGAAGGTCGATGAATATCGCGCGGCCGGATGCACGTGCCCGGTCCTCTATCCGCTGGGCGATGTCCGGTTGATGATCGATATCTTCGCCCAGGCCTGACGCCAGAAAGGTGGGGCTGGGTTTGCCGTTGCTGAGCCTCATGTTGACGAAGGGGCACCCATGGCCTGGTCTCCTCAACCGAATTCCCGGATGTGCTTTGTTTGCGGCCTCCAGAACCCGGCAGGCCTGAGGGTCCGCTTCTATGAGGATGGGATGACCACAGTGCGGGCGGAGGTGGTGATCCCTGAGGTCTATCAGGGATATCCAGGGGTGGCTCACGGCGGGGTCGTTGCTGCCCTGCTGGACGAGGCGGCGGGACGCGCGTTGATGATCGGAGCTCCCGAGCGCTTCATGGTCACCGCCCAGCTGAAGGTCCGCTATCACCATCCCGTCCCCACCGGACAACCGCTTCTTTTAATCGCCCATCCCCTTCGCATCGGATCACGCCTGGCCCAGGCGCGAGCGGAGCTCCGCCGGCTGGATGGAACGCTCTGCGCGGAAGCGGAAGCCGTCCTGGCGAACGTTCCGCCAGAGATCCAGGCGACGTTCGACGCGGAACGGCCGTTCTGGCGGGTATATCCTGGGGAAGAGCAGAGCTGAAAGCCCTTCCCCGCTTTGACAAGGCATCGCTCAGGAGGTTCCACTCCATGCTGCTGAACCTGCGGGAGTACCACCGTCCGAAAACGCTGACGGAAGCGCTCGCTCTCCTGCGACGTCCGGATATCCGGACGGTGCCCATTGGTGGAGGAACCCAGGTCCTGGCGGAAGGAGCACGGGAGGTCGAGGCGGTGGTGGACCTCCAGGACCTGGGATTGAATTTCATCCGGCTGGAGGGGAACACGCTCCGGATCGGGACGACGACGCCTTTGCAGGCGCTGGTAGAGGCCCCAGAGAGCGCCGCCTATGGAGGCGGCATCCTCGCCACGGCCGCTCGGGAAACGGCCCCGCTTCCACTGCGGAATCAGCGCACGGTGGGCGGGGCGGTGGTCGGTGCCTCCGGCGAGCAGCCCCTGGCGACCGTCCTGATCGCTCTCGAGGCCGAACTCATCGTGTTCACTGAACCGGAGTCCCCGCGGGCGCTGCATCTGGAAGCCTTCTACGATTACCGGGAGGCCCTCCGGCGCCAGGGGATGATTGTTACGGAGATCCGTCTCCCGTTCTCTGCGGCACCGATGGGGGTCTCCTTTCACAAGGTTGCCCGGACCCCCGCGGACGCGCCCATCGTGGGGGTAGCGGTCCGGTTGTTCCGGGGCATCGATGGGGCCTGCTACGGCGTGCGAATTGCGGTGGGAGGGGTTGCCTCCCGGCCGATCCGGCTGATGGGGGTGGAGCACATCCTGGAGGGGCGGCCACCGGACCCGGAGCGCTTCATCGCTGCTGCACGCCAGGCTCGCGAACAGGTGAATCCCCCTGGCGATTTCCGGGGCTCCTCGGAGTATCGACGTGAGATGGTAGAGGTCCTGGTTCGGCGGGCGCTGGCGGACGCCGCCCGACAGGCCGGGTTCGCCGGGTGACAGGGCGCTCAGCATGTTCGGGCTCGACAGGATCATGTGCGGACATTGCGAGGCCTGACCTTTCTTACTTGGACTTTGGACAAACGGGCCATCTGATTTCTCGTTCAAGCCCTTCCCTTGCGTGAGGCAAGCCCCTCCCCCCTTCCCCCCTCCCCGCGGCCCTCTGGGCCGCGGGGAGGGGGGAAGTTGAATCCCCCATCCTGAGGAAAGGGAGGAGTTTGTCCAAAATCCAGTTTCTTACAAAACGATCCCTTCCCCCTGATATGGGGGGCTTGCTTCCCACTGCCCACCGCCCAGACGGAACCGGCGATCCGCAGATCAAAACCGGGTATGGGCCAGCCCCAAACGTCCCCGGGTAACGATTCCGCTATTCCCACGCCGTACGCCATACAGATATGGGCGCTTCCTACAAGTTTTCTCCTATGGGCTTTGGGCGCCGGGCCGTGCGCCAGAGGCGTGCGGCTCGGCCCTCACATATTTCGGGGTGGGGCCCTTCCACCTCTTCGCAAGAGCTTCGAACCGAATAGGGCCAGGCGGAATCGTTATGTCCCTGCAGAAGGGCCAAAAATATTGCGTTATAATTAAGCAAAGGGGAAAGGCGGTGGCGGCATGGTGGGCGTGCAGAATCCCACGACCCTGGAGTTCCTCCTGGAACAGATCCGGGATCCCCTGAGCCCTTCGGATCGAGCGCTGATCGAGCGGGCCTATCAGATTGCGGAGCGGGCCCATTGCCATCAGACCCGCGCCTCCGGAGAACCCTATCTGTATCATTGCCTGGCCGTGGCCGGCATCCTGGCGGAGCTCCGCATGGATCCCCCCGTGATCGCCGCCGGTCTGCTGCATGATGTGGTGGAAGATACGGGGGTGACCCTGGACGATATCCGGCGGGAATTTGGGGAGGAGATCGCCCGCCTGGTCGATGGGGTCACCAAGTTGAAATACATTGATCGTCTCCGTGCCCAGCCGGAGGATGGCGAGGCCCGCCGCACCGCCCGGGACGAGCAGAGCGCGGAGAACATTCGCAAGATCTTCTTCGCCATGGTGGAAGATCCCCGGGTCGTGCTGATCAAGCTGGCGGATCGCCTGCACAACATGCGCACCTTAGGAGCGCTTCCCCCTGAGAAACAGAAACGCATCGCCCGCGAGACCCTGGAGATCTACGCCCCTCTGGCCAACCGCCTGGGGATCTGGCAGCTGAAGTGGGAGCTGGAGGACCTGGCCTTTCGCTACCTGGAACCGGAGAAATATCGGGAGATCGCCCAGGCCATCGATGAACGGCGGGCGGAAAGGGAACGCCATATCCAGAAAATCGTGGAACGAATCAAAGCCCGCCTGGCCGAAGAAGGGATCCAGGCGGAGGTCACCGGCCGGGCCAAGCACATTTACAGCATCTACCGCAAAATGCTCCGCAAGGGGGTCTCCTTCGACCAGGTTTACGATGTGCGGGCCGTCCGCATCATCGTGAACACTATCCCCGAATGCTACCAGGTCCTGGGCATTATCCACTCCATGTGGCGGCCCATCCCCAAGGAGTTTGATGACTACATCGCCAATCCCAAGGACAATTCCTATCGTAGCCTGCACACGGCGGTGATGCTGGAGGACGGCAAAACGCTGGAGGTGCAGATCCGCACCTGGGAGATGCACTGGGAGGCCGAATACGGCATCGCCGCCCACTGGATCTATAAGGAACAGGTTTCGAAGCGCGATCTGGCCTATGAGAAGAAGGTGGCCTGGCTGCGCTCCCTGATGGAGTGGCGCAATGAGGTGACCTCGGCGAAGGAGTTTGTCGAGTCCCTTAAGACAGACGTCTTCGAGGATCGAATTTACGTGTTCACCCCGAAAGGGGACGTCATCGACCTGCCCCGGGGGAGCACGCCCATCGATTTCGCTTACCATATCCACACCGAACTGGGGCACCGTTGCCGCGGCGCCCGGGTGAACGGCAAGTGGGTCCCCCTGAACTATGTCCTGCAAATGGGGGACCAGGTGGAGATCATCCCGGCCAAGCAGGGCGGCCCCAGCCGGGACTGGCTGGATCCGGCGAAGGGGTATGTGAAGACCTCTCGCGCCCGCCAGAAGATCCGCCAGTGGTTCAAGCAGCAGGGCCGCGCCGAGAACATCCTCCACGGCCGGGAGATCCTGGCTCAGGAGATCCGACGCCTGGGCGTCCCCTTCTCGGTCGATGAGGCCGCCCGTCGGCTATATGGGGAGTTCGGCTATAAAGAGCCCGAGGATCTGCTGGCCGCCATTGGCTGGGGGGATGTCTCCCCTGAGCAGCTGGCTCCCCGCCTGATCCGGATGGAGGAGGAGCGGCGCCGGGAGGAGCAGAAGGCCGCGCCGGAGCTCCCTACCCTCCCTGAACGCTACGACGCCTCCCGACCTGTGCTGGTGGAGAACAACCCCCAGGGACTCCTGATGCAGCTGGCCCGGTGTTGCAACCCGGTGCCCGGGGATGAGGTGATCGGATACATCACCCGCAACCGCGGGATCACGATCCACCGTCGGAACTGCCCGAACATCCTGAACATCCGTTCCCCGGAGCGTCTGATCGAGGTGCAGTTCCCGGCGGGGGAGAAAGGATACCCGGTCGAAGTGGAGATCGTGGCCATCGACCGCGTGGGCCTGCTCCACGAGATCAGCGGCGTTTTGAAAGACGAACAGATCAACATCGCTCGCATCACGGTAGACACCCGGAACGGCTTTGCGGTCTTCCAGGCCACCCTGGAGGTCCGCTCGGCGGCCCAGCTCCATCGAGCCCTGGCGCGCATCGAGCAGATCCCCAACGTCCGCGAGGCCCATCGCCGCCGTTAATGACATTTTCCTCCCCCCCAGGCTGTGGATCCCTAACTCCCGGTCCAGCTCCCCAGGGATCCGGTCACTTCACGAGCCTCCGCTGGCGGGCAACTTCGTAAAGGAGAAGGGCTCCGGCCACCGCAACGTTGAGCGACTCCATCCCCCGGGCCATGGGGATCCGTACGGTGCGATGGGGCAGGCGCTGCGCCTCCGGCCCCGGGCCCATCGCTTCGCCCCCCAGGATCAGCGTCACGGGCTCCTGCCAGTCGACCTCAAAATAAACGTGGGCGCCCTCCGGCGTCGCGAGCCAGATCGTGGTGCCCGTCAGGAGGGAGGGGATTTCCGCCCAGGAAGCCAGGCGCACGGGTAGAACGAAATGAGCGCCCGCGGCTGCTCGCACCGCCTTCGGGTGCCATGGGTCCGCCGTCCCCGGCGAGATCACCACCCCCTCCGCACCCGCCGCCGCCGCGCTGCGCAACACGGCGCCCACATTCCCCGGCTCCTGAACCCGATCCAGAAGAACCAGGAAGGTCGGCGATGCAGGCCAGGGAAGATCCGGGATCGGCGCGACAGCGATCACTCCCTGCGGGGTCTCCGCTTCCGTGCACATTTGAAGGATCGCGGGAGTGACCTCGTAACAGGGCACCCCGGCGGCACGAAGGCGGTCCAGGGTCTCCTGAGCGCGGGGGGTGGGATCCGCGTAGAAGGCGAAAACGAGGCGGTAATCAGGATGCTGAGCGCAGAAGCGCAGGGCTTCATCGATGAGGCGCGGGCTCTCCAGAACCATCTGTCGATAGGCCCGGCGTGCTTTCCGCTGTTCCAGCAGCGCCCGCACCCGTTTAACCTTTTCATTAGAGGGACTGGTGATCCGGAGCATCGGGGAATGCAATACCGCCCTCCCCCCTCTCCCCCCTCTCAATTCAAAGGATCCTCAGGAAGAACTGGACTTTGGATAAAGTGGGCTGACCGTCTGGACCTGCTCCGGACAGGAGACAAGCTCCTCCCCGCGGCCCTCTGGGCCACGGGGAGGGAGTTTGCACGTTTTGGAGCCGGCGGGCTTGGGCCCACCTCGCTCAGGCCAGGCCTAAGGCCTGACGGGCAGTTTCGACCAGCCGGGCGAAAGCCGCCGCATCCCGCACGGCCAGATCCGCCAGGATCTTGCGGTTGATGGTAACCCCAGCGGCCCGGAGCCCTGCCATAAACCGGCTATAGGAGAGGCCGTTCTGGCGGGCTGCCGCATTGATCCGCATAATCCAGAGGCGGCGGAAATCCCGCTTGCGCTCCCGCCGATGGCGATAGGCGTAAGCCAGAGATTTGATCATCGCTTCGTGGGCTCGCCGGTAATGGCGACTGCGAGACCCCCGCTGGCCTTCCACCATCTTCAGAACCTTCTTATGACGACGTCGGTTGGTGACGCTGCTCTTCACGCGAGTCATTGCGACTTCCCCCTGATGGTCAGTGAGCTGTGCTCTGTTGCAAGTGGAAAAGAACGCTGGGGCGCCGCTTTGGCGGCGCCCCAATCCCCAAAATCCACACTTTATCCTCTGGAGTGTTGGGCCAGGGACCGAAGGCCACTGGCCCAATACTGCCTGGAGAGGGGAAAACCG
Organism: Candidatus Thermoflexus sinensis; assembly: GCA_016842045.1. Taxonomy (GTDB): domain Bacteria; phylum Chloroflexota; class Anaerolineae; order Thermoflexales; family Thermoflexaceae; genus Thermoflexus; species Thermoflexus sinensis. Next base: position 20,316 of record JAEVEY010000073.1, on the reverse strand, counting down.
GCTGCGTTAATCCTTCTGATCCAGGTAAGGAGCCAGTCGCTTCACCTGTTTATAAACGAATGGCTCAGTCACCGTAAGCATTTCATCATAGAGCCGCTTGGTGCGTTTGGCGCGCTTGCGCCGCAGGTGACTGCGGCCGATCTTCGCGCGCACCAGCTTCCCACCCCCGGTATAGCGAAGCCGCTTAGCGGTCGCTTTGTGGGTCCGAATCTTGGGCACCTTCTATCACCTCCGCGCTGGATTCCGCCTTCCGTTCCCCAGGTTGCCCGCCCTTCCGGCGCAGGGGGGCCAGCACCATCACCATGCTCTGGCCTTCCATGCTGGGCGGTGTCTCGATGATCCCCACATCGGCCACCTGCTCCGCGAAACGCTGGAGCATCTCCGTGGCCAGCTGCAGGTGCATCATCTCGCGCCCGCGCATCCGAACCTGGACCTTGACCTTGTTGCCGTCGTTAAGAAAGCGCCGGGCATCCCGCACCTTGAATCCTACATGGTGAGGATCCGTGGTCGGACGCAGGCGGATTTCTTTCACCACGATTTGTTTGAGCGCCTTACGGGCCTCTCGCTCCTTCTTCGCCTGCTCGTACAGGAACTTGCCGTAATCCATAATGCGGCAAACCGGCGGGTCGGCCTGGGGAGCGACCTCCACCAGATCCAGGCCATGCTGGCGCGCGATCGCCAGCGCCTCCATCAGGGAAACCACGCCGATCTGCTTCCCATCCGGGCCAATCAGCCGGACCTGTCGTGCCCGGATCGCCTCATTCGCACGATACTTGCGCGCGGAAATATGGTCCTCCTTTATGGAGCAGGATGCCGGAGAAGATCATAGCATAGGGTTGCCTGAACGTCAAACCGGCCGGTGGATCTCGACTAATCCGGCAGATCCGGTTCGGAAGGGAGTGCCCCTGTCGACAGGATCTGTTGAGCTTGCTCCGCCCACTCCACCGGGACCAGAACCTCCACCCGGTGGAAGGTTGAGGCGATCAGCGTATGGATCGCCTCATAACGAAGCCGGACAGGGATCCCTTCCTGCTCCAATCGGGCCTGCACCATCTGGCCTTCGATCAGATTCCCCGCCTCATAGATCAGCACCCAATCCTCCGACGAAATCAAGGGCATGCTCCCTCAAGTAGTGGTTCCCCCGGCGGGCGACTCGCCGGCTGTTGGAGGCGTGGTGCCCCGACGCTGGGCCATCATTTGCTCAAACTGAGCCCGGGCTTCCTCCAGCCATTTACGAAGCTCCTCCGCGCGGCGGCGTGCTTCCGCTGCCGCTTCCTCGGCCCGTCGGCGAGCTTCGATCAGCGCGGCTTCCGTCTGAGAGCGGGCCTGGGTCGTGAGCTCCTCCGCATGCGTTTTCAGCTCAATCCCCCGCTCCCGCAACAGTCGTCGGGTCTCCTCGCCTGAGCGAGGCGCAAACAGCAAAGCCACCACCGCACCCACCAGAGCCCCAGTCAGGAACCCGGCCAGAAAGGCCCCGAACTCCCCGCCGCTCTCTCGCTCCGCCATCTGTCACCTCCGTTCATACTGGATTAAGGCTCGCGCAATTGGCCTTCATCCCCAGGAACCCATCTCCCAAACCTGTGGGGGAGGTCAACCGCGCAACTCCTGTAGATGGTCCAGCCCCCGCTTCACAGCGATCGGCCACGCAACAAACGGATCAGCGTTCGCAGCGCATGCGTGACGCCAGCCGCTACACTGGCCGCCTCAATGGTCGGGCGGGCCAGACGCCGGCTCAGGAAGACGCTGGTCCCATGCACGGTGTCCGCCGTCTCCCGGGCGCGCTGGAGGATCGGCCGGATCTCCTGCTGCAACCAGTCCACGAGACGGATCAGACGGTAAACCAGAAAGATCGCCACGGCCGATAGCAGAATCAACTGAAGGGTAAGAGCGATGATCAGCACATCCCGCAAAACCGCTGCAGTGGCTGGATGCAGGTAGAGAAAGATCAGGAAGGCCACCACCAGGGCCAGGGCCGCCAAACCCAGGAGGATCCAGCCGATCGGAGGCCAGCGACGCATGGGAAGCACCTGTTCTCCGGTTTGTCCGTGAGTGACGTCTACACTTCCCATTATAGCCTAACTGGAAATTTGTCCAGTTATGAGATCAGGGTGATCCGAATTCACAGAGAAGGCGGATGATCCCTCTCCATATCTTTCGGGGATTGGGCAGGGGCCTTCGGCACAACCCCGAAAACCTCATGGGAAGAAGAACTCCCTCCGCATCCGGAGAGCGCCCGAAAGGACATGCCCTGCAGCGGGCTGGCCGTCTAACTCCTCCCCGGATGAGAGGCGAGCTCCTGCCTGCAGCCCCGGGGGCTGTGGGGAGAGAATGGATCTGCCCTGTTGCAAACAGGAGACTTGATTTACCCCCCTCTCCACGCCTTCGCGGCACGGAGAGGGGCAAACGCGGAACCCGAGCCGGCACCATCCGGAGCGCAACTGGGCTGAAAGGATCCCTCCCAGGGTAGACGGGGCCCCTGCCACCCCATGCCCCCGCCTGCAGCGGAGCGGCGCAAATTTGACAAAACCCCCTCTTTCGCCTATAGTTGAGAACAGCCCTCATGAAGACCCGATTTTCACGCCGAAACCCGCTTGGGAGATCCAGTCCCTGGCTCAGGAACGCCAGGGAAGGGTCTCCTATTGTCTTTTATCAGCAGAATCCTGAGGGTTGGAAGGATCATTGAGGATCGCCTCTTTCTGATCCAGCCAGAGCAGAGAGGCCTGCATTCCGCTATGGGGATGCAGCGCGCAATTCGGATGGATCATCCCCATCTCAATCCCGTCCGGTCTTCACGGTCAGCGAGAGGTGGGAAAATTTTGCCTGTATCCGGGAGGCCAGAGGGGGTGTGCGCTGGGTAAGCATCGGGCTCTTTCGCCTCGCCGCCTTCTCCACGGCCCCGGAGGGCCGCGGAGGAGGGGAGCGAAGGGAGTCTAAAGAACGCCCGGCCATCGTGATGGTCCGAAGGACTTTGAGGGGAGGACAAAAAACAATTCGGTGCTCTGTTGCCAGCTGGGGGCCTGATTGACCTCCCTCCCCACGCCGCTTCGTGGTGTGGGGAGGGAGGAGGGGCGAACGCGGAACCCGAGCGGGCACCATCAGGATCGCAACAGAGCAAATCGAGCCTGTAAACCAAGCCACGCCTTAAGGAAGATTTTCTCTATGGGGCAGGACGCTTACGCGGCCCACCCCGCCCGAATCCCGGAACCTGCTCCTGTTCGTAACAGAGCAATTCTCGTTAATTATCCTCAGAGGAGGCGCCTGTGGAGGCCAAGGAGTTTCGCGCCCTGCGGATCTCGCTGGCATCGCCGGAGCAAATCCTGTCGTGGTCCTACGGCGAGGTCACCAAGCCGGAGACCATCAACTACCGCCGGCTACGGCCGGAGAAGGATGGCCTGTTCTGTGAGGTCATCTTCGGCCCTACCCGGGATTATCAATGTTACTGCGGGAAGTATAAGGGTCCCCGCTATAAGGGCATTGTCTGCGAGAAATGTGGCGTTGAGGTGACCCGGGCGACGGTGCGCCGGGAGCGAATGGGGCATATCACGCTGGCCGCCCCGGTGGCCCACATCTGGTATACCCGGCGAGTCCCCTCCTACCTGGGTTTGTTGCTCGACATCTCCCGCCGTAACCTGGACCGGGTCCTCTATTTTGCCCAGTATGTGATCACCTCGGTTGATGAGGAGGCGCGACAGCGAGCTCTGAAGCGCCTGGAGGAAGAATTCGAGCGCGAACGCCGGGCCATTGAAGCGAAATACCAGAAGGAAATCGAGACGCTCCTGTCGAAGGTCCAGAAGCTGGAGGAGCGGGAACGCCAGAAGCTGACGGATCGGGAGGCGCGGATCGAGGAGAAGTGGGACGCGGAGGTAGAGGCCCTGATGCGGGAGGCCCAGCGAACCCAGGCCCGCCTGGAGGAACGCCTGGGCAAGGTGATCCGTGCCCCCATCATCTTCGAGCCCACCGGGGAGGTGATCGCGGACGCCGGGGAAACGGTGACCCGGGAGCATCTGGCCGCCCTGAAGCGGATCGTGGACGAACAGCTGAGCCGGATTAAGGAAAAAGAGGCGGCCGAGCGCTCCCGTGCCCTGGCGAAAACCGAGGAAACCCTGAAGGCCCTCCGGGAAGCAGCGGAGGAGAAGATCGCCGCCCTGAAAGATCAGGCCGCCCGTGAGATCGAGGCGCTGCGCCAGCGGATCCAGGCGGAACGGGATGAGCTGGTGAGCCTGGCCCCCCTTCAGTTCCTGGGTGAGAACAAATATCGGGAGCTGAAGAGCAAGTGGGGGCAGGTCTTCAAGGCGGAAATGGGGGCAGAGGCCTTCCTGGAGATCCTTCAGCGCCTGGATCTGGAGCAGATGGCCAAGGAGCTGTGGCAGGAGATCCGCCAGGCCAAGTCCAAGCAGCGCCGCAAGAAGGCCATCAAGCGCCTCCAGATCGTCCGCGCCTTCCTGCGGAGCGGCAACCGCCCCGAGTGGATGATCCTGCGGGTCCTGCCCGTTCTTCCCCCGGACCTTCGGCCGATGGTCCAGCTGGATGGTGGCCGCTTCGCGACCTCGGACCTGAACGATCTCTATCGGCGGGTGATTAACCGGAATAACCGTCTGAAGCGCCTGCTGGAACTGGGCGCGCCCGATGTGATCATCCGTAACGAAAAGCGTATGCTCCAGGAGGCTGTGGACGCCCTGATTGACAACTCGCAGCGGGGCAAGGCCATGTCCCGCCGCGGGCGCCGTGAGCTGAAATCCCTCAGTGATATGCTGCGGGGGAAGAAGGGACGCTTCCGCCGGAACCTGCTGGGCAAGCGGGTGGACTACTCCGGGCGCTCGGTGATCGTGGTGGGGCCGCAGCTGAAGCTCCACCAGTGCGGCCTTCCCAAGTCCATGGCCCTGGAGCTTTACAAGCCCTTTGTGATCGCCAGGCTGATCCAGTACAACTACGCCGCCAACATTAAGGGCGCCCGGCGGTTGATCGAACGCCAGAGGCCGGAGGTCTGGGAGGTTCTGGAGGAGGTCATCAAGGAGCGGCCGGTGCTGCTCAACCGGGCCCCTACCCTCCACCGTCTGGGCATTCAGGCCTTCGAGCCGGTCCTGGTGGAGGGGAAGGCGATCCAGATCCATCCGCTGGTCTGCGCCGCCTTCAATGCCGACTTCGACGGGGACCAGATGGCTGTCCACGTTCCGCTCTCGGATATGGCTGTCTGGGAGGCCCGGAACCTTATGCTGTCCAGCAAGAACCTGTTGCTGCCCGCCAACGGTGAGCCTGTGGTTGGCCCCACCAAGGACATGGTGCTGGGCTGTTATTACATGACGATGACCCTCCCGAACGGCCAGGCGGAGACGCCGAAGGTCTTCGCAAGCCTGGAGGAGGTCGAGCTGGCCTACAACCTGGGCAAGATCGCCCTGCACACGCCGATTCGCGTCTACACCGATACGGTCTACGATGAAAACGGGCAGCGGTATCCGGATGGCAAGCCACGCCGGCGCCTGATCGAGACCACCGTCGGGCGGGTTCTCTTCAACCTGGTCCTGCCCGAGGGGCTGCGCTTCGTGAATGAGACAATGGATAAAGGCCGGCTCAAGGATCTCGTGGCCCAGTGCTTCCAGTGGCTGGGGCCGGAGGCCACGGTGGAGATGGTGGATCGGCTGAAGGAGATCGGCTTCCGCTACGCCACCCGCTCCGGCGTAACCATCGCGGTGGCCGACCTTCCGATCCCGCCGGCCAAGCGGGACGTGCTGGCCCGCTACGAGGCCCTGGTGGCTGAGGTGGAGCGCCAGTATCGGCGAGGTCTGCTGACGGAAGAGGAGCGCTACAACCGGGTGATCGACCTGTGGCAGCGAGCGACCAACGAGGTCGCCGAGGCGGTGAAGCAAACCATGAGCCCGGATAACAACGTGACCATCATGGCCCTCTCGGGCGCCACCAAGGGCGGCTTCCAGCCAGTGGCGCAGCTGGCCGGTATGCGCGGCCTGATGGCCGATCCGACTGGCCGGATTATCGAGCTCCCGATCCGTTCTAACTTCCGGGAGGGGCTGACCACCATTGAATACTTCATCTCGACCCACGGTGCCCGGAAGGGCCTCGCAGACACCGCCCTGCGCACCGCTGATGCCGGTTATCTCACCCGCCGCCTGGTGGATGTCGCCCAGGACGTCATTATCAACGCCCATGATTGCGGCACTCGCTCCGGTATCTGGATCCGGGCCAGCGATGATGTAGGCGGCCAAACGCTGCGGGAACGGATCTTCGGTCGGGTCCTGGCTGCGCCGGTCTTCGATCCCCGAACGGGTGCCCTGATTGCCGACACCGGCACGCTCCTGGACGAGGTGCTGGCGGAGCGCATTGAGAAGGCGGGCGTCCAGGAGGTCTACGTCCGCTCGCCGATGACCTGCCAGCTGCGCTATGGGGTCTGCGCCCTCTGCTATGGCCGTGATCTTGGGACAGGCCAGCTGGTGGAGGTTGGCACGGCGGTGGGGATCATCGCCGCCCAGTCGATCGGCGAGCCCGGGACCCAGCTCACCCTGCGGACCTTCCATACGGGCGGCGTGGCCGGCGTGGCCGATATCACGCAGGGTCTGCCGCGGGTGGAGGAGCTCTTCGAGGCCCGCCGGCATCCCAGGGGTGAAGGCCTGATGGCCGACATCGACGGCGTCGTCCATATCTATCGCACCGAGGAAGGGGTGCGGCGGATCCGCATCGTCAAGAGCGAGCGGAAGGAAGACGTCTATGAGATCCCCGGCAACTGGTCAATCAAGGTGGAGGACGGCCAGGAGGTCGTGGAGGGTCAGGTGCTGGCCAGCCGTGGGGAGCAACAGATCACGGCCCGGCACGGCGGGCGCGTGGTTTACCGCAAGGGCGAGCCGCTGAAAGTGGTCTATGAGCTCCGGGATGAGCGGGAATACGAGGTTCCGGCCACCGCCCGCCTGCTGGTGGAGGAAGGGCAGCGGGTGAAGGCAGGGGACGCGCTGACCGAAGGGCCCAAGAATCCTCATCGGATCCTGCGGTTGCTGGGCCGTGAGGCGGTGCAGCTCTATCTGCTCAGCGAGCTCCAGAAGGTTTATCGCTCCCAGGGCGTGAACATCAACGACAAGCACTTCGAGATCATCATCCGCAAGATGCTGAGCAAGGTCCAGATCATCAACCCGGGCGACACCGACTTCCTGCCCGGCGACCTGGTGGATCGTTTGCTCCTCCAGGACATCAACGCCAAACTGGTCGCGGAGGGCAAGCGCCCGGCTACAGCCCAGCAGGTCCTGCTCGGCATCACAAAGGCCGCCCTGGCGACGGATTCCTTCCTGTCGGCCGCTTCCTTCCAGCACACCATCCGGGTGCTGGCCGGGACGGCGCTGGAGGGCAAGATCGATGAGCTGCGGGGCCTGAAGGAGAACGTGATCATCGGCCGTCTGATCCCTGCCGGGACCGGGTTCCGGTATTACGCCGAGAAGCGGGGCATGGCGGAGATGTCCCGAGGCGGCACCGGTCCCACGCTGGCGGAGGCGGTGACCACGGCCATCGACCTTTAAAGCAGGAAGGCTGGAAGAAGCACCCGGGGGTTGGGGAGGCGTTCCGCATTCGGTCCCAACCCCCTCTTTTTTGTTCGGGACCTGCTTTGCCGCAAACGCAAAGATGAAAAAGAGTTGAAGGAAAATTTTCTGTGTGGGCGGGCCGCGTACGCGGCCCGCCCACACAGAGGCCCAGTAGCGGGCTTACCAGGGGAGCATGATCTCGTTTGGAAAGCTCGAGAGCTTTTGCGGACAGAAGAGGCTATCAGAGACGGCCTCGCTGTAACTCCCAAAGCTGATCTTCCACGAGGTTCATCAGCATCATGCCTTCGATTTTTGTGGCCCTGGATCTGGAGACCACGGGTCTGGACCCGGAAACGGATGCCATCATCGAGATCGGGGTCGTCAAGTTCCGGGGGGAGACCGTGCTCGACACCTGGAGCACCCTGGTCCGCCCCGAACGGCCGATCCCCCCCTCGGTGGTCGAGCTCACCGGGATCCGGCCGGAGGAGGCCGAACAGGCGCCCCCCTTGCGGGCGGTCCTGCCCCGCCTCCGGGCGATCGTGGGGAATGCCATGCTGGTGGGCCACTCCATTGACCAGGATCTGGCATTCCTGCGCCGCCATGGCCTCTTCCTGGACAACGAGGCCCTGGACACCTATGAACTGGCGGCCATCCTGGTCCCCTATGCCGGCGCCCACGGCCTCTCCACCCTGGCCCACAACCTGGGGATCCCCGTAGGAGTGGTTCACCGGGCGCTGGAGGACGCCCGGCTGACCCACCGGCTGTTCCTGGCCCTGTTCGAGCGGGCCTGCCAGCTGCCCGAGCCGATTCTCGAGGAAATCGTCCGCCATGCCGCCCATCTCCCCTGGCCGCCCCGGCGCTTCTTTGAGGAGGCCCTGCGGGCCGTGCAGCGTGGACGATTCGCCGACCAGAGCATCGGGGCCCAGCTGCGGGCGAAGGGCCTGGCCACCCCCGAATCCTATCTCGCCCCCCCTCCCGTGCGGGCGCGACCGCTGCGCCCCAGGCCGCAACCCCAGCCCCTCGATGAGGAGGAGCTGGCCCGGCTGTTAGAGCCCGGCGGCGCCCTCTCCCGGATCTTCCCGGAATATGAGCATCGCTCCCAGCAGGTGGCCATGCTCCGGGCCATTGTCAGGGGGTTTAACGAAGGGAAGCACTGGATGATCGAAGCGGGAACCGGAGTGGGCAAGAGCCTGGCCTATCTGATCCCGGCCGCCCTCTGGGCCATGCGAAACGGGGAGCGCGTGGTGATTTCCACCAACACCATCAACCTCCAGGAACAGCTGCTCCAGAAGGACATCCCGATCCTTCAGCGCCTGCTATCCGAATCCGGCCTGGCCGATGGCTCAGCCCTGCGAGTGGCGTTGCTGAAAGGCCGGGCGCATTACCTGTGCCCGGCCCGGTTGACGCATCTGCGGCACGCCGGTCCGGCCAGCGTCGAGGAGATGCGGGTGCTGGCCAAGATTCTGGTGTGGCTGCCCACGACGCAAACAGGGGACGGCGATGAGCTGTATCTGCCCACGCCCGTAGAACGGGCGTTATGGGCTCGCCTCTCCGCGGACAACGAGACGTGCACGGCCGAGGTGTGCGCCGCGTGGGGCGAAGGGGGCTGCTTCCTCCATCGGGCCCGGAAAGCCGCGGAAGCCGCCCACCTGATCATTGTGAACCACGCGCTGCTCTTCGCCGATGCTGCCACGCAGAATATGGTGCTCCCGGAGCATCGCCATCTGATCATCGACGAGGCTCACCATCTGGAGCAGGCGGCCACAAAGCAGCTAACGGTGGAGATTGATCGCTTCGGGTTGCTGCGGCTGCTCCAGGAGGCCGGGAGCGCCCGGGAGCATCGGGGCGGGCTGGTCGGGGCCCTGCTCCAGCTGGGGCGGAACCTTCCCCCCGCATTGCGCAACACGCTGGCCGGTATGACCCGCCGTTTGAGCGATGCGGTGGAAGCGGCCCGAACCGGCGTGGATGTCCTGATGAACGCCCTCACGGCCTTTCTGGAAGAGACCGCTCCGGGCAGCGGAGAATACGCCCGCAAGGTTCTGCTCACAGGCACCGAGCGGAACCGTCCCGCCTGGGCTGCGGTGGAGCAGGCCTGGGAGCTCCTCGCCGTTCGCTGGGGGGCGATTCAGGAAGCCCTGAACGCGATCCGGGCTGCGCTCACAGAGTTGCTGGACCACGGGTTCACGGAAGTGGAGGAAGCCCTGGGGCTGGCGAACGGGCTCAGCCATGATTTCGAGAAAATCCGCCAGGCGCTGGAAGCCGCCATCCGAAAGCCAGCGCCGGATACGGTCTACTGGCTGGAAGGCCATGTGGGCGAGGGGAACTGGGCCCGCGTGGGCCTGTATGCCGCCCCCCTCGATGTGGGGCCGCTGGTGCGGCGGCACCTGCTGGAGCCGAAGCGGTGCGTGATCATGACCTCGGCCACCCTGCGGACGGTGGATCGGGAGCGCCAGGAACCCTCCTTCGCCCATCTCAAAAACCGGCTCGGGGCCTGGGAGATGGAGGAGCTGGCCCTGGATTCCCCTTTTGATTATCGGCGGAACGCTTTGCTGTATCTGGTGACGGATATCCCGGAGCCCGGCCAGGCCGGCTACCAGCGGGCGGTGGAGCAGGCAATTCTGGAAGCTGCCCGAACCATCGGGGGGCGCACCATGGTGCTCTTCACCGCATATGCTCCCCTGCGGCGGGCTGCTCGGGCCCTGGCCGCCCCCCTGGCCAGGGTCGGGATCGCCGTGTATGAGCAGGGCGACGGGAGCTCCCGACGTCAGCTGGTGGAGCGCTTCCGATCCGCGGAACGGGCCGTGTTGCTGGGGACCCGAAGCCTGTGGGAGGGGGTGGACATCCCGGGCGAGGCGCTTTCCTGTCTGGTAATCACCCGGCTTCCCTTCGAGGTTCCGGACGAGCCTGTTTTCGCTGCCCGGAGCACTCAGTATCGAGACCCGTTCCTCGATTATGCCGTGCCGGAGGCCGTGCTGCGGTTCCGTCAGGGATTCGGGCGGCTGATCCGCAGCCGCTCTGACCGGGGGGTGGTGCTGATCCTGGACCGACGGATCACGAGCCGCTCATACGGCGCATGGTTTCTGATGGCGCTTCCTCCATGCACGATCCACCGGGGCCCCCTGAGCGAAATCGGACCCGTGGTCCAGGCATGGCTGGAGTCTTCAACGGGAAGGTGAGGCTGGAGGATGAGCCATCCGTCGTGTACTCGTATGCAGGGTGCGTCTTCGGCGCGCCCTGCATATCCCGAAAGCTTCTTCTTCCCTCCCTTGCAGCCCTTTGCGCTGTGAGAGGGACTTCGGCACCTTTCGTCCCCCATGGGAACACGGCTGGATTACCGGATGGTTCCCTCATAACGCTTGCCTCGTCCAATTCATCGCGCGTAAAATCAAAGTCATCCCGTGACCTGGATGGATGCAACCTGCTCCTCGGGGAGGCTTTTGGGGGCGGGGATGAGCGTCTTCGGCGCTCGCCCTGCTCAAAAATGCTCTGGCAAAGGATGGGAGGTGAATGGTGGAGCGGAACGCGCGGGGAATTCTTGAGGCATGGGGAGGGCGGCTGGACAGGCTCACCCTTTTCCTGCGACAATCGGTCCAGGGGAGCGCGCTGTGGGTTCCGATCCTGGCCGTCTTCACTGCCCTGGTGATGGGCGGCATTGTGGTGACCCTGGCTACGGGTCAACCCCTCCTGGTCCTTCTGGCCTACCGGGGGCTCTGGGAAGGAGCCTTCGGATCCCCGAAAGCCCTCAGCGAGACCTTCGTCCAGATGACCCCCTATGTCTTCGCTGGGCTGGGCATCGCCCTGGCGTTCCACGGTGGACTGTTCAACATCGGGGCGGAGGGACAGCTCGCCCTGGGGGCCATCGTGGCGGCATGGATCGGGTATGCCCTTCCCTCGCTGCTTGGCGGGACGATCCCGGCTGTCCTTCATATCCCCCTGGCGATCCTGGGCGGAGCCCTGGCCGGAGCTTTCTGGGCGGCGATCCCGGGCTGGCTGAAGGCACGCACAGGCGGACATGAGGTCATCAACACGATCATGATGAATTACATTGCCCTCCTGATGGCCAGCTACCTCCTGAACGGCCCCATGCGGGATCCCAGCCCCACGAATGTGGTCGCGCGGACGCCCCGGATCGCCGAGACGGCCCGGCTTCCCCGGCTGTTCGCGGACCCGGATCTCCGCCTCCACGCCGGCTTCCTGATCGCCCTGGGGATGGCCCTATTAGTGGCCTGGCTTCTGTGGCGGACCACGCTGGGCTTCGAGATTCGGACGGTGGGCCTGAACCCCCACGCCGCCCGCTATGCGGGCATCCCCATCGTCCGGATCACTGTTCTCACCATGGCCATGAGCGGCTTCCTGGCCGGGATGGCCGGCGCGGTGCAGGTGACCGGGCTCAATTACCGTCACGAGCTCAGCTTCAACCTGGGATACGGTTTCGATGCCATCGCCATCGCGCTGTTAGGCAAGGTCCATCCTCTGGGCGTGGTGCTGGCGGCCTTCCTCTTCGGCGCCCTGCGCAACGGGGCCAGTCGCATGCAATTTCTCACTCAGGTCCCGGTGGACCTGATCTCCGTGATCCAGGCGTTGATTTTGATGTTCGTGGCCGCAGAAGCCATTGTGCGCGCCCTCTATCGTCCCCTCTTCCGAAGGGCAGCCGAGGCCGAACGGATGGTGCTGACCCGCGGGTGGGGGGAGCTGTGAAAGCCGGGCACCTTCGATGTTCGGTTTGCTCTGTTGCAAACTAGAGGCTTTATTTACCCCCTCCCCCCGCCGCGAAGCGACGTGGGGAGGGGCAAACGCGAAACCCGCGCGGGTACCGCCAAGATCGCAACAGAGCATGTTCGGTTCCCAATTCGCTGAGATAAAGGCGAACGGCGTCAGTTCTATGAAAACCAGTCTTCTTTTCAGAGAGGATACAGAATGGACGCGCGTCGATTCGGCTTTGTCATCGGCGTGATCGCCCTGATTTTTGGAACAGCGGTGGCGCTGGGCTACGGGCGCTATCCGGCGGCAGTGATCATCGTCAGCATGCTGTCCACCACCATCCGGGTTTCCACCCCGCTGGTGCTGGGGGCCCTCTCCGGCATCTTCTGCGAACGGAGCGGGGTGGTGAACATCGCCATCGAGGGCATGATGCTGACGGCGGCGTTCACCGGATTCACGGCCTCACTCTACATCTACGACGCCGGCGCTCCCGGGCTCCTGGCCCTCCTCCTGGGCGTGCTCATCGCCATCCTCACCGGCGCCCTCCTGGGCCTGCTCCACGCCGTCCTCTCAGTCACCTACAAAACCGATCAGATCATCAGCGGGACGGTCATCAACATCCTGGCAGTTGGGATCACCGGCTATCTGAACCGTCAGCTTTTCTTCGGCGGCCAGATGCCCCATTCCCCCGGAGTGCTGCCCCGCATCGCCCTGCCCGTCCTCTCAGACCTCCCTCTGGTGGGGAGCATCTTCAACCAGCAGCCGATCACCTGGCTGGCGCCGATCCTGGTGATCCTGGTGCATATCCTCCTGTTCCGGACCGTGTGGGGGCTGCGGACACGGGCGGTGGGCGAGCATCCCCGCGGCGCAGACACCCTGGGGATTGATGTCATTCGCCTTCGCTACATCAACGTGGTCCTGGGAGGGGCCATCGCCGGCCTGGCTGGCGCTTACTTCACCCTGGAGTCGGTGCCGGCCTTCGAGCCCCTGATGACCAGCGGTCGGGGCTTCATCTCCCTGGCGGCGATGATCTTCGGGAACTGGACGCCGTTCGGCGCCTGGGCGGCTACGCTCCTCTTTGGAGCAGCCCAGGCCCTTCAGGCCAACGCCCAGCAGTTCGAGTTCCCCGCCCCCTCCCAGTTTGTGGGCATGGTGCCCTATGTGATGACGATGCTGGTGCTCACGGGCATCGTGGGCCGGACGATCCCCCCTGCTGCCGATGGGCAACCCTATGAGAAAGAAGCCCTGCCGCCCCGGCGTCGGGCGGCCCATCCCGCCCCGGCTCCCCTCTCCGTGGATGGGACGATCCTGCAGGCCGTGGGGATCGTCAAGCGCTTCCCGGGGGTGATCGCCAACGATCACGTGAACTTCTCGCTGCGTCGAGGGGAAATCCACGCAATCCTGGGGGAGAATGGGGCGGGAAAGACCACCCTGATGAATATCCTCTACGGCCTCTATCACCCCGATGAGGGGGAGATCTACGTGAACGGCCAGCCGGTGGAGATCCGCAGCCCCAGCGACGCCATCCGCCTGGGCATCGGGATGGTCCACCAGCATTTCATGCTGGTGCCCGTGTTCACCGTGGCGGAGAACATCATCCTGGGTCAGGAGGTCCGCCGTGGACCCTTCCTGGATCTCCGGCGAGCGGTGGAGGAAGTCCGCGCCCTCTCCCAGCGATACGGCCTCGAGGTGGATCCGGAAGCGCTGGTGAAGGATCTGCCGGTCGGGGTCCAGCAGCGCGTGGAGATCCTGAAAGCCCTCTACCGGAAGGCGGACATCCTGATCCTGGACGAGCCGACGGCGGTGTTGACGCCTCAGGAGACCGAAGAGCTATTCCGGGTGATGCGCCGCCTGCAGCAGCAGGGGGTCTCAATCATCTTCATTACTCACAAACTGAAGGAGGTCCTGGCCGTCGCCGATCGCATCACGGTGCTCCGGAACGGCCGCGTGGTAGGTACCCTGACGCCCCAGGAGGCCGACGAGGCGCATCTGGCGGCGATGATGGTTGGCCGCGAAGTGATGCTGACCGTGGAGAAGACCCCAGCCCGGCCCGGCCCGGAGGTCCTGCGTGTGGAGGATCTCCGGGTCCGCGACGACCGGGGGGCGATGGTGGTCAATGGGGTCAGCTTCTCCGTGCGGGCGGGCGAGATCCTGGGGATCGCCGGGGTGCAGGGCAACGGCCAGACGGAACTGATCGAGGCCCTGGTCGGGTTACGGCCGGCTGCCGGCGGCCGGATCTTCCTGCTCGACGAGGAAGTCACCCTCCAACCGCCCCGTCATCGAACCGAACGGGGGATGGCTCACATCCCGGAGGACCGTCAGAAGCACGGCCTGGTGTTGCCTTACTCCGTGGCGGACAATCTGGTGCTGAACACCTACTATCAGCCTCCTTTCGCCCGCGGCATTCAGCGGCAGCCCCAGGCGGTTCTGAATCACGCACGGCGGCTCATCGCTCTCTATGACATCCGAACGCCCAGTCCCTATACCCCGGTGCGAAGCCTCTCCGGAGGCAACCAGCAGAAGGTGATCGCCGCGCGGGAGCTTTCCCGCCCCATCCGCCTGCTGGTCGCCAACCAGCCCACCCGGGGTCTGGATGTGGGGGCAACGGAATATATCCACCGCAAGATCGTGGAGATGCGGGATCAGGGGGCGGCTGTGCTTCTGGTTTCCACGGAGCTGGATGAGATCTTCTCCCTGGCGGATCGGATTGCGGTGATGTATCGGGGCCGCCTCGTCGCTGTCCTGGATCGAGCAGAGGCCACGCTGCAACAGATTGGACTGCTGATGGCTGGCGTGCTCCCGGCGGAGCGATGGCCGGTTATAGAGCGCTCCGAGCGGATATGAACCATTCATGGGATGGCTGTGCCTTATGGGATCCCCATTCCTCCCCGCTTTCGGTGGGGAAGAGGGGGATCCCTGTCGTAAGGATGGGCAATCGGTGCGGCGGGCGGGACCACGGGGCCATCCTGCAGATCATCCTCTCGGGAGGCATGGATGAAGCGGATTTGTGTGATCGGCGCGGGCTATGTCGGGCTCACCACAGCGGCCTGCCTGGCCGACCTGGGCAATCGGGTGGCGTGTGTGGATATCAACGAGGAGAAGATCGCCATGCTCCAGGAGGGCCGCCTTCCTATCTTCGAGCCGGGGCTCGAGGAGATCGTCCGCCGCAATATGAAGGCTGGCCGGCTCTCCTTCACCACCTCTT
The DNA here is from genome assembly GCA_016842045.1 of Candidatus Thermoflexus sinensis. Classification (GTDB taxonomy): domain Bacteria; phylum Chloroflexota; class Anaerolineae; order Thermoflexales; family Thermoflexaceae; genus Thermoflexus; species Thermoflexus sinensis. The sequence goes on along the minus strand of JAEVEY010000073.1, from coordinate 4,893 downwards.
ATGAGGAGGGCATCAACGGCCTCCCGGCGGAGTTCGTCTTCATCGCCGTGGGAACCCCGGAGGGAGTGGATGGGGAGGCGGATCTGCGGTATGTGCGCATGGCGGCTGAGCGCATCGGTGAGGTGATGGATCACCCCATGATCATCGTCAACAAGAGCACCGTGCCGGTGGGCACAGGGGACTGGGTCGCGGATATCGTGCGCAGCCGCCAGCGTCAGCCCATCCCGTTCTGGGTGGTCTCTAACCCGGAGTTCCTGCGGGAGGGATCAGCGGTTTATGACTTTATGAACCCGGATCGCATCGTGTTAGGATCGCTGGATCGGGAGGCGGCGGAGAAGGTGGCGCAGCTTTACCTTCCTCTGCGCAGCACCATCATGATCACCGATCTGCGCACCGCGGAGATGATCAAATACGCTTCCAACGCTTTCCTCGCCACCAAGATCTCCTTCATTAATGAGATCGCGAACATCTGCGAGGCCCTGGGCGCCGACGTCAAGGAGGTGGCTGCCGGCATGGGCTTCGATAAGCGTATCGGCCGCGCCTTCCTGGACGCGGGGGTCGGATGGGGGGGATCGTGTTTCCCAAAGGATGTCAAAGCCCTCATCCATATGGCGATCGTTCACGGCTGCCACCCCCAGCTGCTCCAGGCCGTCGTGGAGATCAACCGGGATCAGCGGCGGCGGGTGGTGGGGAAGCTGAAGGAGATCCTGGAGGACCTGAGCGGCATGGTGATCGGCCTGCTGGGGCTGGCCTTCAAGCCGAACACCGATGACATCCGGGAGGCCCCCGCGCTGGAGATCGCGGGCTATCTCCTGCAGGAAGGCGCCATCGTTCGTGCCTATGATCCGGTGGCCATGCCCAACGCCGCCCGAGTCCTGCCCCAGCTGATCATGTGCGCCGATCCCTACGAGCTGGCCGATGGCGCGGACGCCCTGGTGGTGGTGACGGACTGGAACGAGTTCAAGCATCTGGATCTCCCACGGATCAAGCAGCTCATGCGCCGGCCGGTGATCATTGACGGCCGCAATATCTACGAGCCGGAGCTGATGCGGGAACTGGGGTTCATCTACCGGGGGATCGGACGGGGATACAACCATCCGAACCCGGGATCCCACGCCCGTTGAGGGCGTGGATCCCTTCTTTATCTCAGTTCTGTTTTGGGATTGGGGCGGGCGCCTTCGGTGCCCGCCCCAATCCCTCCGAGCTCCCTCTTGCGAGGGCAGCTGAGGGGGCCGTTCTTTTCATTAGACTAAACTCGTTGCGTGATTGGAGAGACGATCGCCCTCGCCTCAAAAGCCCCCTTGCCGTAGTTACGCAACAAGCCTATTCCCCATAACACGCCAGCCCCAATCCCCCTGGCCCGGCATGGGTGGCCACGGCCGGCCCCGCTTCGGCGACGAAGATCTCCGTTGGCTGCAACTCCTCCTGCAGGGTGCGGGCGATGACTTCCGCCACCTCCGAAAGCCGGGTGTGCATCACCCCGATCCGCAGATCCCGCCGCCCGCGCGCATATTCCCGGATCAGCTCCTGCAGCCGGGCCCGGGCCCGTTGAGTCGTCCGCACCCGCTCATGCGCCTCAATCCGGCCCTCATGGAGCTTGAGGATCGGCTTTAACTGGAGCAAGTTCCCCATCAGGGCCTGGATGTTGCTCACCCGCCCCCCCTTGGCCAGATACTCCAGGGTGTCCAGGACGAAATAAAACACCGTGCGGGCTTTCATGAACTCCAGGCGCTCCACGATCTCCCGGGCTGTTGCCCCCGCACGGGCCATCCGGGCGGCTTCCAGCACCAGGATCCCCTGCGGAACGGAGATCAACCGGGTATCCACCACGTGAATTTCGGCCTCGGGGAGCATCTCCCGGGCCGCCACCGCCGCTGCATAGGTCCCGCTCAACGCGGAGGAAAGATGGATGGATACAATGGGATGCCCGGCCTTGCTTAACTGGCGATAGGCCTCATAGAACCGACCCACCGGCGGCTGAGAGGTCGTGGGGAGCGTCGGGGAGGTCCGGAGATAGTGATAAAAGGCCTCCAGATCCAGATCCTCCCCCTCATAGTAAGTCCGCCCGCCCATGTTCACCACCAGAGGGACCAGCGTGATCTCATACTGGCGAAACAGTTCCGGCGGAAGATGCGCGCCGCTGTCCGTCACGATCCGAACCATCCGGGCCTCCTCAGGGAGTAAAGTGGCACCTGGTTGCGATGGGTTTTAGAACTTCAGGTCGCCGGAGTTAGCGGGGAAAGCGAGTTGCCCATTCTTTATCCCCCGTAATACCATCCGGTATCCCACATCACCAGCGGCTTCGCCGCGGGATCCCGCAGCCCGGCCTCGATGACCTCGGCCACAAACACGGTGTGATCTCCCCGATGCACCGCATCGGTCACCCGCGCTTCAAACCACGCGGGCAGGTCCAGCAGAAGCGGCGCGCCGGTTTGTGGGCCTCGTTCGAAGGGGTAACCGTTCAGCCGGCCCTCGGATACCTGGGTGGGACGGAAGAAGGCGGCGGCGATCTCCTTCTGCCCGGCCCCCAGGATGTTCACAGCGAATCGACCGGTCCGCTCGATCAACGCATGGAGATGGCTGTCCCGCTTGACCCCCACCATCACCAGAGGCGGGTTGAACGAGGCCTGGGAGAGCCAGTTCACCGTCCCGGCGGCGATCTCCTCGCCGTCCGCCGCAGTGAGCACGTAAAGGCCATAGGTGATCAACCTCAGTGTGCGCTTGCGGATCTCCGGGTCCATGACTTCAATTCTCCAATCCAGAATGTGGAAGGGGTTCGAGGAATAGCTTACCGGCAGCCCGTCTCTAATGCAAAGGTCCGCTGGGAATTCCCCGAGACTTCTGGCGGCAAGCTCTCCATGAAGTGACCCATGGGCTCCTCCCCCTCCAGGGCACTTCAGGCATTGGGTAGGAAGAAATTCTGGGGCTGGGCGGGCCGCTGAAGGTGACCCGCCCAGCTCCATCCCCTTCTTTCGGTTCGATGGGCCGCCTTCGGCACCCCCCAGCCTCAAAATCCTTTCCGAAAGGACGAAACGCGGAATCTCCTGTTTTGAAATTTAATACTTGACAATATTGATCTTATCGATTAGCATAATGAGGTTGGATGAAACTGGAGGTGTAAAATGTTTATGGATCCCGCTCTTTGGGCCTGGGTATATCGCCGAAATCGAGAGGCGGAAGCCCGGGTAGAGACAATGCGCAGGGCCGCCGAACAGGAAGGGGAACAGGAAACCCTCCGGTTCCAGGTCGGGGCGTGGATGATCCGTTTCGGACGCTGGATGCAGGAGCGGTAGGACAACTGCAAGCAGTTGTCCTACCAGTCACGGCGATAGGGCCGTCAGATGAGCTCGGGCGGCCTGGAAGTTGGGGTTGAACCGGAGCGCCTGTTCGAAGAGCGCCCGGGCCCGCTCTCGATCCCCCAGCGCCAGCAATGCCTGGCCTTTATAGTCATACCATTCCTCAACGTAAGGGGTCACCCGCAGGTTCGCATCCGCCAGAGCGATCACATCGGCGTAACGGCCGACGGCCAGATACGCTTCGAAGGGCTCAAACCGATACCACAGGATCCGCCAGGGCAATCGCAAGGCCCGGGCCTGATCGAATGCCGTTGCGGCGTCCTCCGCTCGCCCCAGATGGAACAGCGCGGCGCCCACATTGAACCAGGCGAAGGCATCCTGAGGATTTGCCGCCAGCTCCTCCTGCGCCCGCGCCAGCGTTTCCTCCCACATCCGACGGTCGTCATCCCAGACCGGGCCGATCAACTCCCGCAGGCGGCCCTCCGCCTCCGGGGTGTAGATCACGATATATGTTCGATTGAAGTGCCGCCAGTAACGGTCCACCTCTCCATAGGGAACCCCCTGATTGGGCCCCATATAGGAGTCCATAATGATAAACTGCCCCGCCCGCTCGCTGTAGCCGATCAGGAGCTTATAGTGTCCCATCCATCCCTGTTTGGGATCCGGCTCGAAGCCCGTTTCGATGATGACCGGGAAGCCGGATCGAAGCAGTCGCTTGAGGAGCTCGATGTCTCCGTTCACCCGAACCCGCGCGCCAAGCCCGAGGCTCCGGGCGAAGGCCGCCATTTCCTCCGGTGAGACATTTTTATCCTCTGGATCCGGCTTCAGGACAGCCGCCGCATCCCGCTGGGTGCCCCGCCATCCATAGAAGCTCAGCGCCATCGCCAGGGTCGCCGGACCGCAATTGTTCCAGGTCTGGAACGCATGGCGCACCCCGTAGAGCAACACATCGGCCTGATCCAGCGCTGCCGGCGTGTTTCGCGCCGCCTGGGTCGGCCCCGGGAACGCCGCCCGGGTAACGGTCGGCGTTGGAATCGAGCGGGACGGGGTGAGCGTCGGCGGGAGGGTGGACACCGGCGATGGGGAGGGACTCGGGGTCGGGGAGGGAAGCGCCGTTCCCGTGGGGGAAGGGCGGGGAGCGATCGGGGTGAGGAGAACTGTCAGCCGTTCCGGGGGGACCGTCGCCATCGGCGTGGGGACCTCTTCGGGATGCGCCGGCCAGAACCATGGCTGAAGAGGCTCCGGAACCAGTCGGGCGATATAGCGTGGGGGAAGGCGATGAAGGCCCTCCCAGAGGGCCCCCATGCCCATGAAAGCCACCAGCAGGGTCAACCCGATCCATTTCCATCGAAATCCCATCCTGTGCCCCTTTCCTTCCCGGATGTTATCTATTCCGGCTGCCTGGTTGCAAATGCGTGCGATGTTTTGTGGAATGATAACAATTCAGCCATTCTCACGCAACGCCATACGGATATGGATGTTAGGAGTTACGCAGTTGAAAGCTCTAAAGGTGGAACGGAATGGCCCCACCCCCCTTTCTCCCCCCTCCCCACGGCCCTTTGGGCCGTGGGGAGGGGGGAGAAAAAACCTTGCCCCC
>JAEVEY010000157.1 GCA_016842045.1 Candidatus Thermoflexus sinensis | reverse complement strand
CGGTTCAACCCACGTGACCTCTTCCGACCCTCATTGCCCCTTTCCGGTGATGCTCGCCTTTCGGAGGCGGCTCCCTTTCTATCCTCACCCCCGACCGCCCCCGGCCTCGACCGAAAGGCCAGGCCAGGGGGAGGGCGGAAAGATCACCCAGCGCCTCCCCTTGATCCATCCGGGCGGCTTGCGCGCTCCATCCATCCGCGCCGCCCGTATGGCTTCACCGGTATACCTCTATCCTCACAGGCTTTCCGAACGTTCCGGAGGGGACCATGGCCCGCAAAAAAGTCACCATCCACACACTGCAGGCCCGGAAGGCGGCCCGTGAGCCGATCACCATGATCACGGCCTATGATTATCCGACGGCCCTCGCCGTGGATCAGGCGGGCGTCGATGTGATCCTGGTGGGGGACTCCCTCGGCATGGTCGTCCTCGGTTACCCCAACACGCTTCCGGTGACGATGGAGGAAATGCTCCACCACGCGAAAGCAGTTGCCCGGGCGAACCCTTCCGCACTGCTGGTGGGGGATCTTCCCTTTATGACCTACCAGGCGGACATCGCGGAGGCGGTTCGAAATGCCGGCCGGTTCCTGAAAGAGGCCGGTATGGACGCCGTCAAACTGGAGGGAGGGCGGGAGATGGTTCCCACCATCGAGGCCATTGTGCGGGCCGGGATCCCGGTGATGGGCCACATCGGCCTCACCCCCCAATCCCTCCACAAGCTGGGCGGCTACCGCCTTCAGGGGCGCACGGCAACCGACGCCCGACGATTGCTGGAGGACGCTCTGGCCCTCGAAGCCGCCGGTTGCTTCGCCATCGTCCTGGAGATGGTCCCAGAGCCGGTAGCCGCGGCGATCACGCAGCGCCTGCGGATCCCCACCATCGGCATCGGGGCAGGGGCCGGCTGCGACGGACAGGTGCTGGTCCTCCACGACCTCCTGGGCCTCTTTGAACGCTTCACGCCGCGCTTTGTCAAGAAGTATGCGGACCTCCACAACGAGATCGTGCGGGCCGTTCAGGCCTACTGTGAGGACGTGCGAAGCCGTCGCTTCCCCAGCCCGGAGCACACCTTCCCGATGGATCCGGACGAGCTGGCAGCCTTCCAGGCCATGCTGGAGACCTTCCCCACTCCCACACCGGTGGAGGAGCCGCGATGATGCGGATCGCCCTGCTGGGCACCGGCGCCATGGGGACCCTGTTCGGGGTCCGCCTGGCTCGCGTTGCCGAGGTCTGGATGCTGGGCACGTGGGCGGAGGCCCTGGAGGCCACCCGGAGGCATGGCTTACGCCTGACGACGGCCGAGGGGGAGGAAACCGCCCGCGTGGCGGTCGCCGGGGATCCGGCGGAAGTCCCCCCATGCGACCTCGCGCTGATCCTGGTGAAGGCCTATCAGACCGAACGGGCCGCGCGGTGGGCGAAGCAGGTCCTGCGGCCGGAGGGGGTGGCCCTGACCCTTCAAAACGGGTTGGGGCCGCTGGAGACCCTTCGGGAGATCCTGGGCCCTCCTCGCGCCCTTCAGGGGGTCACCACCATGGGCGCCACCCTTCTTGCGCCCGGTCACGCCCGGCTGGGCGGGAAGGGTCCAATCTGGCTGGGCGCTGCGCTCCCGAACCGGGAGCAGGTAGATAGGATTGTAGATCTCCTGGAGCGAGCGGGATTCCAGGTGGAACTCCAGGAGGACCTGCAGGGAGTGATCTGGGGGAAACTGGTGGCTAACACGGCCATCAACCCCATCACGGCCCTCTTCGATGTTCCGAATGGGGCCCTGCTGGAGCGATCGGATCTCTGGAGGCTGGCCCGGAGGGTGGCGCGGGAAACGGCGGCGATAGCCTGGGCCCAGGGCATCTCCCTGCCTTTCGAGGACCCGGAAGGCTTTGTGGCGGAGGTCTGCCGGCGGACAGCGGAGAACTCTTCCTCCATGCGCCAGGATCTACACCGGGGACGCCCGACCGAGATCGATGCGCTGAACGGCGCGGTGGCCGCGATCGGCCGGCGGATTGGGGTCCCGGCCCCGCTGAACGAGGCGCTCTGGCGGTGGGTCAAGGCCGCGGAGGAACAGCGGGCCCGGACCGGGCGCCCGGTCCCTTCGGGCGCATGGCCTCCATCGGCCATCACCCCGCGGATGGAGCCGGCTCAACGTTAAGAGGAGAGCCCGATGGGTGCCCGGGTCCTTTCCTCCGGGAGCCCGTTCCGAAATCCCGGGCAGGCCAGTCTCATAGCGGGGCCTCGTCGCGTTTCCAGGCCCATCAAAAGAACGAGCACTGACGCGCCTGACTACGGACAGGAAAAGCCCTGTTTGTAGCAGGGCATGAGGCGAAGCGGAGTGCACGTTATAGGCGCTTGCAGAAATAACGGGCACTTGCGTGCCCTACTACGAACGGAAAACCCCTTGTTTGTAGTCGGGCACGGAGCGAAGCGGAGTGCCCGTCTAAGCGTTCCCAAAAAGAGGGCGGGCACTTGCGTGCCCGTCACAGGTGTTCACAAAAAGAACGGGCACTCCCATGCCGGACTGCGAAGGAAAAGCCAGGCTGGGAGTGCCTGATATTGAAGAGGCCAGAATCCCTCACCCAGCCTTGAAGCCGATGAAGTGGAGGTAGAGTATGCAGGTGGTTCGCACGATCGCCGAAGTCCGCGCCATCCGGCGTGCCCTCCCGGGCACATGGGGGTTCGTGCCGACGATGGGGTATCTCCACGAAGGACATCTCTCCCTGGTCCGTCGGGCCCGCGCGGAGAACGACCATGTGGCCGTCAGCATTTTTGTCAATCCCACGCAGTTCGGGCCCCACGAAGACTACAACCGTTATCCCCGTGATCTGGAGCGAGATCTCCGACTGTTAGAGCCCCTGGGGGTGGATCTCGTCTTCGCCCCCTCGGTGGAAGAGATGTATCCGCCGGGCTTTCAAACCTGGGTGATCGTTGAGGAGGTCAGCCGACCGCTGGAGGGCGCGGCCCGGCCCGGCCACTTCCGGGGCGTAGCCACCGTCGTGACCAAGCTCTTCAATATCGTCCAGCCCGACCGGGCGTATTTCGGCCAGAAGGACGCCCAGCAGGCCGTTGTGATCCGGCGCATGGTTCAGGACCTCAATATCCCGGTGGAGATTGTGGTCTGTCCAACGGTTCGGGAGCCGGACGGCCTGGCCATGAGCAGTCGGAACACCTATCTCAACCCGGAGGAACGACGGGCGGCCACTGTGCTGTTCCGGGCCCTCCAGGCCGCTAAAGCGCGCTATGAGCAGGGGGAACGAGATGCGGAGCGCCTGCGAGAGGCCATGCGGGAGGTGATCCAGGCCGAGCCGCTGGCCCGCCTGGATTATGTGAGTGTGGCGGATCCGGAAACCCTGCAGGAGCTGGACCGGGTGGAGGATCGGGCGCTGCTCTCGCTGGCCGTCTACATCGGGAAGACCCGGTTGATTGACAATATCCTCCTCCCAGAATGACGGGAATAGCGCGGGGGGTCCCTCGTCCCATCCCTCTTTCCCTCTCCGCGCCCTTCGGGTCGTGGGGAGGGAGATGAGGGATCCCCACTTTCCCTGGACTCGTCACCGACAGGCCGGGCATCGGAGGCGCCCGGCCCATGAAATATCTATTCCCTCCCCACGGCCCAGGAGCCGCAGGGAGGAAAACCCCTTGTCCTCCTTTGACAGCGGCCAATGACGCATGTCCAGAGGGGAAGCAAGGTTTGGGCCATGGATGACAGCCGGGCGAGGAGGAGACGCAGATGCTGCTCTGTCTGGATATCGGGAACACCAATATCAAGGCGGGGGTCTTTGATGGGGAATCCCTTATCGCCCACTGGCGGTTCTCCACCCAGCGCCATCGCCTGGCCGATGAATACGCCGCCCTCTTTATGAACCTCTTCACCCTTCACAAGATCCGCCCGCGCGAGATCCGGGGTTGCGCGATCGCCTGTGTGGTGCCTCCCCTTCGGGCCGTGTTTGAAGAGATGGTGCGGCACTACCTGGGTCTTGAACCTCTCATGGTCGGGCCCGGGATCAAAACCGGGATCCGGCTGGCCGTGGAGAACCCGCGGGAGGTGGGCGCAGACCGGGTGGCGAACGCGGTGGCGACCTTTCGGCTATATGGAGGGCCCGCCATCGCGATCGCCTTCGGGACAGCCACGGTATTCGATGTGATCTCACGGGAAGGAGAATATCTGGGCGGGGCGATCGCCCCGGGGATCCTGGTGGCCGCGGAAGCGCTGGTCACCGCGGCTGCGCAGCTGTATCAGGTGGAACTCACCCGGCCTCCCCGGGCCATCGGCCGTAATACGATCCAGGCCATGCAATCAGGCCTGATCCTGGGGTTCGCGAGCATGGTGGAGGGGATGATCCATCGAATCCAGGCGGAGCTGGAGGAACCCGCGCGGGTGATCGCCACCGGCGGCCTGGCCGATATCATCGCCCATGAGGTTCGGGCCATCCAGGTGGTTGACCCTCACCTGACCCTGCACGGGCTTCGATTCCTCTTCGAGATGAACCGCCGGGGGAAATAGGGAGCGGACGGGACGATGCGGCTGAAAGACCTCGGGGCTGGGCAGGCCACCTTCGGCGGCTTACCCAGCCCCCAACCCGGGAAGGATCCATCATTTTGTTTCAATTCGCAGCGCGCGTTGATCACGAAGCCCGGGGACGCAAACGGAGCCGTCGGGCCAGGAAGGCCAGCAACAGCACACCGATGGCGCCGAGCCCCCATCCGAGGCCGCTCCCCCCAGTCTGCGGCAACCCGCCCGGCTGTGGAGTGGGCGTTGGACGAACCGGGGTAGCGGTGGCCCTGGGGGTTGGGGTAGCCGTCGGCTCGCCGGCCACACCTACCGGCGGGGTCGGCGTGGCGATCGGGACCGGGGTGGGACTCGGGGTGGGTGTATATGTGGGCGGCAGCGGGCTCGGCGAGGGAACCGGTGTTCGGGTCGGCGCGCCCGCAGGCGCAGCCGGCCGCCCCCGAGCGGGGCCGCTCAGGGCCAGATACAGGCCGATGGCGAAAAGAAGCGCCACGAAAAGCCCCCCCAGGACCAGCACGCCCAGCAGGAACGCCCGGTTTTGTCCTTCCTCCGGGGGCAGCTCTTCCAGATCGACGTCGGCCATTGGAGTTGCCTCCTGGTCAGGATCTTCCGCATCTCTCAGGGATGAGCAGGCCTCCTTCGGTGGCCCTACCCATCCCTAAAATCCCCGCGAGAGGGGAATCTTTGTGTTCGTCTGAAGTCCGATTAGGAGCGGAGAACTTCCACATTATAAACCGGGACCCAAACCCTGCCCTCCTCTCCGTCCAGCTGGATTTCCGCACACCAGCTTCGCAGACCGCTATCCAGCGTCCACGGGCGAGGAGAGAGCTCCGACACCGTTCCGGTGCGCCCCCGATAGGGCTCCCGCAACAGGCGCACCCGGACGCCGGGATGAAGATGGACCTCTCCTGCGGGCTCAGGAGGAGGTGGGCTCTCTGTGGGAACCGGGATCAGGATCTCCGGGCGGCCTGGCCAGCCATCCGGGCCGGCGGGCGGCCGCAGCACAAAGGCCTCTCGTCCCTGATAGAGGGAGAAAATTCGAAAGATCCCGGGATGCATGGGAAGACGGCCGAACCCCTCGGTCAGAACAACCGGGAAGGAGAGATCTCGCAGCATCGGCAGAAGGGAAGCCTCCATACTCCCGGCGATGATCCCCCGGACCTGGAGCCGCTCCGCCTGCTCCAGGGCGCTGGGTTCGATCCATGCCCCTCCGACCACGATGGTGCCCTGAGCGACCGGATCGATCGCCCGCGCCCGCAACGGCTCCGCCCCGCTGGTGACGATGCGGATCATCCCGCTGAAATCGGCGCCGCTGGACCAGAAGGCCTGGATCAGAGCACCGGTGGTTTCGATCACCGCACCATAAGCGGGAAGGACCTCCACAACCCTTCCCGGGAACCCCGCCCGCAGCTCCAGGGAGCGCGCCCCGGCCCGGATCAGGACCTTCCCTCCCCCTGCCACGACGATCTCTCCATCTACCGGCGAGCGCGCCCGTAAGGTGCGCAGCCCCAGCCAGATCCGCCGCCGCGCCAGGACTTCCTGGGCCCGCACGGAAGCGCCAGGCTTCCGCTGCAGATAAGCAGTCGCTCGCTCGGGCGAGACCTTCAGCGCCCGGGCGATATCCACGATCACCACCCCGGCTGGCTGCTCCGCGATCGCGAGAACTGTGGTGGCTTCCACCGCATCCCCGCGTTGAACCAGCACTTTCCCCGGGATCGGCAGCTGGCGCTCCCGGCGGATCGTCGCCAGGGGTGTGAACTTAACGGCCTCCGGGTAAAAATGCAAGGTTTCCATCATCGGTTGAGCTCGAAGGTGAAGGTTGCTTGAGCAGGGCAACTGCTCGCAGTTGCCCTGCGGGAAATCAAAGACTCCCTCCCAGCGCCCCGATATCCCAGAGCCAGCGCTGGATTTGCTCCCGGCGCGCTTCAGGAGTTTCCGCCAGTCGCAACGGACGGCCCCGCCCATCCACGATGAGCCCCAGCAATCCGCCCGCAATACGGACCCGTCGGGGGGCGCGTCGAGGACCCCAACCCAGGTCCACCGGGCGTCGCATCCGGAACCGTCGCAGCTCAGTTTCCCCAACCTCAGGGATCGGAACCACTTCCAGCCGGCCCCCTCGCGCCTCGATTTCATATACGGACTCTGAGCCATCCGGCCCGCGATGATGCACCTCGACGGTGAACAGCAACTCGTCCAGAGCCACCGGGCCATCCAGGGCGGGGGCCAGAACAGTGGCCAGAGGAATCCACGGCCGACTGTTCACCACCTCCACCGCCAGCAAAGCGTCCAGGGCCGCCAGAGCCCCTAATCCCGGAGTGAGGCCAACCGGATCCCACAACAGAGTCGTTATGCCCACCGGCTGCAGGGCGTCCAGGGCGACCAGCGCCAGCGCGCCCGGACGGGCGTGGGAGGCAAACGCCCCGCCGGTCAGGAGAATAGGCTCGAAGGCCCGAGCCGGCCGCCCCAATTCCGGCCAGAGCGTCCGCAATTGCTCCCAGGCCTCGGCCAGGGCCTCGCGGGCGAACGCCAGCTCGATCCACATCTCCTCGATCGTTTGCGGGATCGAGAGCGGATGCATCGCCTTCGTCCAGACGAAGGCTTCCAGGGCTTCGGGACGGACCTCATGGGGCAGCCATCGGGCGATCCGCTCATATCCGCGACGTTGATAGAGGCTCAGAATCCCAGGCCCGATCCCGCTCTCCGATCGCACAAGCTGAGCCAGCAACCCCCCGTGAGCGGCAGTAACCACCGTATGACGGCCCCCCACATCAACCACCAGGGTCCCTCGATCCGGGGTCTCCAGGCTCAGGTAACGAGCCACATGGCTCAGCGCCCGGGCCGTTGGCAGAACATCCCCCCGCGCCCAGCCCTGCAAAAGAGGGATCCCGGGGAGGCTGGCCATCGCCCGTTCCACATATCGCTGGTCCATCGCTTCCACAACCGGGCCGATTTGCTCGACATTTAGCTGGGGGCGCACATTGGGCAACACCCGGAGGGGAAGCTCTCGACCGGCCAGGGCCACCGCCTCCTCCCGCAGGACCGCGTTCCCGGCGAAGAGGATCCAGGGACGCTCTCCCTCAGGGTGCAATCGGGCTGCCAGGGCCGCTGTTTCCAGGAGCGCCTGAACTGGCCGGGTCGCCCCGCCATCAATGCCTCCCGCGATCACCACCAGATGAGGTTCAGCGGCGATCAGGGCCTGCAGCCACGCCTCCTCGGTTTGACGTTGCCCATTTAGAGGGCTCAGCGAGAGGATCTCCACTACCTGCGCATAGGCGCTGGATGCCGCCCGTCGGAGGCTGGCGAGGCTCCACTCCGACGAAAGCCCTCCCAGGACCACCCGGATAGGGGGCGCTGCGCTGAGCGTCACCAGGCACGCATCCACGCCTGCCCCATTGGAGAGCTCCGGGACGATCAGGATCCCCTGGGGATCCAGAAGAAGGCGTCCGGAGATCGCGCTGAGATGCTCCAGCGCCCGGATCCCCCCCAGGGCCAGATCGGGATGGGCCGCGCGCAGATGGGTGGGGGCGCTACCAGCTGCCACAAAGCGGAAGCGATCCTCCACCCGGGCAAACAGGAGCGCGCGGGTCTGTGTGCTTCCCACATCGATGGTCACCAGGCTTTTCAGGCTCATCGCTGCTCCACTAACGCCACCACTGGCTCAGCGTCTGGATCAGGAACTCGGCGCGGCCGATCAGGAGGGAGATCCCGGTGATCAGCGCGCCGCCGAACAGCGTGCCGAGCGCGAACGCCCACACCGCGCGCCCCAGAGCCTGAATCCCGGTCCAGATTGATTCCAGGATGCGGCCCCGGGTCGGGGGGCGATAGAACTGAGCCGCCAGCAATGCCAGCAGGGTCGCCGCCAGCCCCAGGGTGATCCCCTGGCCCGTCCCGGCCATCAGCTGGGGCCCCAGGGTCCCGAATACAGCCCCCGCCCCCGCGGTCCCCAAACCGATCCCCAGGGCGACCGCCAGCCCGAGATCTCCGATCAGGCCCAGTCGGGGCACTCCTTTGGCCAGGATCAAAACCCCCAGCCCCACCTCCAGAAACAACAGGCTCCGCCGCAGGGAATCGGTCGTGGTCATGATCTCCCGCCACTGGGGGATCAGGACGTTCCAGAGCATCACGGCCATGAAGTAACCCACGCTGAGCCCGACCAGCAGGCTGGCAGCCAGACGATATACAGCCGTGTCATCGATCAGATAGCTCAGGATCATCAGGGTGAGGAGCAAAGCCACAACTATCCCCATGAGCTCCATCGAGCTCCTCCATGACGGCTTTCATAACAAAGTAGGAGTTACGCAGTTGGTTTTCTCCTGGGGGTTTTTGGGGGAGTCACGCGCCGAAGGCGCGCGACTCCCCCAAAAATATATTGATCCCCCCTCCCCACGGCCCAAAGGGCCGTGGGGAGGGGGGATAAAGGGGGGTGGGGCCATTTTACCCCTTCTCGCGAGCCCCGAACCGCGTAACTCCTAACAAAGGAAAATAGAGCCAGGGCTTTTCCGTCATCATCCCGCTCGGGTCCAGCGGATGGCCCCACACCCCCAGGATCTTCCTTCCCCACGACTTGAAGGGCCATGGGGAACGCTCCGTTATTAAAAACCCGGGAACAGGGTCTCCCCCGTTTCCGGCCGTGGGGCGGCTTGCCGCCTGACCGGACCCCTCACAGCCCCGGGGCCCTCAGGCTTCGGAAGAGACGGATCACCAATCCCACGCCAATGAGCCCGATGATAAACAACTGAAGAATGGTCTGCGCCTGGAGATCAAAGAAGGCCGGACTGCCCTCCGGAGCCGGCCCGTCCAGCAGCAATGCATCCCGCAGGCCGATCGCGACCGCGTGCAGCTGCCCACTCTCTCGATAAGGAGCCACATAAGGGGCAAGGTTCGCGCCGACCGCGGCAACCAGCGGCACTTCCGAAGGGAGAACGCCCCGCGCCTGCTGAATCCACCCTCGCAAGGCATCCGGCGATCCGGTGATCAGAACCACCAGGCCCAATCGGGCGGCCAGGGGATCTTCCTTGAAATCCCGGGCGACCGGAAGCCCTGACAGCGGCTGCCCGCGATAATCCACCCCCAACTGGCTGAGCGGACGGGTGAGCAGGCGGACGACTCCTACCTCCTGACCCGGATAGTATCCCAGGTGGACCACCTGCTCTCCGTAATCTGGACGCGCCTGAACCGCCAGAGCCGCCTGAGCGGCTCCCCAGGGGGAAAGGCTAACCGTTAACACGCGAACCCCCCGGGCGGTGAGCCGCTCGAGAATCCGGTGGAGATAGATCTCCAGCTCCGCCGCGCGATCCGGCCCATAATCCACCGCCACCAGGGCGATGCCTCCAGGGGGCACCTGATCCAGCCGGGCCAGGAAATCCCCAGGAGGAGTCAGGAGGGCGGGCTGGAAGAACGGCAGCGGCCAGTAGAGCCCCAGAATCAACGCGCCGGCGAGAAGGGCAAAGAGCAGCCAGCGCTCCAGAGCAGCCCCCAGGCCAGCGGGAACAGGTTCTGCTACCTGTTCCCCAAACAGGAAGTTCAAACCCTGACCCAGCAAGCTCTGCCACGCCTGGGCTCGGGTGCGGAGCTCGGGGGCTGGTTCCGATTGCAGCCGGGCCGCCGGCCCATGGATCTCCGCCAGCCGCAGGTTCAGAGGCAACACATCCACCAGACCGGCCAGCGGCCCTTGGGTCTCCATCACCGCCGGTTCAAGCGCGGGGATCGCTTCGGAGGGAGCCTGGCCTTCTTCTTCTGGAACCGGCTGGAGGGTCTGCAGCCACTCCGGCATCTCAGCGAGCACCGCCTCCAGATCCGTGAAAGGGGGGACCTCCGCAGGCGCCGGAGGCGCTTCAGCGGGAGGCTCCTCCGGGACCAGCAAAGCGCTCGCCTGTGCCAGCAGCTCCTCTTCTGCCGGTATCTCCAGCGCCGTTAGCGGTCGCTCCCCGAGTTCCCCTGCCTCAAAAAGCCCGTAGGGCACTTCAGGGATAGCTTCCTCCGAAGGCTTCTCTACTCCCTCCCATCCCCTCAGCCACTCCGGGATTTCCCCCATGCCTGACTCGGGTGGAGGCGCTGCTTCTGTTTCCTTTGTTTCCGCCACCTGGGAAGGAGCCGAAGTCTCCATGTCTAACTCCGGGGGCCACTCGATAAACGGCGCGGTCTCTAACAGGGAAACCTCAGGGCTCGTTTCCGGCGCCTCGCCGGACGTTTCCAGCCAGGGGAAGGGTGGGCGCTCTTCCTCTTCCTGGACTGGCGAAACGCCAGGGAAGGGGAAAGACTCCGGTTCCTCCTCCAGGGATTCGGTCAGAGGCCATGGTTCAGCAATCTCCGGTGGAATACCCTCAAAAGGAGGAGCAGGAACCCCTTCCGGGGAACGCTCGGGTTCGAAAGTCAGAGGGATCTCCTCCCCGGATGGCATCCAGGGAGCAGATTCTGGCAAGGGTGGTGCAGATTCCTCCTCCAACCGTTCCCATGACACGGGAGGAGCTTCCGTGCTGAGCAGTCCTTCCGCCTCAACAGGCGGAGGAGTAGCGATCTCCTCTTCCCTGCCCGCCTCCGCTGGGGCGGCCGCTGGACCGGAAGGCTGCACCTCCGATGGGATCTCAGGGAAAAACTCCTCCAGGGTCGCGACCCAATCCAGCTCGACCTCGGCCGTCTCGAGGACCTCTTCGCCGGAAGGCCCTTCCGCTCCCGGTATCGCTTCGGACTCCAGACGAGCGCCGCACTGCTCGCAGAAGATCGTCCCGGGGGGATTCCGATAGCCGCAGACCGGGCACAGGATTCCCCCCTCCGCTTCGGGGACAAGAACCAGGCTGGCTCCGCACTGCTCACAGATCATCCCATCATCCGGGTTGGGAGCCCCGCAAATCGGACAGGATTTCATCCCCAACCTCCTCCGATTTTCCCATTCATCGACCCAGCGGTCGGTCTATCCACAGGAAGGCCCGCATCATCATCACCACCACTCCGATTGCCACCCCAATCAGGATCCCGCGGATCCCGCCGGTAGCCAGCGGGGATAAAAAGGTTTCATAAAAAGAACCGAACAGGGTGGGAAGAAGGGTTCCCCCGGAGTGGAGGACGAGCGTGGTCAGGACGCCTGCAACGAAGAACAAAACATAAGCGGAGCGACGGGTGCGCAGCAGACGCCAGAGGGCAAGAACCATGAAGAAGGGCAACAAAGCGCCTACTGAGGCCTCTAATGGCAACAGCCCATACTGATAGAGCCAGCCAGTCCAGGGCCCGGCGAGGCCGTTCCCTCTGAGCCCGCCTTCCGCGAGAGAAAGCAGCAGGAACGCCAGAGCCGTGAGCGCGGTTACCAGGCTATAGGGCCAGCCCTCCGCGCGTGCTCCCACCCGGTGAAAATGAGCTTCCAGGAAGGAAAGGAAGCCGACCACTGCGGCATAAGCCAGAAGCGTGGAGCCCAGTTCGGTCAGGCTCTGACGAAGAGCTGGCTGGGGCCACATATAAGGCACCAGGGCCAGGGCAATGACCAGGCTCAAAAGGCCAGCCGGCAGTGCGCGTCGAAACATCCGGATCCCTCCCTTAACCGCGCAGAGCAAATCCCAGAGCTACAATCGCGAGGAACGCGATCAACAACCAGCGGATCAGATCGTGGGCCAGGAGGAGGGCCGAGGGCCGTCCAGGGATCTCCCCCTGGGGGAAGGCCGCGAAGGCCTCCTCGCCAACGGCCAGGTTGGGATCGAAAGGCCACAGCGCGGCGGCTCCGCCCGGTTCAGGCATCGCGAAGATCAGATGGGCTCCATAGCGCTGACCGATCTCCCCGGCCAGCACCGCCTCTTCCCGAAACAGACCGCTCATGATGCTGGTCGCCACCGGCTGCGTCCCCAACAGAAGCGTGAGGCCTGCCGCATAGGCCATCGGGCTGGCGCCAGCCCACCACACGCGATCCGGGGGCAGGGAGGCAAGAACGCCCTGGCGATGGCAGGCGTCCTGGAGCACGTGTCGGGCATAAAGCAGCGCGACCGGATCCGCCACTGTTACAAAAGGAAAGACTTCCCCGACCGCGCTGTCCTGGGCCAGGCGCTCCAGGATCCGCCCGCCGCTCAGCGTTAACGCCGCCTCGTTGCCGATCAACCCACCGGAGCCCAGGGCGAGATGGGGTGGCTGTCCGGTCTCCAGAGCCTGCCCGATCTGTCGGGGGAGCCTTCGGAAAGGCTCCAGCTCCCGGGGAGGATTCTGAATCCGTCGGGCCATCCGAACGGCCAGGAGCGTCAGCAGGACGAAGAGGAGGAGCAACGCTCCAATGATCATGGGGAACCCTCCTTGTGATCCCGAACTCGAGGGGTGCCTTCCAGATCCGCTACCCAGCGGGCGACCCGCTCGGACCCCAACCAGGGGCGCAGAAGCCACAATCCCTGAGCCAGAGGAAACCGAAGCGGCGCGATGGCCTCCAGGATCCAGTCGAAATCCACCCGGGAGGCTCTGTTTTCATGGCGGGCGCTTCCCGGCTCTCTCATCCGCTGCTCCATCCGAATCAACTCCCCGGCGGTGGCCTGACTCGAGTATAAGAGCGTTCCCATCCGCTTACAACTGGCCGGGTCGCGATCTGCGGGATCCCGACCAGGGATTCGGTGCTTATCTCCCCCTTCCTCCGCCGCAAAACGGGGCAGGAAGGGAGGTGGAGCGAATTCGGTCACAGGTTGATCGTTTCCTCACGGGAAGGGTTATGGGGCTCCCTGTGGAGGACGACCTCCAGCCCCAATCCGTCCCGTCAAGCCAGGGCGGCCCCTGGCACCGGGATCCGGTTCACAATTTCAGTCAGGATCTGCTCGGGGGTGACGTCTCGCATCCGGGCCTCGGGGTTCAGGATCAGCCGGTGGGCCAGACACGGATGAACCAGCGCCTTCACATCATCCGGGAGCACATAGTCCCGCCCGCGCAAAACGGCACGAGCTTGAGCCGTTCGAAACAGCGCCAGGGCGCCCCGCGGACTGGCTCCCAGGTAAATATCCGGATGCTCCCGCGTTCGTTCCACGATCTCCAAGAGATACCCCTTCACCTCAACGGATACGTGAACGCCCCGGATCTCCTCCTGAGCCCGATGCAGCTCCTCCAGCTGCACCACCTGCTCCAGCGTCTCAATGGGATGACGGAACTGCTGGGCCTCCAGGATGGCCAGCTCGTCCTTTCGAGAGGGGTAACCCAGACGGATCCGCAGCATGAAACGGTCCAGCTCTGCCTCTGGCAACGGGAACGTCCCCTCGTATTCGATGGGGTTCTGAGTAGCCAGCACCAGGAAAGGTTGAGGGAGTGTATACGTCACGCCATCCACGCTGACCTGCCGCTCCTCCATCGCCTCCAGCAGCGCGGCCTGAGTCTTCGGGGTGGCGCGATTGATCTCATCCGCCAGGACGATGTTTGCCATAATGGGTCCGGGGCGGAATTCGAAAACGCGGGTCCCGGGATTGAAGATCGACACGCCGGTGATATCACTGGGGAGCATATCAGGGGTGAACTGAATGCGACGGAAGGTTCCTCCGATGGAGCGCGCCATCGCCTTGGCCAGCATCGTCTTCCCTACCCCGGGCACATCCTCGATCAGAATATGGCCTTGAGCCAGCAGGCCGATCACCGCCAGCTCAACCGCATCTCGCTTCCCAAAGATCACCCGCTCGATGTTCTCGACCAGGCGACGGGCTACATCCCGGGCGAATCCGGTCATTCCAGAACCTCCTGTAAGGGTCATCCGCCTGCTGGATCCTATGGATCAACAGGCTGACATTTTGTTAGGAGTTACGCAGTTGAAAGCTCTAAAGGTGGGACGAAATGGCCCCACCCCAAAATCCTTTTGGGGGCGGAGCGGGGCGCCTTCGGCGCCCCGCTCCGCCCCCAAAGCCCCCATGAGAAACGAACTGGGTAAGTCCTATTTTGTTATGGGCTTAATGGCGACGTTAATGGTGACGGCGGTGGTGTTGGTGAGGGCAATGGCGGAACCGTCGCCGCTGGCGCAGGTGTGGGCGATGGAGGTTCCAGATCCTCACCCCAGGGGGTGGCGGTCGGAAACTCCGGAGAGCTGAAGCCGCCGGGCTCAGGACCTGTTTCATAAGGAAACGGCTGGGGAGTCGGAGTGGGCATCGCCGGCAAGGGCTGTTCCATCCCGCGTATCCCCGGGGCTTCCGGAGAGGAGCGAACCTCAATGATGATCCATGGCGTCTTAACCGGAGCGAGGGTGGCGCCTCCCATGGCCGCCGAGACTTCCTTTTCGGCGGAAAGCCAGGCGGACATCGCCACGGCGATGGCGAGCATTAAGCTGAATCCCCCTCCCGCCATCAGCGCCCGGTGCCAGCCCCTGAGCGGGCCCGGGAGGGTGGCCCACGTGAGAGCCGCCCCGGCCAGCGTGAAAAGAGGGCCCTTCCCCACTCGGGTCATCGGGTCCGGGATGCCCGCTGGAATCGCCCGCCAGGCGGCGATCCATCCCCCGAGAGCCCCGATCGCTGCGATCAGCGCCAAGCTGGCCAGGACCCAATGCGCCCTAACCGTCTCGCGGGCCGCCCACGGCAACAACAGGGCGGGGACCCCGACGAGGAGGACCATGAGCCCCCAGCGATCCAGACCCTGCGCTTCGGGGGATGCGCCCCACGGCAACATCACTCCCAGCAGCATCAGCGCCGGGCCCAGCATTTGCAATCCAGGCGGCAGTGTTTGTTCATCTTTTTTTGAGTTCACCGCAGCCCCCAGGGGATGATTCTCCCTCCATCCCCACTATGATATAACAGACCGCAAATCCTTTAAAAAACCCAACTGCTCCGTTGCGATCCGGGTGGTGCCCGCTCAAGTTCGGGGTTTGCTCCTTCCATAGGGTTCGGGTTATGGGGCGGCCGGCTTCGCTGGCCGCCCCATAACCCGGAAGCCCCCGGTTTGCAACCGAACAAAACCCAATTAAGTGGACCCGATTCGGCCTTTCCGGAGGATTTGAGTTAACCCCCATCCCTTAATCGCTGGGCGATTGCTTCTCTACGATCAGAGTTTTGAGATATAGGGTCTCCGGGATCTGAAGGATCCAGGGATGATCGGGGGGCTGATAGGTCACATCCCGCACCACCAGGCGGCAGCCGACATCGGCGGCGGCCATGCGGGCGGCCTCGATGAGATCCTCCAGGCGGATCGCGTAGGCGCACGACGAGAAAAAGAGTCCCCCGCCATCCTTCAACAGACGCAAGGCCAGGTGAGCCATCTCCACAAACCGCCGTCGCACCCCTCGCTCCCACTCGACCCGACGCTTCACCATCGCCGGAGGATCCAGCACCACCCAGTCGAAGCGCCGGCCCTCGGCGAGCAGCGCCTCCATCATCTCCAGGGCATCCCCCATACGGACTGTGATGCGATCTGCCATGCCGTTCCGGATGGCGTTCCGCTCCACCTGTCCCAACGCCCAGGGATCCTTATCGATCACCACGGCAGTGGCTCCCGCCACGGCTGCGTGAAGCGCGAAGGGCCCGATATAACCGTAAACATCCAGCACTCGATCGCCCGGCCGCACCCACCCCCGCAATCGCCGCCGGTTGTCCCGCTGGTCCAGGTAAAACCCGGTCTTCTGCCCCCGCGCCACGCTGGTCTCAAACACCAGCCCATCTTCCACAACCTCTACCGGATCCGGCACCTCTCCCCACAGGAGGCCTGCGCGGGGTTCGAGCCCTTCATCTTCCCGGGCCTCCACATCGCTGCGCTCATAGATCCCGCGGGGGGCAAACAATTCCCGCAGGACCTCGACGAGGGTTTCCCGCCAGCGCTCCATCCCCAGATTCCGGATCTGCACCACCAGCACTTCGCTGTAACGGTCCACGATGAGGCCGGGAAGGCCATCCGCTTCTCCATGGACCAGACGCACCGCATTGGTTCCATGGATCTCCCGTCGGCGGGCCGCTGCCTCCATCAGGCGTCGACGGAGCCATCCGGCATCGATGCGCTCCTCACCCCGGCTGAGCATCCGCAGAGGGATGGAGGCGCCAGGGTTATAAAACGCCTGCCCAACCAGAGCGCCGGAGGAATCCCGAACCAGAACGATCGCCCCCGGCTCCGGATCGCCCTGGATATCTGCGATATCGTCGTGAAAGGCCCAGGGATAGAAGTTCCGAAGCTTGCGCTCAGCATGAGGTTTGAGGATCACGCTCGGCCGCATCTCGCTTTCCCCGAGAGGGCTTGTGAAGGCCATCCCCACCCCAAAGCCCCCCGAGAGGAGGTAAAAGGGGAGTAAGGCCATTCCGCAACCAGTCCGTTTTGTGGGAGGCCGGGCTCATGCCCCCATAAACCCTTTTAGCGGATCCGGGGGATCCAGATGGGCGCTAAGCCAGCTCCCGTCGGCCCACGGAGACAATGAAGGTCTCCAGCGCCACCACGTCAGGGATCTGACCGGTCTTGATCGCCACGTCCAGTTCCGCCAGGGTCCGATAGAAAGCCTCCAGTTGTGGCAGGGAGAACGCCACCACCGCCTCAGCGATTTTGCGGGCGGCATAAGGATGAAGCCCCAGCAGGTTCCCCGCCTCAGCGGGCGAGAGGCCCTTCTCCAGCTGCTCCTTCATCAGGAGCATCAGGCGGAACTGACGGACGATCATGCCGAACAGACCTAAGGGGTGTTCCCCTTCCGCCAGCAGTCGGTGCAGGGCCGCCAGAGCGCGGCGCACATCCCGACGGCCCAGCGCCTCCGTCAGCTCGAACAGGCTGATCGGCGCCGCGTAGGGCACCAGCCGCTCGACATCCTGGGGCGTCACCGGCCGGCCGGCCGCCCAGGTAACCAGCTTCCGGATCTCCTGATCCAGGAGACGGGGATCGGTGAGGAGAGCCGCCAGGGCAGAGGCAGCCTGCGGCGTGAACGTTCCTCCATAGCGTCGGGCCCGGGCCATCACCCACTCCGGCAACGCCCGGGGAGAAGGAAGTGGAAAGTGCCGCGCCTCCCCCCAATTGGGATGGTCCGCGATCCAGCGCAACAGGGGGTGGTCTTCGGGGAGCGTCCTGGGCTCGATCAGGACGAGCAGGGTCGTGGGGGGGACCGCGGACAGCGCCTCCAGGAAAGCGGTTTCCTCCCGGGCCCGACGGCGCTCCCGTGCGAACAGTCCCTCCACTACGATCAGACGGCGGGCGGCCAGGAACGGCATGGCCGCGCACGCAGCCTGTAATTCGGCGGGGGTCACCCGCCGCCCATCCAGGGTCATGACATTCATCGATTGGGCGGCGGCGTCCCCGACGGACTCCCGGAGCTCCAGCAGCGCCTCCTCAATTTCCAGTTCGTTTTCCCCATGCAGGACGATCACCATGAGAGCGCCTCACGAGGTCATCCCATAACGATTGCGCCATTCTCATGCTACGCCATATGGACAGGACTTACGCAGTTGCCTCTGGCGGAGGGGAGTCAAGGAGCCCCTCTCCAGGCTGGGTCGGGTGCCTTCAGCGCCCGACCCAGCCTCAAAAAGGCCAACCGCGGGGGGCTTTGGGGTCCTCCCACCTCTTCGCAAGCGCTCCGAACTGAATGGGTTCGGGATGAATCGTTATCCCAAATAGGAGTTACGCAGTTCGGGGCTCGCGAGAAGAGGTAGAATGGCCCCACCCCCCTTGATCCCCCCTCCCCACGGCCCTGTGGGCCGTGGGGAGGGGGAAATATATTTTGGGGGGAGTCGCGCGCCTTCGGCGCGCGACTCCCCCCAAAACCCCCAGGAGAAAACCAACTGCGTAACTCCTACCAAAGATTCATCCTCCGCGGGTTTCCACAAAATATCCATGGACCCACCCGCCCGGAAGCGCTCGCACCCCTATGATCTCCAGATCTCCCGGATCCGCCCGGGTGGTGAGATGAGTCTGCAGCCATGGGCCCAGGGGCTGAGCCGCGATGAGGGCCAGAACCGTCGCCAGGATCACCAGCGGCAACACATCCCGCCGGCGACGGTAGGGAACCAATCCCAGGGTCAGAAAGGCGGCCAGGCCCGCGGTGGTGCCGGAAGCCACGTAGTTCGTGCCGCATCCCGGATGGATGGCCCAGTGATGCTCCCCGCGCCGCAACCGTTCCAGGGCCTCCTGGGATGCTGTCGCCACCGCCTCCAGCGGCACATTTCCATAAATGTAAAACCCGAAAGGCGTGGAACGACCGGCCATCGGCCGACCAGGAAATCGCTGGCTTAGCAGATGAATCGTCGCATGCTCCAGCGCATGGTTGCGCCGGATCCGTCGCACAGGCGTCCAATCCAGAAGAGACATCTTCCTCCCTCCTACCCGGGTGGATCAGGGTTCATTGCTTTACCGGCCGTGCCACCACAATCAGGCGATGGGTGTTGGTATATGCGGGCCAGCATGTGACCAGGGTTAGCCGCTCATCCGGCGTGGGTAGAACCCATTGCAGATTGCGCTGTCGGACCTCCAGAGGCTGTCCCTTCTCCGGCAGGATATGGGTCGCCTCTACCCGGTAGACATAGACCTGCCGACGGGTTTCCAGATATATCCGATCTCCCGGGCGCAGGCGATAAAGGTTCGCAAACACTTTCCCATAGATGTTGTGGTGGCCGATAAGAACCACATTGCCCGGCTGGCCGGGATAGGCCGAGGTGGTCAGCCAACCGGCGGCAAAATCATCGGGCGGCTTCCAGGTGATCCATTCCTGTCCTCCCTCCCGCACCGTCGTCAGTCCCGCAGGGACCACAGGAGCATCCAGCCGGATCGCCGGGATCGATAGGCGATGGGGAGGCTCCGCCTCTGGCGTTGCAGTCGGCAAGGGCGGAAGTCGCATGACCGATACGGGTTGAGGCGTTTCCAGAGGAGCAGGGGGCGAGGGGATCGTCTCCGGTGTATAGGAAGGCACGGATTCCCGGGAAGGTTCCATGGGGACCACATAGGCAGCCAGCGCGCGCCATGCGAGCCCCATGCCCCCTACCCAGGCCGCCAGACCAGCCCCCAGCAGGATCCAGCTCAACCCGTTGGGAAGCCTGCAGTAGCCCTTGCCCATGGTGCCTGTTCCAGGTAGCGCTCGACCATAGCCAGTAACGTTTCGTTGTAAAAAGCCATAATTGCCCGATAGACCTCGTGCCAGCGTTCCGGCGAGCCGCCCATCTCCACCATCCGGAACACACTCTCCAACAGGTATCCTCCGAAATGCAGAAAGGCCCGCAACAGATCCCCCAGCTCCAGTCCTGCCGCGATGGCCTGCTCCGTATAGCGCGCGCCGATGCGCCGAGGGCGCTGGGGATCGGGATCCCGGATGTAGGCCTGAAGCTCCTCCAGCAACTGATAACAGGTGGCCTGGAAAGCCTGCGCGATCTCCCCCCGCATCCGTTCAAACCAGGGGGCCTGCGGACCTGCCCCTCGGGCGAGCTCAAGGCGGAGCTGGCCCAGGGTATACGCGATCAGCATCTGCACCCCGGGCTCCGCTCCGTGGGCCTGCAGCCATGCCTCCAGATCCTGACGGGCAAACCGCCGATGCCCCCCAGCCGTACGGCGAGAGGGAATCCGCCCCGCGTCCGCCCAGGCCCGAAGGGTTGCCGGATGTACCCCCAGCATCGCGGCCGCCGCCTTGAGGGAAAGCCACTCTCCCGAAGCATTTTTCCTTCGCTTTTTCATAGGCAGCCTCTCCCAACCAGCCTCCGGCAATCGCGGGGATGGGGTGGACCGCTTCGCTGTCCACCCCATCCCTCAAACGCGAACGATGCGTGGAGCACGTGAGCTTCAAGAGCGAGGGGTCGCAACTGCCTGCCGGAGATAGGCCTCCATGAACGCATCTAGCTCCCCATCCAGCACCCGTTCAACCTGGCTGGTCTCGTAGTCCGTGCGGTGATCCTTCACCAGCTGATAGGGGTGAAGGACATAGGAACGGATTTGATTCCCCCACTCGGCGCTCACGTGCTCTCCCTTCAGGGCCGCGATCTCCGCCCGTCGTTTCTGCTCCTCCAGCTCCGCCAGACGGGCCTTCAGGATCTTCAATGCGGTCTCTTTGTTCTGGGTCTGGCTGCGCTCGTTCTGGCATGAGACCACGATCCCGGTCGGGATATGACGGATGCGGACCGCGGTCTCATTCTTCTGCATATGCTGACCGCCCGCGGTGGAAGCCCGGAAGGTCTCAATGATGATGTCCTCCGGACGGATCACGATCTCCGGGCTCTCCCCGATGTCCGGCCACACCTCCACCAGGGCGAAGGAAGTATGCCGGCGGTGTGCCGCATCGAAGGGGGAAATGCGGACCAGCCGGTGGACTCCTTTTTCGGCCTTCAGATAACCGTAGGCGTAAGGGCCCTTCACCAGAACCGTGGCGCTCTTGATGCCCGCCTCCTCGCCGTCTACCTTATCCAGCAGCTCGGCCTCCCACCCGCGGCGTTCGGCCCAGCGGATATACATGCGCAACAGCATCTCCGCCCAATCCTGCGCGTCGGTCCCGCCCGCCCCGGCATGGATGGCCAGGATCGCATCGTTACGATCGTAGGGGCCGGACATCCAGACCTCGAATTGATGACGTCGAACCTCCTCCTCCAGGGCGCTGATCTCGCGCTCCAGATCTGCCCTCAGAGCTTCGTCTCCCTCCGCCTCTGTCAGATCCAGCAGCTCACGGGCTTCCTGGATCCGATGGCGCAGGCGGAGCCAGCTCTCCACCTCCTCCTTCAACCGGCCCAGCCGCTTCAGGATCTCCTGAGCCCGCGCCGGCTGATCCCAGAGGTCCGGCCGCGCGGCCTCTTCTTCCAGCTTCTGGATCTCCGCCTGTTTCTTCGGGATGTCAAAGACGGTCCAGAAGATCTTCCAGGGTCAGCGCCAATGCTTCCAGCCGTTCCTGAAGCTCGCTCATGGTTCCTCCCTCGATTTTTATTTACCTGCACATCTTCCCAGTATAGATGCACCAACCGGTTCCCTGGGATTAAATCCAGCATGAGAATGTTATATGTTAGAGATCTCATGCTCCGGGCGACGCCCCCGGCGCATTTTCAAATAATCCCTCCACAAAGGTATCCGCATCAAACGGCAACAGATCTTCCAGTCCTTCCCCGACC
The DNA here is from genome assembly GCA_016842045.1 of Candidatus Thermoflexus sinensis. Classification (GTDB taxonomy): domain Bacteria; phylum Chloroflexota; class Anaerolineae; order Thermoflexales; family Thermoflexaceae; genus Thermoflexus; species Thermoflexus sinensis. The sequence continues at coordinate 20,799 of JAEVEY010000157.1, read as the reverse complement.
CCTATGAATCGCACCGGCAGGCCCAGCTCCCGGGCGATGGCGAAAATCGCCCCGCCCTTGGCTGTGCCGTCCAGCTTGGTGAGGATCAGGCCCGTGACGCCCACTGCCTGATGAAATTCCCGGGCCTGCGGGAGGGCGTTCTGACCCGTGGTTGCGTCCAGCACCAGCCAGACTTCATGAGGGGCGTCCGGAATCACCTTCGCAGCGACGTTCCGGACTTTCTTAAGCTCCTGCATCAGATTGTATTTGGTGTGAAGCCGGCCAGCTGTGTCCGCAAGGACGAGGTCATAGCCTCGGGCGCGGGCAGCCTGTAAGGTATCAAAGAGCACAGCCCCCGGATCCGCTCCCGGCTGACCGCTGATGCAGGGCACCCCGGCCCGTTCCGCCCAGATCTCCAGCTGCTCCCCCGCTGCAGCCCGGAAGGTATCCGCTGCCGCCAGCAACACCCGTCGACCCTGCTGCTGGAATTGATAGGCCAGCTTGGCAACCGTAGTGGTCTTCCCCGAACCGTTCACACCCACCACCAGGACCACCTCCAGGGGCCTTCGGCCCAGGTTCAGCGGCGGAGGATCCCCCAGGATCGCCCGCAGCTCCTGCTTCAGCAACACCCGTAAGGAATCCGCCCGGGTGATCCCCTCCCGTCGAACCCGCTCCCGCAGGCGTTCTATAAGCTCCATTGTGACCCGAACCCCGACGTCAGCCTGGATCAGGGCCGCCTCCAGATCCTCCCACAGGGCCTCCGTGATTTCCGTCGCCCCCAATAACTGGGCGATCCGACCGAAGGCGGCCTGGCGCGTCCGCGCCAGGCCATCCCGCAACGATTGAAGCACCTTGCGCATAAATCGTTTTCACTCCACAGCGGAGGATCGTGAATGCATCGCTGTATGAATTATAAACCCTAAGACTCACGCTGCTGGCTCCTGTCTGGACGAAATGGCCTCCTCCCCCGGACCCGGCCTGAGACCCGTGAGCAGGAGAAAAATCATTTTGGGAGCTGGGCCAGGGCCTCCAACCCAGCCCCCAACCGAGTACGCCCAGGCCCAGGACACCGTGAGACACCGACGCACTTTCCGCAACCCCTATCCAATTGTGTTTGTTTGAGTCCGTGATGGAAACCCGCGCCGATATTTTTGTGGCAGCGGCGAAGCCGCCACAAAAACAATATTTCTTTTCCCTGGCTGGTGTCCAACCGCAGTGACCGAAACAAACATAATCGGTATTAGGAGAGAGACCATCCAACTACGTAAAATAGAGGTAACTCACCAGCCCCAAATCCCTGGAAGCGATATAGAGAGATCGGAGTGAACATGCGCAATACTAGGACTTCCAGAAGCTGGCTCTGGGGGATGGGATTGAACGCGCTGGCCGCCTGTGGCGCGTTGTTCCTGGCGATGTGGGCATTGGATCGGATTCGACCGCTTCCTCCTCTGCCCACGCCGCATCCCACATCCACTCCGGCACCCACGCCGACTCCCCGTCGGCCCTTCACCTACACCATACAGCCAGGGGATACGCTTTCGTCGATCGCTGCCCGCTTCGAGGTTTCCCTGGATGCTCTGCTTCAGGCCAACCATTTAAGCCCTGAAACCACCATCTATCCCGGGCAGGTGTTATGGATCCCCGCTGGTGGTCCTGCTCCTCTGCCGATCCCTCTAACCCCCACGATCTCCTCCCCGCCTTCCTCCATGCCGGTAGAGATCAACCTGCAGGTTCTCGAAGTGAAAGGCCCTGGGGATCTGGCCGTGGAGGCGCTGGTGCTGGTGAACAGAGGAGCAACCATCAGCCTGGCGGGATGGCGGATTCGGGATGAGGCAGGGAATTCATTTACATTCCCGGCGCTGACGCTATGGGCCGGGAGCTCTGTGACCGTGCATACACGCGAGGGAGCAAACACCGTAACAGATCTTTATTGGGGTCGCACTGAAGCCGTGTGGCGGCCTGGCGAACGGGGCATTTTAGAGGATTCAGAGGGCAATCCAGTGCTGGAGTTTCGCGTCCCCGAGTCTCCATAGAAGCGAACCCAGGAGCCATCTCGCCTGACCGGGAAGGAGACCGCTTCACCTGGTGGATATCGGTGTCTGCTCCATCCCCTTATCCCTAGTGCTTCGTCCAGATTTGCTTTGAGGATACGAGAGGGTGTGGGTCAATGGCCCCGCCCCCTTTTATCCCCCCTCCCCACGGCCCAAAGGGCCGTGGGGAGGGGGGATAAAAGAGATTTAGGGGGCGAGCCGGGCGCCTTCGGCGCCCGGCTCGCCCCCTAAATCCCCAGGGGACCAAAACCAAAAATCAAAGCTGGAAGGAGCACGAGAGTTGATCGCGGGGTAGATTGTGTCACATGACTCGCCAGCAAGCCACCCAATGTTCTTGCCCTCGGGTTCCAATATTCACGAATGGCGGTTCCTCCTGGGCGCAATAACGAGTGGCGACCGGGCAGCGGGGGTGGAAGCGACAGCCAGAGGGCGGATTCAGAGGACTGGGGACATCTCCTTTCAGGAGAATACGCTCCCGCCTGAGCGTGGGGTCCGGGATCGGGACTGCGGAAAGCAGCGCCTGAGTGTAAGGATGGAGGGGGTTTCGATAGAGCTCCTCCCGGGAGGTCAGCTCCACGATCTTGCCCAGATACATCACCGCCACCCGATCGCTCACGTGCTCGATCACGCTGAGATTGTGGGCGATGAAGAGATAGGTCAGCTTGAATTCCTCCTGGAGCTCCTTCAGCAGGTTGATGATCTGGGCCTGAATAGATACATCGAGGGCGGAGATCGGCTCATCGCACACAATGAACTTCGGACGCAGGGCAAGGGCGCGAGCGATCACAATACGCTGGCGCTGGCCTCCGGAGAACTCATGGGGATAACGACGGGCGTGATAGTCTTCCAGGCCGACCTTGCGAAGCAGATCGACCACCATCTCAAAGCGTTCCTTCGGCGTTCCGATCCCATGCACCGCCAGCCCTTCCGCAATGCTGGCCCCCACCGGCATGCGGGGATCCAGCGAGGAATAAGGATCCTGAAAGATAATCTGCATGTCCCGCCGCAGGGTTTTCAGCTCAGGTTTGGTAAGGGCGAAAATGTTCCGTCCCTCGAAATAAACCTCCCCTGCCGTAGGCTCGATCAGGCGCAAAATGGTGCGCCCCACCGTGGTTTTCCCGCACCCGGATTCGCCGACCAGCCCCATGGTCTCACCGCGGCGGATCGTGAAGCTCACGCCATCCACGGCCTTCACCCATGCCACGACCCGCTGAAGCAGCCCCCGGCGCACCGGGAAGTATTTTTTCAATCCTCGAACCACCACAAGATCCTGATCGGTGGAAAGGTCCAGCGAGGTCTGAACCTGCATTTGAGTCAGGGTCATCCGTGAATGCCTCCCCAAAAGAGCTTTTATGAAAGCCGTAGTGACCCAACCCATCTACGGGCGGTCAGTGGCGTTAGCGATAAAGCCAGCAACGAACCTGATGACCAGGGCCGGTATGGAAGAGTGGAGGGTTCTCTTCCAGGCAGCGATTCCCCAGCCGGGCCTGATGCTCCAGCCGCGCCTGACAACGCGGCGCGAAACGGCACCCGGGCGGCAAATTGATCAGATTCGGCACCGTTCCCGGAATCGTGTCCAGCCGTGGCTTGACCACTCCCATCACCGGGATGGAACCTAACAGCCCGCGCGTGTAGGGATGCTGGGGATCCGCGAAGATGGTGCGCACATCCGCTTCTTCGATGATCTGTCCGGCATACATCACCGCCACCCGATCGCACATCTCGGCGACGATCCCCATATCGTGGGTGATGAGGATGATCGCGGTATGCATGCGACGCTGGAGCTCCCGCATCAGGTCCAGGATCTGGGCCTGGATGGTCACGTCCAGGGCAGTGGTGGGCTCATCCGCGATCAACAGCTCCGGCCCCAACGCGAGGGCCATCGCGATCATGACCCGCTGGGCCATCCCGCCGGACAGCTCGTGGGGATACGAATGGGCCCGACGCTCCGGATCCGGGATGCCCACCATCTGCAGCAGCTCGATAGCCCGCTTCCATCCTTCGATACGGCTCAACCCCTCGTGGACCTGAAAGACTTCTGCGATCTGATCGCCTATCTTGAAGACCGGGTTCAGGCAGCTCACCGGCTGCTGGAAGATCATGGAGATCCGGCTTCCTCGCAGCCGGACCATTTCCGGCTCCGGCAGTTTCAGGAGGTCTATCCCATCGAAGAGCACCTGCCCTCCGAGAATCCGCCCGGGCGGGGTGATCAGGCGCATGATGGAAAGCGAGGTCACGCTTTTTCCACAGCCGGATTCCCCAACCAGCCCCAGGATCTCCCCCCGCCGCACGTGGAAACTCACTCCATCCACGGCCTTCACCACACCGTCCTCAGTGAAAAAATAGGTCCGCAAATCCCGAACTTCCAGCAGGATCTCGCGACCGTCTCGCTGCATGGAAGCCTGTTCCTCCCTTTGTGAGGCTGCGAAAGCAGAGAAGGTCATTCCCCTTCCCCATCAACGCTTCAGGCGCGGATCCAGCGCATCCCGAAGGCCATCGCCCACAAAATTGAAGGAGAGCGAGGTAAGGAAGATACAGAACCCCGGGATGATCGCTTTGAAGGGCTGGGTCCACATATCCGCCTGGGCGTTGTTCAACATATTCCCCCACGTGGGGACAGGGGGCTGGACTCCGAAGCCCAGGAAACTGAGGGCTGCCTCCAGGATGATCACCGTGCCCAGGCTCAGGGTCGCGCTGACGATAATGGGAGCCATCGCGTTAGGAATCATATGGCGGATCACAATCTGCAGGTCCGACATCCCGAGGGCCCGCGCGGCCTCGGTGAACGTCTGCTCCCGCAGCGACAGCACCACCCCCCGTACCAATCGCGCCGATCCCATCCAGCCGAACAGGCTCAGCACCAGAATAATGATCACCACACTGCTCCATTCCCGGGTCAGGCCGGGGAGCGTGACGTCGCTCAGGAGGGCGGAGACGGTGAGCAGAAGGGGCAGGAGGGGAAGCGTCAGCATGAAGTCCACCACCCGCTGGATGACGTTATCCACCCACCCTCCGAAGTAGCCCGAAATCGCTCCGATCAATGCTCCCGTGGTCTGGCTGATCAGGGTGACTACAAAGGCCACCGTCAGGGAGATCCGGGCGGCATAGATCAATCGGGAGAGCACATCCCGCCCCAGCTCATCCGTCCCCAGCCAGTGGGCAGGGGAAGGGCCGGCGTTCTTCAGCAGCAAATTCTGGGCATAGGGATCATAGGGCGCGATCCAGGGGGCCAGCACCGCGATCAGGATAAAGGCCAGCAGGATCACCGCCCCCACCAGGGCCACCCGGTGACGACGGAACCGCCGCCAGACAATCAGCAGATAACTTTCTTCCCGAACCGTCAGGAGGGCTTCCGCCCGAAGCTCCGCTGTGGCCATCCATCACCCCCTTACTCCAGTCGGATCCTGGGATCCACAATGGTGTAAAGGATATCCGCCAGCAGGTTCGCAAACACCACCAGCAAAGCAGTGATGAACAGCAACGCCATCACCACCGGCCAATCGTCTGCCTGCAGGGCGTCGTAATATAACCGCCCCATGCCCTTGTAGTTGAAGATTGTCTCGGTAAGCACCGCCCCGCTGAAAATGCCCGGGATCTCCAGGGTGAGGATGGTCACGATCGGAATAAGGGCGTTGCGCAGCGCGTGCTTCATGATCACCACCCGCTCCACCAGTCCCTTTGCCCGCGCCGTGCGCACATAATCCTGGCGCAACACCTCAAGCATGGAGGAGCGGGTATAACGGCTCCACCCGGCCATATATAGCAGGCTCAGCACAATGGTGGGCAGGATCAGGTGGACCGCGCGATCCAGCGGGGAACCGGGCGTGGCCCCCAGCACGTAGAGGAGACTCCCCGGTTGAGGGGGGCGCAGGCTGTAGTTGTTCCCGGTGGGCAAATACGGCAATCCGAGGACCTGATGCCAGGGGGAACGGGGGCCGCTGAAGATGAAGATCATCATGAGCCCGAACCAGAAGACGGGCATGGCGGTGCCGAAGAACGCAAAAGTGGTGGCCGCGTAATCCAGCAGGGAGTATTGCCGCACCGCCGAATAGATCCCGATGGGAATGGCCACCAGCAGGGAGAGGAGCGTGGCGGAGGTCATCAGGAGCAATGTGTTGGGGAGCCGGAACCAGATCAGATCGATAACTTTCTGCCCGGCGGCCAGGCGCCAGGAATCGCCGAAATCAAAACGGATCACCCCTCGCGTGCATTCCGTGGGGATCTCCCGACAGCTGGTCCGCTGAAGGGATTTCAACCCCACCTCATCCAGCCAGTCCTCCCCCAGCAACCAGACGATATAACGCCAGTGCAGCGGCCGGTGCAGCCCCAGAAACTCCTCGATCCTCCGGATCTCCTCCGGGCTTAATCGGCTTTTCCGATCCGCCCCCAGATTGATCCCGCTTAATGGTCCCCCGGGAGCCAGGTTCATAATGGCATAGATCGCCATGGAGGAGAGGAGGATCACCACCATCATTTGAAACAGACGGCGGATCAGGTAGTTGATCATTCCGCCCTCCTCAATTCTCCGAATCGCCCATCCATGATCCGGAACGATCAGGCTTCCACAGCCGGCTCTTATAGGAAAGGTCCAGGATCACCCCTCCCTGTAGCTCAAAGGGCTGCAGGGGAAGAGAACAGAAGATTTCGGGCTGAGCGAGTCGCCTTTGGGAGCCCACCTGGCCCCCAAACTCCGGGAAGGATCGACGGCGCCTCTCCTGCTCGAACGGGTTTTGAACCCTCAACGGTCTATGTAACCCCTGGTGCCCGGTTGCGGTCCTGGCGGTGCCCGCTCAGGTTCCGCGTTTGCCCCTTCCCCCTACCCCTCTCCCCACACCGATTCACGGCATGGGGAGAGGGGTAAGTCAGGCTTTTGGGGTGGGACGCCCTCCTCCGCTGGCCGCCCCACCCCCCAAAAAAGCCCTCAGCTTGCAATAGCGCAAACTCCTGTCATTATAGCTCATCTCATTTTACGTAGCAAACATTAGACCGGATTGTATGCCTGTCGGTGGTGATCCTCCTTCGTCCCAAAGTCCACACCTGTTTTCGACGACCTTCATCATCGGGGGATCGCAGTTCGACGCTCCAGCGCTCGCACCAGGAGAGAGAGCAGCAGGGTCATGGCCAGATAGAGAAGGGCAACCGTATTGTAGACCTCAAAATACCGGAACGTCCCCGCCGCTCGCTGGCGTCCCACATACATGAGTTCTGGCACTGCGATCGCCGAGGCCAGCGCGGTGTCCTTGAGCATCGCGATGAAGTCGTTCCCCAGAGGAGGCAATACGTTGCGGATGGCCTGGGGGAGGATCACAAAGCGCATCGCCTGCCAGTAGGTCATGCCCAGGCTACGAGCCGCCTCCATCTGCCCCTTGGGGATCGACTCAATGCCCGCCCGATAAACTTCGGCCAGATAGGCCCCGTAACCGATCGCCAGGCCGGTCACCGCCCGTCCCATCTCGCTCCGGATCAGACGGCCCAGCTGAACCAGCGGGGGAAGACCCCAGGCCTGGCCGGCTCCGATCAGCGCATCGCCCATCGGCGGCGCGGCCACAAAAGCCACGTAAAACAGCACGACCAGCAGCGGGACCCCCCGGATGAACTCGACATATAAGGTGCTCAGATTGTAAAAGATGACATTTCGAGATACCCGACCCAGACCGGCGATCAGGCCCAGAACGAGAGCGATCGAGTAAGCGATGACGGTTAATTGGAGGGTGACGGGGATCCCGCGGAACAGAAAGCGGACTGTGGCCTGATAGTCCGGAGAATACAGAATCGCCACCACGGTCCAGAGCCCAAACGTTCCCAGCAATACGGCCCACCAGGGCCAGGTTCGCCAATTCAATCCAACCCGTCGTGGAGGCGGAATCGAAGGCGACACGGTCTGGGTTTCCACAGAGACCGCCATCTTCCGAACTCCTTTAAATCCTTAGCATGTTTTGGAAGGAACAGATAAACCGTTGCGATTCGGGTGGTGGTCGCGGGTTCAACGTTTGCCCCTTCCCCCCAGTTTGCAACAGGGCAAGGAGCAGCACTGCCCTGGGCGGCCTTCCCCGCCCTCAGAAGATCCGGTGACAGGTTGCGTGAAATAGAATGGGCCGCGAGATCCCCCGCGACCCATTCTGAAGTGCCATGTCCGCTTGCTCAAACGACCTACTGCCCCGGCTTAAATTCGACGAACCACTTCCGATAAAGCCGGTCCAGCGTGCCGTTCTCCTTGAGGACCTTCAGGGCGGCGTTGAAGGGGCCGACGAGGTCGCTCCCCTTCGGGAAGCAAAGGCCCAGATCCTCGCTGGTGAAGGGCTGCCCGGCGATCTTGAGCTTGCCCGGGTTCTGAGCCATGAAACCGTCAGCGGCCGGGCTATCGATCACGACCGCATCCACATCCTTTGCCAGCAAAGCGCGCACCGCCAGGTCGAAGGTGTCATAGCGCTTCAGCTGTTTCGCCTCGTCGGCTACCAGCGTCTTGGCTGTCTCCTCATTGGTGGTCCCGATCTGAACCCCCACGATCTTGTCCTTCAGATCGTCCTTGCTCTTGATGCGCTCTTCATCGGCGCGCACCAGGACCACCTGGCCGTAGCGGAGGTAGGAGTCCGAGAAGTCGAACTTCTGCTTGCGCTCCTCGGTGATGGTGATGCCGGAGGCGGCCAGGTCGAACTGCTTCTGCTCCAGGCCAGCAAAGATCCCTTCCCAGGCAGTGGAGATGATCGTCGGCTTGCAGTTGATGAGCTTGCAGATCTCATTCACCAGGTCGACATCGAAGCCCACGATCTCGTTGGTCTTCGGGTCGACAAACTCAAAGGGCGGATACGTGGTGTCGCTGGCGATCCTTAACTCTCGCCCACCCAGATTGGGGAGCTGCGCGGCTGGGGCCGGAGTCGGGGTCGGCGTGGCGGCCGGCTGACATGCAACCGCCAGCAAGGCAAGGACCAGAATCCCCCACAGCAGGCGCCTCATGGTCTCCTCCTTAACAAAGATCGTCAAGCGGCGGCCGGGTTGCACCGATCACGCAATTCGCCGCATGCCATGTAGAGGCTTGTCAAACGCACGAGGAAGGAGATTACCATGATCACACAACAAGTTTAATGCATTCCGAGATAAGCCGCCTGGACCTGGGGATTGTGCGCCAGCTCCTGGGCGGTTCCTTCAAGGACAATGCGACCGGTCTCTAACACGTAACCTCGATGGGCCACCTGGAGAGCCATATGGGCGTTCTGCTCGACCAGGAGGATCGTGGTGCCCTGCTGGTTGAGTTGTCGGATCACCTCAAAGATGCTCTCCACCAGGACAGGAGCCAGTCCCATCGAGGGTTCATCCATCAGGAGGATGCGTGGCCGCATCATCAGCGCGCGGGCGATCGCCAGCATCTGCTGCTCGCCCCCGGACAGAGTCCCGCCTCGTTGATGGAGGCGCTCCTTCAGACGCGGGAAGATCGTGAACACGAACTCCATCCGCCGGGCAACCTCGCGCCGGTCTTTCACCGTATATGCCCCCATCTCCAGGTTCTCCCATACCGTCAGCTGGGGGAAAATCCGCCGACCCTCCGGGACATGCCCGACACCCCGGGCCACGATCTCGTGAGGAGGCAAATGGGTGATGTCTTCCCCATCCAGCAGAACGCGACCATGACGAGCCCGGACCAGGCCGGAGATCGTGCGGAGGGTTGTGCTCTTGCCCGCGCCGTTCGCGCCGATCAGGGTGACGATCTCCCCCGGCTCGACCTTAAACGAGATCCCTTTCAGCGCATGGATATGCCCGTAGTAAGTGTGGACATCGATCAGCTCCAGAACGGCCATGGTTCTCATTCCCGCATCTGAGGATTCGTCCATCGCCTCTGAGAAACGTTCTCTCTTGATTTTTTACGCGATCGCTCCTATCGCAACCCCTCGTCCCAGATAGGCTTCGATCACCCGCGGGTTCCGTCGAACCTCCTCCGGGCTCCCCTCGGCGATCTTCTCCCCATAATCCAGCACCGTGACCCGTTCGGAGATCCCCATCACGACCCGCATCTGATGCTCGATCAGGATCACTGTGATGCCCAATTCATCCCGTAGACGACGGATCAGCCGGGTGGTCTCCGCCGTCTCCTGAGGGTTCATCCCGGCCGTGGGCTCATCCAGAAGGATCAGCTTTGGACGGGCTGCAAGGGCCCGCGCGATCTCCACCTTGCGCTGTTCCCCATAAGGCAGGTTCTTGGCCAGCTCATCCGGCGAGGCCCGTAACCCCACAAACCGGATCAGCCGCAGGGCTTCCTCCCGCAGCTCTCGCTCCTCCCCTCGGAAACGAGGGGTTTGAAACAGGATATCCACCGGGCTCGCCCGGAAGCGGGTGTGCATGCCAACCAGGATGTTTTCCATCACCGTCATATTCCCGAACAAACGGATGTTCTGAAAAGTTCGGGAGATGCCTCGCGCCGTAACCTGATCCGGCCGCAGCCCAACCAGCGAACGGCCCTCGAAAAGGATCTCACCCTCGTCCGGTTTATAGATCCCGGTGATGAGATTGAACAGCGTGGTCTTCCCCGCCCCGTTGGGTCCGATAATGCTAACGATGCGGCCCGGTTCCAGCGTGAAATCCACCTGGTTAACCGCGACCAACCCCCCAAAGCGCTTGGTGACCTTCCTGAGCTCAAGCAGGTTGGCCATTCCCACGCCTCCTGGCGTTTCCATTTTTTCTCTAACCCACGGCTGGTTCCAAACCCAAAAGCTGAGGGAAGTCGAGGCAGACGGCTTTGTCGCCTGCCTCGACTCTTCGACCTTTTCCGGTGAATTTCAATCCCTGGCCGGCTTGACCTCCGGTGCCGGGATCACCGGTGGAAGCTCTTCCTCCGCCGGCAACCGCTCCAGCTCAGGAGCCTCCTCCCGGCCCAGGGCCTCGGCCAGCTCCATGCGATGGCGTCGCTCTGGGATGATGCCCTGAGGACGCAGGATCATCATCAGAATCAGGAGGATCCCGAAGACCAGCCGTTCATACTTGGCAGGCTCCAGCTGGGTCGGCCACTGACTGAGCGGGAAGTTAAGGATCGGGATCACCACCCCGGCCTGGCGCAGCTTGTTCAGCATCAGCGACAGGCCCTTCAGGATCTGGAGGTTCAGGATGGTCACCACCGTGGCCCCCACGATGGCCCCAGGGATGCTCCCCATGCCTCCCACAATCACCATCACCAGGACCCCGATGGATTCCATAAAAGTAAAGCTCTCGGGGTTGATGAAATATTGCTTCGCGGCGAAGATCATGCCCATCGCCCCAGCGAAAGAGGCGCCGGTGGCGAAGGCTGCCAGCTTCATCCGCACCAGAGGGATCCCCATGGCCTGAGCCGCCAGCTCATCCTCCCGGATAGCCGTCCATGCCCGCCCGACCCAGGAGTTCTCCAGACGCCGGGCCAGCCAGATGGCGAAGCCGATCACCACAAGGACCAGGAAGTAGAAATACAGCGCATACAGCGTTGGATCGTCCAGCCGGATCCCCAGCGCGTTTAACCATGGCTTGAAGAACAGGGGCGGGCGCTGCACCGGCCGGATCCCCTGAGGGCCATTCGTCAAGTTGATCGGCTTATCCAGATTGTTGACGATTACCCGGATCACCTCGCCGAAGGCCAGGGTCACAATGGCCAGATAATCCCCGCGCAATCGCAACACGGGCAGCCCCAGCAGGATCCCGGTGAAGGCCGCCACCCCCACCGCCAGGAAAAGGAAGAGAAAGAACCACTCCGGCTCCAGGGGGAAGCGGTTCGTCCCAAAGGCGATGTTGGCCTGATGAGAACCGAAGATGGCCCACAGGTAAGCGCCAACGGCATAAAACGCGACATACCCCAGGTCCAGCAACCCGGCGAAGCCCACCACGATGTTCAGGCCCAGGGCCATGGCAGCGAAGATCCCCACCTGGGTTGCCACCTCCAGGAGGAAGGTGTTGCGAACCCCCAGGAAGGGAAGGAGCACCAGCAGGATGCTCAAGCCCAGGATCCCCTTCACCAGCCCGGCGAGCGGCGCGTAGTAAATCAGGAGGAGAGAGCCCAGGAACGCGGCGAAGGCGAGAGCGGACACGAGAGGATACCACACCGCATCCCGTAACCCGGGCCGGTTCAACCAGTTCATCAGGAGAAGGGCGGCCAGGATGTAAGCCAGAACACCCACGAGATAAAGCGACCGCCCATTCTGAACCCGTTCGATCCAGACTTTGGCCTTCGCACCGATCATCCGGCACCTCGTTTCACATCGTTCTTCCTCAAGGGGCCTCCCCGCAGCCCAAAGCGCGCGGGTTTAGGGGGTAACGAAGCAGACACCAGAGCCGTCCACCCCGCCACCTCTAAGGTTTGCCACAGAAGCCATCAGGCCCTCTGGCCGACCATCTCGCCCAGCAGGCCGGTCGGACGGAACATGAGGATCAGGATCAAAATGGCGAAAGCAAAGATATCCTTATACTCGGCCCCAAAGGCCCCGCCGGTGAATTGGGAAAGATAAGCGCCGGCGAATCCCTCCAGAACCCCCAGGACGATCCCACCCAACATCGCCCCGGTGATGTTGCCGATGCCACCCAGCACCGCGGCGGTGAAGGCTTTGATCCCAGGGATGAACCCCACGTAGGGATCGATCCGGCCGACCCGGACCCCGAACAGCACGCCGGTGGCCCCGCCCAAAGCCCCGCCGATCAGGAAGGTCAACATAATGATGCGATCGACATCCACTCCCATCAGCGCCGCCGTTGGGCGGTCCTGAGCCACCGCCCGGATCGCCCGGCCCAGCCGTGTGGCGTTCACCACAAAGTTCAATCCGCTCAACATCACCAGGGAGGCGATGATGATGAAGATCACCTTGGCCTGGATCTGCATCTGGACCGGCTGGCCAGCGACGGTGAACGAGGCGAGAGGGATCTGCTGGTTCAAAACGGGGAAGGAAGGATAATTGCGATAGAAGGCGTTATTGAGCAACCCCTCGATCGCCCGCACGGCATCCTGCAGGAAGAACGAGACCCCGATGGCCGAGATCAGGGGCACCAGACGGGGCGCTCCCCGCAACGGCCGGTAAGCGACCCGCTCAACAACCACCGCCAGGAGACCGCTGCCGATCATCCCCCCCGCCACAGCGAGCAGGATCCCCGCCATGATCAGCATCAGCGGCGCGGTTGAAGGGATGGCCAGCGCCAGCATGAGCTCGACGCCGATGAAGGCCCCGACCATGAAGATCTCGCTGTGCGCGAAGTTGATGAACTGCAGCACCCCATAGACCATCGTATAGCCCAGGGCGATCATGGCGTAGAGGAAACCGATCACCAGCCCATCGATGGCCACCTGGGGAAGCGTGCGGATCACGAATTGGAGAAGGGTCATCCCGCCGGCCACGGGGCGATTGAAGAGGGCCGCGAGGATCAGAACCACGGACCCAATCACCACCAGGCTGATCGCCACAAAGACAAACAGCTGGATCAGCGGAACAACCAGGGCCTGGTAAAGAACGGATTGCGAAATCGCCTTGCGCATTCCAACTCACTCGGTTATGGGATTCCTCTACCCAAGCGCGATCTCCGATCTCCACCCCGGGAGACTTCAGGAACCGGATGGAAGGATCGACGGGATCTCCTGGCGAAGCAGGGCGGGAAAGGGGGGATCCCCCTTCCCGCCCCGAATCATCTCTTTACTTGACCCCACAGGCCGCCTTCAGCTCCGGCGTGAAGGGCGGCGGCGCCAGCTCCAGGGTCTTCACCAGCTGGTTCTTGCCCCAATCCTCCGGATTTCCGGAGATCACCTTGATCACGAAATACTTGGCCTTAACCGGGTCACCCCGCTCATCGAATGTGATCACACCGGTGATTCCCTGGAAGTCCTTGGTGGCCCGGACCTTCTCGGCCACGGCCTTACGGGTCGGCTTGTTGCCGCCGGCCTCCTTGATCGCCTCCTCGATGGCCTTCAGGACGATGGCCGTGGCGTCATAGGCCTGGGCGGAGAAGGGCTCCGGATCCTTGCCGAACTTAGCTTTGTAATCTTCGATGAACTTCTTGGCTCCCTCATAGACCGTCGGCGGAGCAGCAACGCTCGTGTAATACATCCCGCCGCCCGTCACAAGGGCATCGCCGGCGATCTTGGCCAGCTCCGAGGAGTCCATCCCATCCGGACCCAGGAAGATCGCGTTCACGCCCTTCTCCCGGGCCTGCTTGAAGAAGACCCCCGCCTGGTCATAGATGCCGCCGAAATAGATCACTTCGGGGTTCACCGCCTGGATCGCGGTGATCAGGGGGTCAAAGTTGGCCTTCTCCTCCGTGCCCTCGAAGCCCAGGACCTTGCCGCCGAGCTCCTCGAAGCGCTTGCGGAAGAACTCGGCCACGCCCTGGCCGTAGGTGGTCTTGTCGTGGATCACGAAGGCGGTCTTGACCTTAAGCTCGTTGAAGGCGAACTCCGCACCCACCGCACCCTGCACGTCATCTCGCCCGCACACCCGGTTTACGGTTAGATAACCGCGGTCGGTGATGCAGGGGTTGGTGTTGGCCGGGGAGACCATCACCAGGTCGAAGTCCTTATAAGTCTCCGAGGAGGGGATCGCCACGCCGGAGTTCAGGTGGCCGACCACGGCCAGGATATCCGGATCGTTGACGATTTGCTTGGCGTTCGCTACCCCCACATCCGGCTTGGCCTGATCGTCAAAGGGCACCAGCTCAACCTTGAAACCAAGCGCCTCAATGGGTCCCTTGAGCTGTTCAATCGCCAGCTGGGCACCATTCTTCAGGCCCTCCCCCAGAGCCGCCTGGCCGCCCGAGAGCGGGCTTTGAGTGGCAATCTTAATGGTGCCCTTCACCGCTGGAGCGGGCGTCTCCGTCGGCGCAGTCGTAGGCGTGGCCGCCGGCGCAGCCGGCGGTGCTGTGGGGGTTGGAGTAGCCGGCGCAGCACAGGCAGCCAGCAGCAGGCTGAACACCGCCAGGCTCATCAGGATCCTGGAAAACCTCATGGCCTCCTCCTTTTAGCAAAGTATAAAGGATGCATGAGTTTCCGGAAATGGCAGCTGTCGGAGGGAAACCTCATCCCTCGAGGGATCTCTTTCCGGCGTGTGGAAAACCATTCCGGTTCACGCGCGCCCCAGGCACCTCCTTTCCAGAACAAGGGTTTGTTTCAAATTTTAGAGACCTGCCAGATATCTGTCAAGGCCAATGAAACTCGGCCGATCTTCTCTTCCACCAAAAGTGGATCTTCCTCGCTCCTTTAAGTTTTTCTTTGTTTGATGGCTCTCAGGAATTAACATCCTACGAATGGGAACGGTTCGATCACCCCACGCCAAGGCGCTGGATATCGGCTTCTGGAACCCCCAGTGCCCGGAGCTCCTCTCGGAGGTCAAATTTGAACCGCTGAAGCCAGTAGATGGGGACTTTCAGGTTATAGAGGAAGACCTGTTCGTTGAGCTCAGCGATCCGCCGGGCGAAGGCCCGCAGGGCCCGATCCCACTCCGCCTCCACCCATTCCCGCTCCGATCGGCTTCGGGGATCGGTCTTCCCTTCCAGAGCTCGCAGCGCCTCCTCCCGCCATTGCATCGTCCGCCGCAAATCCTGGCGGGCAAGCTCGATCCCCCGCCGGATCGCCAGATCCGCCTCGATCCACTCCGGGCGGGCATCGTTCTGACGGAGGAGGTGATAGGCGATAGCCAGGCCCGGCTCCAGGTAGGGGTTCTCCTCCAGCTGGAGCGGCTTCCCCTTCCCCGGGAGATGGTCGAACTCGCCCCGGCGCATCGCTTCCAGGATCCTCTGCTCCACCCATTCGCCCCAGTTCACCATCGCCAGTGTCGCTCAGATGGAATTCCGGGCAGATTCCACCCCTGATTCCCCCCAGATAGCGGCCAACGGCGTAAGTCCCATCTTACCCCAGCCGCATTTCGCTGGAGTGTCCGGGGAAGACCTTCGCCTGCGGGTTGATATACGTCGCTGCATAGTTGACCGCTGTAGCTGCCTGGGCGAACCCGATGACAATCAGGTTGAGGGGCTCCACCCCCTCCGGGGCGGTGATATCTCCAGCCGCGTAGACCCCCGGCAGATTGGTTTCCATCCGCGCGTTTACCTTAATGTAACGATTCCCGACCGTCTCCAGCCCCCACGTCTTGATGGGCCCCAGATCCGCCTTGAACCCCAGGCTCATGATAATCGCATCCACCGGAATGACCGTTTCCTCCCCGGTCCGGTTGTTGAAGATCACCGCCTCGCGAATGTGGCCGTCCGGCCCCGGGTGGACCGCCCTCAATTCGTGGAAAAGGCGAATATCAATGTTCGAGCGCATCAGCTCAGCGACGCTGCCCGGATGGGCGCGGAACTGATCGCGGCGATGGATCAGCGTGATGTGCGCAGCGAAATCCTTGAGGTTCAGCGCCCAGTCCACCGCCGTGTCGCCTCCACCCACAATGAGCAATCGCTTGTTGCGGAAGGGCCGCCGCTCGGTCACCACATAGTAGAGCCCCCGCCCCTCATATTGATCGATCTCCGGCTTCCCCAGGCGGTTCGGCTGGAAGGCCCCGATGCCCGCCGCGATCAGCACCGCCCGCGATGAATAAACGGACTTATCGGTCTCCACGATCCACAGGGTGTCTTCCCGGCGCAGCGAGAGGGCCCGTTCCCCCAGACAGAAGATGGGGTTGAAGGTGGAGGCCTGCTCAACCAGGAGGCGCACCAGATCTTTCGCCAGGATCTTGGGATGGCCCGGGACATCATAGATAAACTTCTCCGGGTAAAGCACGGCCAGTTGCCCTCCCGGCTGGGGAAGGGCATCGATGATCCGAACGCTGAGCCCCCGCAGGCCAGCGTAAAAGGCGCCGAACAGCCCGGTGGGCCCCGCTCCAATGATCGTCAGATCTACCGATTCGGTGTTCCTATGGGTTAAGGTGGACGACATCCTTTCCTCCTCAGGAAGAAAATCTGCCTGGCGATTTGTATTATATCCTCACCCGATCGAAAGCCATGCGGGGGCCGGTTGCCAATTCGGGCTCTATCTCGTTTTGAGAACGGACGAGCGAATCGACAGGAGCCGCGTCCGCTTCTCCTTTCAATGTTCTTCAGGAATGGGCCGCCTGCGCAAATCCTGTCTGGTCCGGTGTATAATTGGGAATTTAAAAGGACCGCACTCATAGTTGATGCGGTAAGGATGGGGGATGATGGCGGCGGAGATCGAAGGAATCCTCCAGCGCCTGAAAACTGCAGGGGAGCGGCTGGCGAGCCTTCCCCCCGAGACCCCTGCCTCGGAGTGCATGCGACGCATCGGGGAAGAGGCCCTTCGGTTGCTGGCTCTGGAAGGGTCCGCCACCGCGATCCTCTTTTCCTATGACCTTGAGCAGCATAGCCTGGATCCAGCCTCCCGGATCGCCGTGGGGGAGGTCGGGGAACCGATGGGCCCCGACTGGCCCCGACCGGATGGGATGGCGGCGCGGGCCCTGGCCCGCGGCCGGCGGGTCCTCTCCTGGGAGGAGCCCGACACACCGATCCATCCAGCCAAGCAGGCGGCGGGAGCCCGAATGGTCGGATGCTGGCCGCTGCTCGCTGCCGGGGAACCGGTCGGGGTGCTTTACCTCTCCTGCCAGGAGGAACGATCCTTCACCGCGCTCGAGCTGAGCGCCCTGGAGATCTTCACC
This sequence comes from Candidatus Thermoflexus sinensis, assembly GCA_016842045.1. GTDB lineage: Bacteria > Chloroflexota > Anaerolineae > Thermoflexales > Thermoflexaceae > Thermoflexus > Thermoflexus sinensis. Next base: position 3,182 of record JAEVEY010000157.1, on the reverse strand, counting down.
GGCATGGCCGCCCTGCTGCTCCGGCGCGCTCAGGCCATAGAACGGCTTCGACAGAACCTTCATCGGGCAACCCGGGAGCTGGATGAGCTGCGCCGGATGGATCACCTCCTGAGCGCCCGGGCCGATCCCCAGGAGGTCCTGGAAGCGATCCTGCGGATCGCCATGGAGCTGACGGGGGCCCGCTTCGGCACGCTGCGCCTGGTGGATCGTCAGCGCCAGCGCCTGGTGTTAGGGGCGCTGATCGGCCGTCCGCTCCTCCCGAATATCGCCCCCGAGCTGGAGCTGGATGAAACCAGCATCGTTGGATGGGTGGCCGTTCGCCGCCGCTCGCTACGCATCGACGACCTCCACGCCTCTCCCTGGGCCTCCCTCTATCGACCCTGGCTGGCCGGCCACGAGATCCGCTCCGAGCTCGCAGTGCCCCTGATTGGCGCCGGGGATGAGGTGGAAGGTGTGCTCAACCTGGAGAGCCCGGAGCCAGGCGCGTTCACGGAAGGCGACCAGCGATTGCTGGAGATGCTGGCAGCCCGCGCCGTGATCGCCCTCCAGGAGATGCGCCTGCTGCGCGGCATGCAGGAGATCACCGGCCAGCTGCTCCACGGCGGCCGGGAGGCACTCTTCGCCCGAACGGTCGCCCTGGCCTGCGAGCTGATCCAGGCTTCCGACGGGGCCATCTGGTTGATCCCGCCCGCCGGGCCACCGAGCCTGGCCTTCGCCACCCACCCCGCGATGGCCGGAACCGCCGGGCTGGCGGACGCGGTCATCCGATCCCGCCGGCCCCTTTCCTTTGAGTCGGGCGGATGGGCCCTGGCGGTCCCCATGCTGGATCCGAATGGGGCCGTCTGCGGCGTCTTTGTGGTTCATTCTTCCCGACCCCGCACCTTCACGGAGCGGGACCAGCGATTGTTGATCATTCTGGCCAATCACGCGGCCCTGGCTGTTCAGCTGGCCGAGCACGTCCAGGCCCTCCAGGCGGCCCGCGAGCGTCAGGCGATCACCGAAGCCTTCGCCGCGGTCGGCGACATCGCCGCCAACCTCCTCCATCGTCTGAACAATCACATCGGCCTGATCCCGGTCCGCCTGGAAGGGCTCCAGGAGAAGCGGCCAGATCTCTTCCAGGATCCCTACCTGGCCTTGGTGTTCCAGGAGATCGAAAGCCGGGCCCGGGCCGCCCTGGATGCTGTCCGGGAAGCGATGGTTTACCTGCGGCCGATGGCCCCCCGCCCGATCTCCCCGCTTCCTTGTCTGGAGATGGCCCTGCGGGACCTCCGGATCCCGCCCGGCATCCGTCTGGAGACGGTGGGGCTGGAGGATCTTCCTCCCGTGATGGCTGGGGAGCCCCAGCTGGCCCTGGTGTTCTTTAACCTTCTGGAAAACGCGGTGGAGGCGCTGGGGGAAAGCGGGTGGATCCGGGTGGAAGGCGTCGCCGGGCCGGAGGAAGTGATCCTCACCGTGCGGGACAATGGGCCGGGGATCCCCCCGGAGCTCCAGGATCGCATCTTCGAACTTGATTTCTCCACCAAGCGATCGCCGAAGAAACTGGGCTTTGGCCTGTGGTGGGTCAAGATGCTGGTCCAGCGGTTCGGCGGAGAGATTCGGGTGGAGAGCGCCCCCGGCCAGGGCACCGCCTTCCATGTGCGATTGCCCCGCGCTCCCGATCGTCTGGCATAGGACCTGCGCCGCAAGCCTTCGCGGCCCCAAAATGCTCACAGCTCGCAGGGCCGCGAGGAGGAAGGTCTCGCGGGATTCGCCGGGCTGAGTCAGGCCCTTTCGGCGCCCAGCCCGGAAACCAGGGGGAAGGCCCAAAAGATTCCGCTCGTTCTGACCCGGAGGGGAGGACCAGGATGAGCACAGCTCTCCCAGCGATTTTTCCAATCGGAAAGCGGGTGCTGATCGTGGAAGACGATCCGGCCTGGCGGCAACTGCTCGCGGAGGTGTTCGAGGATCTGGGCCTTGCCGTAGACAGCGCCGCCGATGCGCGAGCAGCCCTGGCGATGCTGCGCGAACGAACCTATGCCCTGGCGGTGGTGGATATCTCCCTGGATCCAGGGGATCACCGCAACCGGGGCGGCTTCCAGGTGCTGGACGCCCTGGCGGCCCATGAACCGCCGATCCCCGCTATCGCGTTAACGGGCTATGCAACGGTGGAAATGGCTGTGGAGGCGCTGACCCGCCATCGGGCGGCCGATTTCCTGAGGAAGGAAACGTTCCAGCGCCGGGCTTTTGTGGAAGTCGCCGCCCGCCTGCTCCAGCAGGAGCGGACGTCAGCCAGCCGCTCCCAAGCAGCCCTTCCTACCTCCCGGCAGCGAACCTCCCCCTCAGGTCCGCGGGTGCTGGTGGTGGAGGATGATCCGGGCTGGCAGGACCTCTATCAGGAGCTCCTGGCGGAGCTGGGCCTCTCATGCGAGACCGCGCCCTCCTATGCGGAGGCGCTGGCCTGGCTCGAACGGGAGGCCTTTGCCATGCTGATCGTCGATCTGCAATTGGCCAGCTCGATGAATCCCTTTGGGAACCGGGACGGCCTCCGGCTACTGCATGTCGCCCGACGGCGTGGGCTCCCAACGATTGCGGTGAGCGCCACCGCCTCGGTAGATGAAGTGGAAATGGCCTATCAGAGCCTGGGGGTTTTCGCCTTCTTTGACAAGGCTGCGTTCAACCGGCGGACCTTCCTTCAATTCGTCCGACAGGCCCTGAGCAGGCGGCCGGGCCTCTCAATGTCGCGCCCGGCGGGGGTCCTGTCGCCGGAGGACCAGGCGGCCCTGGCCTCCCTGACGCCCCGGGAGCGGGAAGTGCTGCGCTGGATGGCCCACGGGCTGACGAACCGGGAGATCGCGGAGCGGCTGGTGGTCTCCCCGAATACCGTCAAGAAACAGGTGGACAGCATCCTGAGCAAGCTGGGCGTTCACACCCGCGCGGCCGCAGTGCGCAAGGCTATCCTGGGCGGATTGGTGGAAGACGAAAACATTCACGAATCATGAGCATGGGGGAGTGGGCTGTCTTCGGCAATCTCGCCCGTCCCTTCAAATCCCCGCGCGAGAGGGATGGCCCGTTCAGGTTATAATTATTGCAGCGCGCCCTGGAGAGCGCTATGCCCATGAGGGTGGTGGTTCGCGCAGAACAAGAGGAAACGGTTCCCGAGTCTTATTTGATTCGGCTGGGTGGGTGGACGCTGGAGCGTTATC
>JAEVEY010000205.1 GCA_016842045.1 Candidatus Thermoflexus sinensis | reverse complement strand
TCTCCTGGGGGTTTGGGGGGAGTCGCGCGCCGAAGGCGCGCGACTCCCCCCAAAAAATATATTGATCCCCCCTCCCCACGGCCCAAAGGGCCGTGGGGAGGGGGGATACAGGGGGGTGGGGCCATTCTATCTCTTCTCGCGAGCCCCGAACTGCGTAACTCCTATTTTGGTCAGGCGCTGAAGGAACCTGACCGGAAATCATTTAGGGGGGAAGGTCATCCGCGAGGTGGCTGAAAATTCCCCTGATGCTGCAAGCCGCCGGAGGTGGCCTGCACCATCCTGAAAACGAACAAAGGAGACATGACATGGATATGCCTTTCGCTCGCTATGTTCGCTGGATCCGCCTGGCGTTCCTGGGAGGGATCCTGAGCGCCTGTCTGGGAGCCGCCAGGACGGCCACGCCTCTCCCGGTGGCCACGGCATCGCCGCCGGTGGCCACACCCGTGGAGGTCGCTACGGTCCCCCTCTCCCCCACGCTGTTTCTCCCCCTGGTCACCCGGACCGTCCTTCCCATCCTCCCGCCTCCGGATGAGGCCAGCCGCCGGCTGACCGTTCCTCCCGGCTTCGCCATCCGGATCTTTGCGGAGGGGCTGGAGGGCAAGGCGCGCTTTATGGCCTTCGGACCGGACGGAGCGCTCTACCTCACCCTGATGAACGCCGGGCGGATCGTGCGCCTGCCGGACCGCGATGGGGATGGCCGGGCGGATCGGGTGGAGGTGGTGGCGGAGGGGCTGAACCTGCCCCACGGCATCGAGTGGCGGGACGGCTGGCTTTACGTGGCGGAAGGGGATCGCATCGAGCGATTGCGGGATGGGGACGGCGACGGATACCTGGAGATCCGGGAGCTGGTCACGGATAATATCCCTTCCCCCCGAGGGCATGTCAGCCGGACCCTCCATTTCGGTCCGGACGGCAAGCTCTATGTGAGCGCTGGATCGTCCTGCAATATCTGCGAGGAAGACGATCCCCGGCGTGCGGCCATCCTTCGTTTCAACCCGGACGGCACCATCCCGCCCGACAATCCCCTCGCCGATGACCCGGATCCCCGTCGTCGTCCCCTCTGGGCCTGGGGGCTTCGGAACAGTGTGGATTTCCTGTGGACGCCGGATGGAGCGCTGTGGGCGAACCACAACGGCAGCGACGGGCTGGGGGACGATCTTCCCCCCGAAGAGATCGTCATCGCGGTCCAGCGTGGACGGCATCACGGGTGGCCGTATTGCTATACCCCGGGGCTGGGGCCCAACCTGCCTCCGGATCAGCGAGCGGAGGTGCGGGATCCCCGGATGCCGCTCCCTCTTGGCTTCACCTGCGCCGATGCGGTTCCGGCCCTGTTCACGGATCTCGCCCACAGCGCCCCATTGGGGATGGATCAGGGAACGCGGGCTGCATTTCCACCGGAATATCGGGACGATCTTTTTGTGGCGTATCACGGATCGTGGAACACCAGCCTCCCGAACGCGCGGGATTGCAAGGTGCAGCGGATTGTGGTAGAGGGCGGGCGTCCCGTGCGGAGCGAGGATTTCGTGAACGGATGGCGGGCGCCGGGGAAGATGTGCGGGGATCCCGCCACCTGGGGGCGCCCGGCCGATGTCCTCTTCGGCCCGGATGGAGCGATGTATATTTCGGACGATCACGGGGGGCGGGTTTACCGAATGGTCTATACAGGGCCGTAGAAATCGGGATCTTGTAGGGGCGAGGCATGCCTCGCCCCTGCCCACCCCTATTAGGAGTTACGCAGTTGGTCCTCTTCCTCGGGTTTTGGGGGCTGAGGCGGGCGCCGAAGGCGCCCGCCTCAGCCCCCAAAAATAATTCTTCCCCCCCTCCCCCCCAGCCCTTCGGGCTGCGGGGAGGGGGGATAAAGGGGGGAGGGGCCCCTCAACTCCCCTTGGCCAGAGGTCAACTGCGTAAGTTCTACCCTATAAAACCGAAGGGCGACCCTTCTTTGGAAGGGTCGCCCTTCGCCAAGCCCCCAGCGGGACTCGAACCCGCGACCTTTGGCTCCGGAGGCCAACGCTCTATCCAGCCTGAGCTATGGGGGCCTGTTCTCTTTTTTAATTTAGCGCGACCCGGCAGATCTGTCAACGCGAGCCAGGGAGGGGATTAAAACAGTTTCTGGGGCGCGAGGCCGCTCGCGCGATGGCACGACCCACTTTACAGGAAGCGCCAGAACACTTCGTTCCCCAGCAGCAACCCTCGCCGGGTCAGCCGCAGCCGGGCGCCATCCCACCGGACCAGCCCCAGTTCCTCCAGTTTCTTCACGACAGATCCGTAGACCTCCAGGATTCCCTGGCCGAAACGGGCGCGGAAACGAGCGTCCTCGATGCCTTCCTCCACCAGGCGGAGGCCCAGGATGATCATCTCGGCCATCCGGGTGCGCGTATCGAGGATCTCTTCCTCCGCGATCGGGCTTTCCCCCTGCTCGATCCGGCGGATGTAATCCTTCGGGTGGAGGGCGTTCACCCATCGACGTCCATCGATGAAACTATGGGCGCCGGCGCCGAAGCCGATGTAGGGTTCGTAGCGCCAGTAGACGATGTTATGCCGGCTCTCATAGCCCGGCCGGGCCCAGTTGGAGATCTCGTAGTGCCGGTAGCCGGCCTCCGTCAGACGATCCTGGGCCCACTCATACATCTCCGCGGCGAGATCCGGGTCTGGCGCCGGGACCCGTGCCTCCCGGATCCAGCGCTGGAGGGTTGTGCGCTCCTCCACGATCAGGGCGTAGGCGGAAAGGTGTTCGGGGCGCAGCGTCAGGACGGCCTCCAGCGTTTCCTGCCAGCGGAGGAGGGACTGGCCCGGGAGCCCGTAGATCAGATCCACGTTCAGGTTCGTGAACCCGGCGGCCCGGGCCATCGCCACGTGAGCGCATGCGTCCTCGAACGTATGATCCCGCCGCAACAGGCGCAGCTCCTCAGGATGGGCGCTCTGCACCCCGAAGCTGATCCGGTTCACCCCCAACCGTCGCACGCCCTCCAGGTAAGCCACCGAGAGGCCGCTGGGGTTGGCCTCCATCGTGATCTCGATCTCCGGGGGGATGCGGAACGCCTCATGGAGGGCTTCGAACAGGCGTGTGAGCAACGGCAGGGGCAGCAGCGAGGGGGTCCCTCCGCCGATATAGATCGTGCGCGCGAGGGGCTGCCCGGCCTGCTCGCCGAAGCGACGGATCTCCTTCCCCAGGGCCTCGATATAGGGGGCGAACCAGCGCTGCATGCCGGCGTAGATGTTGAAATCGCAATAGCTGCAGCGCCAGCGGCAGAAGGGTATATGAACGTAAATGGCCAGAGCCGCGGGGGGTTGTAAGGAAAACACTGATCCTCCTCTGGTCACCATGGCTCATCCGGGTTCATTCTTAACTGAACTTTAGACGAACTTATGAATGCTCTCGTCCCGGGGATTTCAGATTGTGTGGGGCTGCACTGAGCGGCTCCGCACAACCTGCTTCCTTTCCTCCCTGCAGTCCTTTGGGTTGTTGGAGAGGAGGAAAGGAGATCAATCCCCCCGTGTGGGGGTTTCGCCGTGATGGGGCACCTGATCCTCCTTCCTCTGTTGAGCATATCACCGATCCTTCTCCTCCGAAGGGAAAGGGCATTGCGAGATGCATTTCAGTTTAACGGCAAGGCATAGAGCTCGGATAACCATTCCGCCTGGCCCATTCGGTTCGGAGATCTTGCAAAGAGGCGGAAGGGCCCCCAAAGCCCCCAGGAGAAAACCCGCGTGACCCCCTTATCCGGATGGCGTGGTGGGGGAATGGCGGAATCGCTCCCCTAACTCGCCATAAAACTGAAATACACTTTATGTCCAACCAAGCGGAGATCAGGAAGGCCCCCGACATATTCGGGGGGAACGGAAGCGGGTGCGACGGTGTTTGCGTCTGGCGGCGGTGGCGCGGAAGATGATGGGGATCTGGAACTCGATGGCACAGGAGAAGCGAGGGTGGGAGATCCTGGAGGCGATGCCCGTGGGGCCTAAGAGCCCTTCAGGGGCTTGACAAACCACATCGTTGCCCCCCTCACACTCAGGGTCTGTAGGGGGAGGGAGCCCTTCCTCCTCATTGCTCGCATTGTCTAAATTCCTGATTCGTAATAGAACAAATTATTAGCTTGATTATATAAAGGAAAAAGCGACCTGTGTATTTCCACAGTGGGAGGCTGTGGATTTCCACAGTTGTCAGATAGTACTATTTTGGATATAATGCTATCGAGAAAAGTGAAGAGCATCTGATCGATGGCACGTTCCGCAGCTACTTCCGGTAGGCCTGCACAGGTTCTAAGTATTGGTTCTCTCTAGTTTGCGGATACTCCGGGTTGATAGAAGGCCTGACAAACTCCAGGAGATGCTCTATGAAGGACAAGAAAGTTGGACGAATGATTGTTTCGACATTATTAAGGAGTGTATTACTAATGAGCTTTGCTCACGCGCTGATTGCGCGAGCAGACACGCCTTCACCCTCCTTGCCTGCTCCCACTGCGGAGGATCCTGGGGGTGGTGGAGGATGGTTGTGGGCTCAGATGATTGAAAAAGAGCCCGGAAGCAATAATAAAACCTTTCCTCTATATTATTACCAAGGTCAATACTATTGCGATAACGATTCCGATATTGATTATACAATGGTTTATTCAATGAATTATAACCGAAACCCGGACAGCCTTCGATTCTTCTCTGACCACTGGATTGTTCAGGGATGGCCATGGTTAACTGCTCTCAAAGGCTACTCTTATACCTGGGATAAAGTTCATGTTTGTGCTGGAAGCACTCTTTCAATTATGAATTTGATGATGACAATTTATTTGCATCAATGAGACGAATTTAGAGAATATACAGGAGGCATTCGAGTGGAAGTGTTGTATGCTGCTGTCTATTATTTCTTGTTCGGAATACTCACGATATTATGGACGGGCATTGTTGGCTACGCAATTCTTCCTGCCGCTTTTGATTTAATCTACAGAGTTCTTCTATGGGGTGGTATCGGGGCAACGCTGGCATGGATAGATGGCTGGCTGTTTCATCAACGCAAGCTTCGATATCGACGACTTCTCGGAGCGACCTGGGGAATCCTGGCCGGAGCCCTATACGCCCTGATAGAGGAGCTCATCACTCCCCAGTTTTTGTCCTGGCCTTTCGATTATCTGTCCAAAGGCTTTCTTTTCGGATTCGCTCTGGGCACATTCCAGAACCTGGAGCTCCGAAATCAGATGGACGTGCCGGGAATGATCGGGTGGGCTTTCATCTCCGGGTTAAGCTGGATTAGTGGTCAGCTCATCTTTATCGCGTGCGGAGGAATCGTCGGGATGCTCTGGCCTCAGCATCTGGATGCCTGGCCCCCTATCTTCATGCTTCCTCCCCTTGTGCTATCCACAGGCTTGATGGGACTCACAATAGGACTCGCGCGGTATCAGGGGGCCCAACGGTTATTTGGGCTTTCACCGGGCCGAGCACGATGATATCCGGGGAGAACCGACGGAGCCTTTGGACCGTATAGAAGCCCGGTTTTTATCCTTGCTTTTCCCTCACAGGCGAGGACAGTATAGGGGAACCACAGGACCTGAGCTTCTTACCCCAGCGCGGCCTTCAATCGCTCGGCGACCCCACGGGGGAGCCCGACTTCCACGAGCTCCTCCACGGAAGCCTGACGGATCGCCTCCAGGGAGCCGAAGCGTTCCAGCAGCGCCCGGCGGCG
>JAEVEY010000204.1 GCA_016842045.1 Candidatus Thermoflexus sinensis | reverse complement strand
GGGGGCAAGGATTTTTCTCCCCCCTCCCCACGGCCCTTTGGGCCGTGGGGAGGGGGGAGAAAGGGGGGTGGGGCCATTCCGTTCCACCTTTAGAGCTTTCAACTGCGTAACTCCTACTAAATAGGAGTTAGGCCGTTGGCCTTCTCCCCCGTGTTTTTGAGGCTGGATCGGGCGCCGAAGGCGCCCGATCCAGCCTCAAAAATGGGGGAGGGGCTCCTCGACTCCCCTTCCCCAGAGGCAACTGCGTAAGTCCTACGCGTAAGTCCTACTACGAAGTGATTCGCTGGCTCTTTACCCAGTGGACTTTGGACAAACTTTCGGATCCTCTCGTCCAGGGGATTTTAGGGGTAGGTGAGGCCCCCTTAGGCGGCCCCGCCTACCCCAAAACGGATCAATTCCCTCCGTATCCCTTGAGGCCATGGGGAGGCAGCTGAACTGGACGGGTATGGGCCCCAGCCTCTGCTCATCCCTTACATCGGCCTCTCCGGCCAGAGCTCGTAAACGACCGCTGCGAGGAAGACAACCACCACCCCCAGGATGAAGAGGGTGGGAGGCGAGCCCAGAATCGAAAGGAACACTCCAAGTCCGTAGGCCCACTGCTCGATAGAGGCAACCACTGGACGCGGGATCAGAACCACCCGCGGGTTGCTATACACCGGGCTGCTGGGCGGGAATCCCCATGGGGCTGCGAAGAAGAAATAGCTCAGCGCTTGGAGGGCAAACCCACCGATTACCATGGCGACCGTTATGGCAGTCCGCGGCCACAGGGCACGGCCGCGTGGGAGAGCAAACACCATCTGTGCACGCCATGGCACGGTCTCTTCTGCTCCTTCGATTTCCATGATTGGGAAAACCTTTGCGAACAGGGCATAAATCAGGGTTCCCAGCCCGATCAGGCCCAGGATGATCCGGATCTCCACCGGAGAGGGGATGTAGACCCCCGGGCCGTAAGGAAGGAGCGTGCCATGAGTTTGAGAGGGGACAACGATTAGCAACCGTTTGCCCACGGCGGCCAGGTTCACCATCAGGCCGCTCAGGACCAGGAGAGGAATGGACCAGCGATGGCTCAGCAATTGAACGGCCAGCATACCCAAGGGAAGCACCAGACAGAATATGGAGAACCAGTAGATCGGCGCATAAGCCCCAAAGAGCAACGTCTCCATTACCCGCCGTTCATAATGGCCACCGGTATACATCCCGGTCAGAACTTCCACCACCGCGAAATAAAGATAGATCGCGATGAGGAGGAACAGGAAACGCCCCAGCCACTGGAAGATCGTCAGGTTCAGGCGCTCATGCGCTCGCAACGCCCGGCGGAAGATCGCGGCCAGGAGGATCAGGAGGCCCACCCCGGAGATACCGGCCATCACCACAAACGCGGGCGCCTGCAACGCGCTATACCATCCGGGCCGCCCGACCTGAAGACCGAAGACAAATCCCAGAGTGGAGTGAGCTGTAATCAAGAGCGGGACAATCGCGATCGCCAGCCAGAAGCTGGTCCGGTGATGCCGTTCCTGTTCCGCCGGAGTTCCCCGATAACCAGAAGCCCAGAGCCGGTGAAACCACTGAAAGGGACTGGGGATATGGGCGCAGACTGCCGCATCTCGCCGGCCATCCAGGAAGAAATACACCAGGCTGGCGAACAAGTAACCCGCCACCACCAGCGTGAAGGTCCCGAAGAACGGCGATTGGGGTCGGGCATAGCGGGGAAGGTTGAGCAATCCTCGGAGTGGTTGCCCCAGGTCTGCCAGGATCGCCAGGGCGGCCAGGATCAGGGCGATAATGGTCATCAGCTCGGCCATGCGAGAGAGCGGCTTCAGCTCTTTCAAGTTCAAGAGGCGGACAAGGGCGGCCACCGTGATCCCTGCGAAGCTGATCCCCACAAAATAGATATCGAAGGCCACATAGAGCCCCCACGGCGCTCCGCCCATGGTCCCAATATCCCGAAGGCCGGTGACCACCAGCCCTTCGTTCAGCTGCTGAAGATAGGCCTGTAAACCGGATGCAAACACCGTAGCCGCCAGGCCAACCAGAAGCAACCAGCCCGGGGTGATCTGGCCCACACCGTAAGGAAGGCGTTCGCTGTGTTTGCGCATGGCTTACACCCTCGCCCGAACAGGTTCGATCTGACGGGTTTCCGGTCCCGGCGGTTTCCCGCCGACATAGAACACGCGGGGCTCCGTCCCCAGCTCCTCGAGAAGCCGGAAGTAGGGCTTTTGCCGGAGCACCCGCGAGATCACGCTGTTTGGATCCTCCAGGTCCCCGAAGAGGAGCGCCTGCACCGGGCAGTTCGCCACACAGGCGGGCGGTTTCCCCTGCTCGATCCGATGCACACAGAATGTGCATTTCTCAATCACCCCCTTGGTGTGACCGCCACCAGCGATCTGCCGGTGCTCATCCCCATAGGGTCGGTCGAGATCCGGATTCTTATAGGGAGGGGCAATCCCTCCGGTAATGGGCTTCAGATCTGGATCGTTCCAGCTCAAATAGTAGTTTCGATCCGGCTGCTTCCAGTTGAAGTAGTTCACTCCATAGGGGCAGGCCACCTCGCAATAGCGACAGCCAATGCACCGTTCCCAGTCCGTCGCCACCAATCCATCCTCCCGCTTGTAGCGCGCGCCGACCGGGCAGACTTTCACACACGGTGCGTTGTCGCAATGCATACATGGGCGAGGCATAAACCATTGACGGACGTTGGGGAACTCCCCCTCCTCGAAGCGGAACACATACATCCAGAAGATCGCCTGCGGGGTGTTGTTCTCAATCTTGCAGGCCTCCATGCATGCCCGACATCCCATGCATCGGCTGAGATCGATCACCATTCCATAGCGTGGCATGCGCGATCCTCCCGGGTGAGCTCTCATATCCATAACCGGCTGCCGAATCCCCCAAGGGGGTTTTCGGGCTGAGAAAGGTTAGCCGCCAGACCTCAGGCCTTGTAGATCCGCACCTTTACCTGGAATGATTGATCCGCTGTGCAGCTGACATAGCCCTCGCCAGTGAAGAAGAGGGAGCTGGCCGCTGGCCCCTGATCCTGAGCCCATGGGTGGGTCCACAGTCCATAACCATGTGGCAACCCCACCGTATCCGGTCGAATCCCCTCCGTGTAATGGACCCGCACCCGCACCCGGCGGGTCTCGCCGGTCAGCGCGTGGTGGGATTCCACCCAGACTTCCTCTCCATCTTCGATGCCCAGTTCACGAGCGGTCTTCGGATGGATGTCCAGGCGCTGACGCGGCGCCAGCTCGGCGAGCAACGGGATGAAGCTGCTTCGGGATTGTTTGAACTCGATCATCTTGTAGCTGATCAGGTAAAAACGATATTCAGGTGGCGAGCCCTCCATCGTCGGCGGGCGCCAGGCGGGCAGCGGCGTGTAATCCCGCCAGTAGATCTCATCCACACCCCGCGCCTTCATCTCTTCGCGATAACGCAGCAGGGACTCGCCGTAGAATCGGTGACGGACCCCGCCGAAAGGCGGCTCGATCGCATACCCATAGCGGGCCTTCACTGAGATCGGCCCCTTGACCCGAACACCATGCTTCTCGAAATAGGCCACCCCTTCCTCGATCCCCTGGGATTTCGCCCAGCGATCGAAGATCTCCCGGACAGAGGGCTTGCGATCCAGCGGGAGCTGATAAGGCTCTTTCAGCTTCAGAGCTTTGTTCAGCTCGTCCAGATAGCCTCCCTCTCCGTAGAGGATCCCCAGCTGCTCGCAAAGGTCCAGGTAGATTTCGATCTCTCCCCGTGATTCAAAAAGCGGCTCCATCACCGGAAGCCGGAGAGCCACCCCATCCACATATCCATCCGAAATCGAATAAGGTCCCTCGTATTTCTCGAGGGTGGCAGCCGGGAGGACGACATCGGCGAACAGGTCGGCGGTTTCGGAGAGCCAAGGGCTGATCACCACCACGAACCTGAAACGCCTGTAGGCCTCCGCGATGTCCGGTTGGGAGCCATAGGCGATCAGGGGGTTGGTCATATGGACGATCACGACCTCGGGCAATTTCTTCACCCGGTATTTCTCCGGGTTCTGCATGACCTTCGCCACCACCGCCGGATTGGCGCTGTTGATGGGGAAGAAGGGACTGTCTTTGAGGTAGAAATTGTAAGGCGGGTCCTGGATCTTGATCTGGTCCAGTTTCTCGAAATTCGGGTGGATTTTCCAGGTAAAATCCACCATCGGCCCGCCAACAGCCCCTATAGCCCCGAGGAGCATAAACACGAGAAGGATGGCCCGGACCGCATGGAAACCCAGCTCCTGCTGGGCCATGTGATAGGCCATCACACTCACCGGGCGATAAGGGAGATCGATCCCATCGACCCGGATGGTGCTGCCGATCATGGCGTTCTCGCCCAGCTCCAGAGCGATTCGACGGATCTGCTCCGCAGGGACGCCACAGATCTCCGCAGCCCACTCCGGGGTGCATGGGGCGACATGATCTTTGAATACCTGGAAGGCAGGGCGAATCTTCTGACCCTCAAATTCATAAACGCCCTCCAGAGCGGGCTCCACACCCGGCGCGTCGTAAGGCTGAGGACGCCCCGTGTGCAGATCCCAAACCTGCTCCTTCCCATCGACCCGAAGGAAGAAGCCATCCTCCTTCACCAAGAATGGCGCGTTCGTATATCGCTTCAGATAATCGGTGTCCACATGATGGGCCTCAATCAATATGTGGCTGAAGGCCAGGGCCAAGGCGAGATCCGTCCCTGGGCGAATGGGCAGCCACTCGTCCACAAAGGGCCCCCCGCCCCGTATCCGCGGATCAATGAGGATAACCTTCATGCCTCGCTCCCGGGCAGTTAGGAACTGCTGAGGCCATGTGATCCAGCACAGCTTGTTCCCGCCCGCGTTGGTCAGATTCCAGCCCCAGGCGAGCAAATACCGAGTGTAACGAAAATCGGGGTGCAGCACACTGCTGAGCCCAACGGTATATTCACAGGCTCGATAGCCCGCATCCGAACAGAAGGCCCCATGGCCCAGCCTGGTGGCTTTCAGCGCTTTCACGAAGGCTTCATCGTAGAATGCCTCGCCTTTGCTCCGACCTTTCTGCCAGAGAATAAGGGAGGGATCCCGATCGCGCACCTCCCGGATCCTGTCCGCAACCAGGCGAAGAGCCTCCTCCCATGAAGCCTGACGCCAGCGCCCGGGCACCCCCTTCTCGTTGGTTCGGATCAGCGGAGCCTTCACCCGGTTCGGATCGTAGATGGCGATGATCTGAGCCATCCCCTTCGGGCACAATGTGCCTCGATTCCGGGGATGCGCGGGGTGGCCCTCCAGTTTGACCACACGACCGTTGATCCGCCGGGCGAGAATCCCGCAATCCTGCTTGCCGATCCAGCATGTTGTGGGGACCCATTCTTCCGTTAACGCAGTCGCTGGATCCGGGGAAGCGGCCTGCAACGTCTCCAGCCCGCGCGAGAAAAGCCGTCCGGCCAGGAGAAGCCCTCCCGCCACCGCTGAACTTTTCAGGAAACGCCGTCGTGTGAGCCGCATCTTCCCTCCCTGGCTTTGTAGGTTCTTCAGGTTCCGAAATAGGCTGGCTGCATAATTGGGGTAATTGGGGTGGATGATGGACCTCACGCCCTTTTACCCTTTCCCCACAGCCCTGAGGGCCGTGGGGTGGAAGCGGATCCGGATCGCTCTATCCCCGACAAAGTCCATCCCTAAAAAGTGAGG
>JAEVEY010000113.1 GCA_016842045.1 Candidatus Thermoflexus sinensis | reverse complement strand
CGCGCGCCGAAGGCGCGCGACTCCCCCCAAAATATATTTATCCCCCCTCCCCACGACCCAAAGGGCCGTGGGGAGGGGGGATAAAGGGGGGTGGGGCCATTCTACCTCTTCTCGCGAGCCCCGAACTGCGTAACCCCTAAATAAAAGGGCCGGTCGTTGGCCCGCCGGGCTCTGGACGGACTTTCCGATCAGCGAGGGAAGCGAAGAAGGACACCGAGGGCGATCAGTTCCAGCATGACGGCGAAGGCGATGACGCCTCCCAGGGAGAAGTCGTAAATCGCCCCCATGACCGTGCTGCCCAGGAACCAGGCCAGCCCATAGATCCCGTTGAACAGCCCATATGCTGTGCCCCGCTCTTCAAAAGCCACCAGAGAGGGGATGGCCGCCCGCATGATGGTCTCCTGCTCTCCGATCACCGCTCCCCACAGCATCAATCCGAGGAGCAAAAGCATGGGGTGACCCGAGAAGACCAGTGGGGCTGCGGCGGCGCTGAAGGCCGGGATCGTCAGCAAAACTCGGAGGCCGAAGCGATCATACAGGGCGCCGAAGAGCAGGCCGGCGGCGGCATCCACCAGCATCGCTGCGGCGAACAGGGCCGGGATCACCGGGTCCGGCAGGAGGCCCGTCTTTTTCAGGTGGAACGAGAGCAGCTGGAAGTGAACCAGCCCGGCGACGCTCAGGGCCACGAAAGCCAGATACCGCCGAAAGCGGGGACTGGCGATCCCCTTATGGATCGCTGCTCCGGGATCGCCGGCAGGGGCCTCCAGATGGTGGGGGGCCGGGTAAAGCGAGCGGGCGGCCATCAGGATGCCCAGGGTGAGCAGCGCCGGGATCAGCAGCACCCCGAAGGCCAGATCATACCGTCCGGACAGCTGAAGGATCAACGCCATCAACAGAGGCCCCCCCACCGCGCCGATCTGGTCCAGGGCTTCGTGGAGACCGAACCCTTTTCCCGGGCCGATCTCGCTGGCCGCATAAGAGAGCATCGTGTCCCGGGCCGGGGTGCGGATGGCCTTCCCCAGCCGCTCGATCAGGATGAGAACAGCGGCGGTGGGCCAGGCGCGGGCCAGGGCCAGGAAGGGAACGGCAAGGACGCTCGTGGCATATCCGAGGATGGTGAGAACCCACGGCCGGCGCAGGCGATCGGTCAGGTAGCCGGAGAGCGGGCGCAATCCATAGCCGATGAGCTCCCCAAGGCCCCCGATCGCGCCCACCACCGATCCGCTGGCCCCTAACAGGGCGAGATAAGGCCCGATGAGGCTGCGGGCGCTTTCATAGGTTACATCGGCCATCAGGCTGACCAGGCCGAGAAGCACAATGAACGGCAGGGCTCGATGATGGATCCGGTTTGACATCTCTTCAGACCTCCGAAGGATTCTCCCTCTGCGCGGAGCTCGATGATGGGGCGGCCCTGGGAACCACCCTCCCCAGACGTTGACGTGAAACCCTCCCCCATGGTAAAATTGAAAACGCAAGCCCGAAATTCCGATCTGAGGCGATGGGATCCCTCAAGATTGTCCATATAGCCGATGAGGCTGCTCTCATACGGGGCCACCTTGCCCGAGGTGGCCCCGTATTATTTTTTGACGGACCCCTGTTCCCCGCAATCCCGCTCTCCCGAGAGTCGAAATCGACTCCGCTGGCTATCCAATTCCCGGGGCCTGGAGGGAAGGGCCCTTCCGGTTGATTCGTGCAGAAGCAAGGGATGGGAACCCTATTAAATCCTATTCAGGAGAAACCACCATGGCGGTAGAACAGATCCGACAGGAGACCTTGAACCCCTTTGAGATCGTCCAGAAACAGCTGGACGAAGTGGCTCAGGTGATCGGCCTGGAGCCCCATGTCCACGAGATGCTCCGCTGGCCCAAGCTGGAGATCCAGGTCACCTTCCCCGTCCGCATGGACGATGGCTCGATCCGGATCTTCCGGGGGTTCCGGGTGCAGTATAACGACGCCCGTGGCCCGGCGAAGGGTGGGATCCGCTACCATCCCCAGGAAACCATTGACACCGTCCGGGCGCTGGCGGCCTGGATGACCTGGAAGACGGCGGTGATGGATCTGCCGCTGGGCGGCGGAAAGGGCGGCGTGGTATGTGACCCCAAGCATCTTTCCCAGGGGGAGCTGGAACGGATCAGCCGGGCCTACATCCGGGCCATCGCGCCGTTCATCGGGCCGGAGCGGGATGTGCCGGCGCCGGACGTGTATACCAATCCGCAGATCATGGCCTGGATGATGGACGAGTATAGCACGATCGTTGGCTACAACGCGCCCGGTGTGATCACCGGCAAGCCGCTGCCCCTGGGCGGGAGCAAGGGGCGGGAGGACGCCACCGCCCGCGGCGGGATCTATGCCACGCGGGAGGCGGCGAGGGTGCTGGGTCTGGACCTGAACGGAGCCACGGCGGCCATCCAGGGCTACGGGAACGCGGGCCAGCACGCCCACCGTCTGGGGACGGAGCTCCTGGGCCTGAAGGTGGTGGCGGTCAGCGACTCGCAGGGCGGGGTGTATAACCCCAAAGGCCTGGACTTCGCCGCCCTGTCCGCCTGGAAGCGGGAGCATGGCACGGTCGTGGGCTTTCCGGGGGCGGACACCCTCACCAACGAGGAGCTGCTGGAGCTTCCGGTGACGGTGCTGTTCCCGGCGGCCCTGGAGAACCAGATCACGGCGGAGAACGCCCCACGCATCAAGGCCCGCATCGTGGCGGAGCTGGCCAACGGCCCCACCACGCCGGAGGCGGATCACATCCTCCACGAGAACGGGGTTTACGTCATCCCCGATTTCCTGTGCAACGCGGGCGGGGTGACGGTCTCCTACTTTGAGATGGTGCAGAACGCCTACGGCTACTACTGGAGCGAGGCCGAGGTCCACCAGCGGCTGGATGAGAAGATGACGGCGGCCTTCCACGCGGTGCATGAGACGGCGCGGCGTTACAGGGTGCACAACCGGCTGGGCGCCTACATCGTGGCCATCGAACGGGTGGTCGAGGCGATGCGGCTGCGGGGCTGGGTGTAAGCTCCCCGGTGGAGCGCCCCGGGCAGCTGGACTGCCCGCCAGGGTCGCCCGGCGAAGAGGATAAGGTGGCAGCGGATGTGTCCGCTGCCACCTTTCATTTCATCCTCGCCTTCTATCCGGGGAAGATCCAGACGGCCAGCCGACCTGCTCGCTTTGTTCAAAGTCCAGGGTGGAAAGGTGCAAACCATCCCCAAGAGGAGGGTCCATGGCAGCGGATCGCTCGATCGAAGTTTCCTATAGCGCCTTTTACTCTCCATCCCCGGAGGCCGTTCGAAAAGGGCTTCAGGCATGGCACGCCGCCCTGGCCCAGTTCGACAAGGCGGCCCATATCCTGGAGGCCTCCGGCCATCCCCTGAAGAAGGGCCTCATCGAATTCCTGCGCCGCCCCAAGCGGGAGCTGATCGTCAACTTCCCGGTCCAGATGGACGATGGGTCCATCGAAATGTTCACCGGCTACCGGGTGCACCACAACGCTGTCCGCGGCCCCACCAAAGGCGGCATCCGCTACCATCCGGATGTCACGCTGGAAGAGGTGCGGGCGCTGGCCATGTGGATGACGTGGAAGTGCGCTCTGGTCAATATCCCCTATGGCGGGGCCAAGGGGGGCGTGGCGGTGGACCCCACGAAGCTCTCCCCACGAGAGCTGGAGCGGTTGACCCGTCGGTATGCGACGGAGATCAGCCTGCTGATGCACCCTGGCGGGGATGTCCCGGCTCCAGATGTGGGAACCAACCCTCAGATCATGGCCTGGATCATGGACACCTACTCGATGCACACGGGGTTCACCCAGCCTGCAGTGGTGACCGGGAAACCCCTGGAGATCGGCGGCACCCTGGGGCGGGTGGAGGCGACCGGCCGCGGCGTGATGATGGTGGTCGCCGAGGCCCTGCAGGTGAACCGGATCCCCATCGAGCATGCTACGATCGCGATCCAGGGGTTCGGGAATGTCGGTTCTTACGCGGCCCTCGCCGCTCATCAGATGGGGGCTAAAGTGGTGGCCGTCAGCGATGTCCATGGGGGGATTTACCACCCGAAGGGCCTGAATATCCCTCAGGTGATGGAATATGTGCGGCAGCACCGAACGGTCGTCGGCTTCCCGGAAGCGGAGCCCATCACGAACGCGGAGCTGCTGACCCTGAAGGTGGATGTCCTGATCCCGGCGGCTCTGGAGAACCAGATCACCGCTGAGAACGCGCCTTCCGTGCAGGCCCGCATCCTGGCCGAGGGGGCCAACGGCCCCACCACCCCGGAGGCCGATGAGATCCTGATCGAGAAGGGCGTCTTCATTGTGCCGGATATCCTGTGCAATGCCGGCGGGGTGGTGGCCTCTTATTTCGAGTGGGTGCAGGATCTGCAGTCCTTCTTCTGGACGGAGGAGGAGATCCATCAGCGCATGGAGCGGATCCTCAAGCGGGCCTTCTACGAAGTGCTGGCGAAAGAGGAGGAGCTGCGCCGCTATGGCCTGAAGCCCGGGGACTATCGCACGGCGGCCCAGGCCCTGGCCATCTGGCGCGTCGCCCAGGCGACCCTGATCCGGGGCATTTATCCGTAAGGCGATGTTCAGCGGACCGTAGATCGCTTCCGCTGTTGGGCCATTGAGGTGGGGGATTTCCGGAAGTTGGGAAGGCCGCCGAAGGTGGTCTTCCCAATCTTTATCCCCCTCCCCACGGCCCAAAGGGCCGTGGGGAGGGGGATAAACATATTTGGGGGGAGTCGCGCGCCGAAGGCGCTTGACTTCCAAAAACCCCCAGGAGAAAACCAACTGCGTAACTCCTATTTGAGAAGCTGAGGATGTCGGAAGGGCCGGCTCGCGGAGTTTATGTGTTATGGCTGGAGGTGTTCGGAGAGGTCACGGTCGGCCGATTGGGGCCGTGGCGTCTTGCAGGCACCTATGCCTACGTCGGCTCTGCCCAGGGTCCGGGCGGGTTCCAGCGGCTGCGGCGTCATAGGGATGTGGCCGAGGGCCGGAACCCCACCCGCCGCTGGCACATCGATTTCCTGCTGGCCGCCGGGACGCTGCGAGGGGCGTTCGTCATGGAAACACCGGATCCCTCCATGGAGTGCCGGCTGGCCAGGGCGCTGGCCCAGCGGCTTCCCCCCGCGATCCCCCGGTTTGGCAGCAGTGACTGCCGGTGCCCGACCCATCTGTTCGCTGTGCCCGATGCCGCCGGTTTCTGCGAGCTCATGGCCGGGTTGGGCCTTCGCCGGTTCCATCCGGAGCCTTCCGGGAAGTAGACCGCATCGCCAATCGCGCTCCGGCAAACCGGCCTGCACCAATGAAAACCTGTGTTCGCTCCCCTGCGCGCTGAAAGGATGGGCACTCGCATGCCCTGCTACTGCTTCGTCCAGATTTGTTTTGAGGATATAAGAGGGTGTGGGCCAATGGCCCCACCCCCCAAACCCCCAGGGGACCAAAACCAAAAATCAAATCTGGAGGGAGCACTACGAACGAGAAGCCTTTTGTTTGTCGTAGTGCACGAAGCGAAGTGCCCATCACAGGCATTCACAAAAAGAATGGGCCCGGACGCGCTCGACCGTGAGCGAGGCAGTTGGGCGAGACAACGGAAAATGCCCCCGCTTCTTTTAACCCCCCGCGTTCCCCTCATAAAATAAGTAAGTAAGTAGGAGTTACGCGGTTAGTTTTCTCCTGGGGGTTTGGGGGGAGTCGCGCGCCGAAGGCGCGCGACTCCCCCCAAAA
>JAEVEY010000118.1 GCA_016842045.1 Candidatus Thermoflexus sinensis | reverse complement strand
GGATTTGGGGGCGGGTGGGGCCGCCTTCGGCGGCCCCACCCGCCCCCAATCCCCCATCCTGAGGAAAGGGAGGAGTTTGTCCAAAGTCCGGTCAGAAACTTCCCCCATTATGGCCAGCTTTGCGCGACGAGTTGTCTGCCTTCGCCGATTTCATGGAACAGCTGTGAGGATTTACTCTTCATAAAGGGACATCACTCGCGATGGAACCAGAGGTCCGCTGGGTATTCGGTGAAGTCCGGCTCCGCGTCCTGGAGTGGCCCGGGGAGAAAGGGACGATTCTGGCCCTCCACGGCCTGACCGGTTACGCGGAAACGTTCCTCCCCCTGATCCCGGCCTTAAACCCCCCGTACCGGGTGCTGAGTATGGATCTGCGGGGACGGGGGGAAAGCGAGCAGCCCGCGGACGAGCGTGCCTATGGCCTTCAGGCCCATCTGCGGGATATCCCGGCGGTGCTGGAGGCGCTCGCCCCGGAAGGGGCGCTTCTGATGGGTCACTCCCTGGGCGCGATGCTCGCCCTGGCCGTCGCCGCCGAACACCCGGATCGAGTCCGGGGGCTGATCCTGTTCGACGGCGGACCCCTTCCCTCCCGGACCTTCTCGGAATCCCTGAACCAGGTGCTGAACGCCCGGCTGGAGGAGTTGCCCTCCCTCGAGGCGTTCCGGGAGCTGGTTCGTTCCATGCCCTTCCTCCAGCCTTTTGATGAGCGCCTGATGCCGATCCTCGAAGCCGGTCTGACCCGGGAGCCGGACGGCCGGGTGCGGGTGAAGTTCCCATCCCGGCTGGGGGCGCTGGAGGCGATGGAGCTCGGGGCGATCTGGAACGAGCGGCTGCGCGCCTATCAGGGGCGCATCCGTTGCCCGGTTCTTTTGTTGAAAGCCCCGGTGGGAACCTTCGGGCCCCATGATCGCTTCTTCACCGAGAGCGAAGAGAACCTGCTTCGCCAGGTGATCCCGCAGGTGCGAACGGTGGAGGTGCCCGGCACCACCCATTACACCATCGTGCTGGGGTATCATCCGGACCGGGATCGCCTGGTGCGAGCGTTTGTGGAGGAGGTGCTGGGGTGAGCTGGGCGCAGCGGGTGCGGGACTTCGGTGGGGAAGGTCTGCTGATCCATCTATCCGTGGCGAACGGCTTCCCTCCGGCCTGTTATCGACCCCTGATGGAGGCCCTGAGGCCTGTGGGGCACGGTGTAAGCCTTCCGCCCCGTCCGCTCTGGCCAGAGGGCGAACCTCCCCGGCGGGGGATCACGTGGTATACCCTGGCCGAGGACCTGATCCAGGCCTTCGATGTCCTGGGGTGGCGAGGTGTGATCGGGATCGGCCACTCGATGGGCGGCGTGATCACGATGGTCGCCGCCGTGCGACGCCCGGATCTCTTCCGGGCCATCGTCCTGATGGACCCCGTGCTGATGGACCCGAAGGTGCTGACGTTCTTCCGGATCCTCCGCGGGCTGGGCCTGGGGCCGCGGCTGCATCCGCTGGCCCGGCGGGCCCGCCGCCGACGCCGGGTCTGGCCGGATCGGGAGGCGGCCGCCGCCCATCTGCGCTCCCGACCGCTGTTCGCCGCCTGGCATCCCGCCGCCTTCGAGGGCTATCTGGAAGAAGGCCTTCGCCCCTCCCGGGATGGCCAGGTGACGCTGGCCTATCCGCCGGAATGGGAGGTTCATCTCTTTGTGAACGTTCCCCATGATGCCTGGCGGTTCGTCCCCCACATCCCGGTGCCCACGCTGGTCCTGCGGGGCGCCATGACCGACACATTCACGGCCGATTCGGAAGCCCGCTTCCGACGTCTGAAGCCGGATGCCCGATTCGAAGTGATCCCGGGCGGTCACCTCTTCCCAATGGAACGGCCGGAGGAGACCGCGCAGGCGATCCGGAGGTGGCTCGCCGAAATGGGGCGAGCCACGAAGGGGAGCGCGAATACACGAATGAGCTCGAACCGCTCGGTGCAAGCAGGTGAAAACGCTTAACCGTCTTTCCGGAGGCTTCCTATGGGCTACACCATTCGACGTGTTGCGGTGATCGGCGCGGGGACGATGGGCGCGGCCATCGCGGCCCATCTGGCGAACGCGGGATTCCCGGTGGATTTGCTGGACATCCCACCGAAATCCCTGACGCCGGAGGAGGAGGCGAAGGGTTTGACCCTGGATCATCCAGCGGTGCGCAACCGGATCGTTCAGGCGGGCCTGGAGCGGGCGAAGAAGGCGAAGCCCGCGGCCTTCTTCCTGGAGGACCGGGCCCGGCTGGTCCGCATGGGGAACACGGAGGACCACTGGGATCGACTCCGGGAGGCGGACTGGATCATCGAGGCGGTGGTGGAGGATCTGGCGGTCAAGCAACAGGTGATGGCCCGCATCGAGGCGGTGCGCAAGCCGGAGGCCATCGTCACCACCAACACCTCCGGCCTTCCCCTGCGGGAGATCGGCGCCGGCCGCTCCCCGGAGTTCCTCGCCCACTTCGCCGGAACCCATTTCTTCAACCCGCCCCGCTACCTCAAGCTGGTGGAATTGATCCCCGGCCCGGCCACGAGGCCCGAAGTCCTCGAGGCCCTGCGGCACGTCCTGGAGGTTCGCCTGGGCAAACGCGTGGTCCTGGCCAAGGACACCCCGAACTTCATCGCCAACCGCATCGGCTTCATCGCCGGCGCTTTCACCAATCAATACACGCTTCAGCACGGTTACACCGTGGAGGAAGTGGATGCCCTCACCGGCCCCCTGATCGGGCGGCCCAAGACGGCGACCTTCCGCCTGCTGGACCTGGTGGGCCTGGATGTGGCGGCCTACGTGGGGCAGCACACCATCGCCGCTCTGGCCCATGATCCCTTCGTGGCCCTGGTGAAAGATTCCCCGATGAATCGAGTTATGGCGACCATGATCGAGCGGGGGTGGCTGGGCAACAAGGCCGGCCAGGGCTTCTACAAGAAGATGGAAACCCCCGAAGGGACCCAGTACTGGCCCCTGAACCTGGAGACCATGGAATACGAGCCGCCGAAGAAGCCGCGGTGGGATTCCGTGGGGAAGGCGTTGAAGATGGAGGATCTGAAAGAGCGCCTGCGCTTCCTGGTGGCCCAGGAGGATCGGGCGGGCCAGTTCGTGCGGGATGTGCTGGATTTCTATCTGGCCTATGCGGCCTATGTGGCCCCCGAGGTCGCGGACGATATCGTGGCGATCGACCAGGCGATCCGCTGGGGCTTTAACTACGAGCTGGGGCCCTTTGAGACCTGGGACGCCCTGGGTGTGGCGGAGACGGCCGCGCGCATCGAGGCCCGGGGCTGGCCGGTGGCGGAGTGGGTGAAGGCCTTCCTGGCCGCCGGGAACCGGACGTTCTACCAGTATGAGAACGGCCGGGCGGTGGCATATTACGATTTCAAGACGGGAACCTATCAGCGCCTGATCCCCCATCCGAAGGCCATAATCCTCAGGGACCTCAAGAGCGAGGGCCGGGTGCTGGAGCGCAATCCCAGCGCCAGCCTGATCGATCTGGGCGATGGCGTCCTCTGCCTGGAGTTCCACACCAAGGCCAACGCCCTGGACCCCGATATCTTCGCGATGATGCAGCGGGCGCTGGAGCGGCTGGACCGCGAGGACTGGGTGGGGATGGTCATCGGCAACCAGGGGGAGCACTTCTGCGCCGGGGCCAACGTCTTCGTCATCGGCGTCTCCGCCCAGCAGGGAATGTTCGAAGCCATTGAGCAGGGTGTGCGGACGATGCAAAACCTGATGATGACCATGCGCTACTTCCACAAACCCATCGTCACCGCTCCCTTCGGGATGACCCTGGGCGGCGGCGCCGAGGTGGCCATGCACGGCGCCCGGATGGTGGCCTCCGCGGAGACCTACATCGGCCTGGTGGAGGTGGGGGTGGGCCTGATCCCCGCCGGCGGCGGGTGCAAGGAGCTGATCCGCCGTGTGCTGACCCCCGCCATGCAAACTGAGAATGCAGATCCCCTGCCTTTCCTCCGCCGGATCTTCGAGACCATCGGGATGGCGAAGGTGGCGACCAGCGCGGAGGAGGGGCGGGCCCTGGGCTTCCTGAGCGATGCGGATCGCATCGTGATGAACCCGGACTTTCTGATCTACGAGGCCAAGCGTGAGGTGCTTCACCTGGCGGAATCGGGCTACCGGCCGCCGCTGAAGCCCAAGCTCTATGCGGCCGGGCGGGATCTCCTGGCCGCCCTGCGGATCGGCGTCTGGCAGATGCGGGAGGCCCGCTACATCAGCGAGCACGACGCGAAGATCGGGGAGAAGCTGGCCTACGTGCTCTGCGGCGGCGATCATCCTGAGCCGATGTGGGTAGACGAGGAACACTTCCTGGATCTGGAGCGGGAGGCCTTCCTCTCGCTGTGCGGGGAGCCCAAGACGCAGGAGCGGATCTGGCACTTCCTGCAGACCGGGAAGATCCTGAGGAACTAACGCGGCTCCTTTCCGGGCCCTCTCTTCGGGAAGACGCGTTGTTTGCATTCTGAATCAGGAGGTTTGCGATGCGCGAGGCGGTGATCGTCTCGGGTGTGCGGACAGCAGTCGGGAAAGCCAGGAAAGGAACCCTCCGGACCACCCGTCCGGAGGTCATGGCGGCCGCGGTGATCGCGGAGGCGCTGCGGCGGGCCCCGGGGGTGGAGCCCGCGATGGTGGATGATGTGATCCTGGGCTGCGCGATGCCGGAAGGTCATCAGGGGCTCAACATCGCCCGCATCGCCGCCCTCAAGGCCGGGCTTCCCGTCAGCGTCCCGGCCATGACCATCAACCGATTCTGCTCTTCGGGGCTCCAGGCCATCGCCCTGGCGGCGGAACGGATTATGACCGGCGGGGCCGACATCATCATCGCCGGCGGCGTGGAGTCCATGTCCCTGGTGCCCATGACCGGCTTCACCCTGCGACCGGACCCGGAGCTATCGGTGGCATGGCCCGAGGTATTCATCAGCATGGGCCTGGGAACGGAGCGGCTGGCGGAGAAGTTCGGGATCTCCCGGGAGGACGCCGACGCCTTCTCCCTGCGCAGCCACCAGCGAGCCATCGCCGCCATCGACTCCGGCAAATTCAAGGAGGAGATCGTCCCTCTGGAGGTGGAAGTGGCGGAGCCGGCCGAGGATGGCCGGGTGGTGCGTCGCAAGGTGATCTTCGACACCGACGAGGGACCGCGGCGGGACACCTCGATGGAGGCCCTCTCGCGGCTCCCGCCGGCCTTCAAGAACGGCGGGGTCGTGACGGCGGGGAACTCCTCGCAGATGAGCGATGGCGCCGCCGCGGTGGTGGTGATGGCCCGGGAGCGGGCGGAGGCCCTGGGCCTGAAGCCCATCGCCCGCTTCGTTTCCTTCGCCGTCGCCGGCGTCCCGCCCGATCTGTTTGGCATCGGCCCGGTGGAGGCCATCCCGAAGGCCCTGCGGATGGCCGGGTTGCGGCTGGAGGACATCGACCTCATCGAGCTGAACGAGGCCTTCGCCGCGCAGGCCTTAGCGGTGATCCGGCAGTTAGAGATGGATCTTGAACGGGTCAACGTGAACGGCGGGGCCATCGCCCTGGGGCATCCGCTGGGGTGCACCGGGGCCAAGCTCACGGTCCAGATCCTGAACGAGCTGCGGCGCCGGGGCGGCCGCTATGGGATGGTGACGATGTGCGTCGGCGGCGGCATGGGTGCCGCCGGGATCTTCGAGATGCTTTAGCGGCACCGGCCCGGGGAAAGGCGGTCGTCATCGGGCACGTCCGCGCCCTCAGGAGTTACGCCGCTGGTTTTCTCCTGGGG
>JAEVEY010000092.1 GCA_016842045.1 Candidatus Thermoflexus sinensis | reverse complement strand
TGCCCACTCAAACCACGGGGATGGGGCTGACGGTGCCCCCACGGGACAGCGTGGCCCTGGCCCGTGCCATCCTGGAGGTGCTGGCCAACCGCCCGGCCTTCTGCCGGCCCCGGGAGTGGGTGGAGCAGCATTATAATACAGAGCGGACTGCAACAGAGTATGAAGCGCTGTTCCGCGAGTTGCTCGCTCGAAGTTAGAGGGGATCGCCCCAGGAGGATGGGCCATGTGCATTCAACGTCTGATCGTCCGCAACTTCCGATCTATTGAGGAGACGGATCTTGAGTTGGCCCCGATTACCGTGGTTTACGGCCCAAACGGCTCCGGAAAGTCATCTTTACTGTATGCTCTCCTGACACTTCGAAACGTTGCCTTAATGCCTAACACGGCGACCTTCGGCTTTTTCAACTACGGATTTGTCAATATAGGAGGGTTTCGGGAGGTCGTATTCCGACATGATGTCCAGCGCGAAATCGGAGTGGGGATCCTGGTGGATTGTCCCTGGGAAGAGGCGCTCCGGATTCAGGCGCACCAGCAGGCAGGGTATGGCGTTTATCTTCAAGAAAACGAGGGACGATTTGAGATCCTGATCGGTGAAAAAAGTGAAATTCGTCCTCTGGCCTCCATCTCTGTTCGTTTTCCTTACCCGGGCACGCAGCAGGTCTCCGTTCCCTTCGGTGATAAGCTGACTATTATCTGGAACGGAGTGATGGCTCAGGTTCAGCCCCAAGAGCCGGATTTCCGCCGGGAAGCGGAAGCCATAGAGAGGGTCTGGAACGCTCCGGTGGAGGCCCTTCGGCGGATCCGCTTTGTGCCTCTCCGTCGAGGATTTTCCCAACCGGTCTACAGCCCCGTCCCGATCACTCCCTTCCCGGTCACAGATGGGGAGCTTGCCACACTGCTGGTCCAAGAGAGCGATCTGGAATATGCCGTGGACCGTTTTCTGGAGACCATCGCCGACCGGAACTTCCGGGTGCGTACTCAACTGGGGACATCCATGTTCCGGCTGCACAGTGTCGATCGACAGACCGGGATCGGCGTGGATCTTGTCAACGAGGCGTTTGGGATCAATCAAATCATCTACTTGCTGACCCAGGCCCTGCACCCCGATGAGGGGCTCATCGCGATCGAAGAGCCGGAGATCCACCTTCACCCCACGGCGATCCGCCGGCTGGCTCGCGCGCTCGTTCGTATCTTTCGGGAGAAAAAGAACCAATTTCTGATCTCTACTCATAGCGAGCTATTCATCTTGTCCTTGCTTGCGCAAGTGACTGAGGGGCTCCTCTCGCCGGAGGAGCTGGCCTGTTATTTTGCGGAGAACCGCCACGGCAGGTCGGTGTTCACCCGCCAGCAGGTGAACGAGCGCGGGCAGATTGAGGGCGGGTTGCGAACGTTCATCGAAGCAGAGATGGAAGATCTTCGCATATTCTTCGGCGCCCCAGATTGAACTATCCCCTCAGGAGCTTCCCTCATGCCTTCCCGTCTCTTCGTCCTGGACGAATGGCTGTTTCACCATCTTCGCGGCGAGGCAGGGCTGGAGCGCCAGCAAGAGGCGATCCGGATCCTTCTGGAGATCGAGAGACGCTGTGATCGAATTGCCTGGAAACCGAGCACGCCATGGGCTTCCAAGGCATATCAGCTAATGAAAAGCATAGACCAGGAAGTGCGAAAGGCCAGCAAGTTGCTTCACAGCCTGCTGCGCGATCTGAATAAGGCAGTCATCCCGAGCTCCGCATCTCCCGTTGAGAGATCGGAGTCCCTTCCTCAGGACGATCGATATTTACTGGAGCTCTATGAAAGCGCACGGGCCGATCTCCTGGTGACTACGGATCAGGAGCTCCATGATCGCATTAAGCGCCTTTTCCCTCATGTTAAAGTGGAGATGTTAAGTAATTTCGTGGGTTCTTATCTTGCTGGTCAACATAGAGAATGATGGCCCCGGACTTTCTCTGGCCTCACCTGAAAGAAGTCCCCGCCTTCCGGGCGCTCCTGCGGGGGGTGGAAGCCCGATTCTACCAGGGCCTGGAGATGCCCACGCCGATCCTGGATCTGGGCTGCGGGGATGGCCATTTCGCCAGCCTGGCGTTTCCCGGGAAGGCCCTGGTGGGGCTGGACCCCGGATGGGAGGCGCTGAAAGAGGCCGCCGCCCGGCAGGCCTATCGCTGGGTGGTCCAGGCGGATGGCACCCGCACGCCCTTCCCCTCCGGATCCTTCGGGACGGTGATCAGCAACTCGGTGCTGGAGCATATCCCGGATGTGGAGGCCGTCCTGCAGGAGGTGGCCCGCATCCTTCGACCCGGGGGATATTTCCTGTTCTGCTCGCCCAGCCATCGTTTCGTGGAGTTCCTCTCGGTTTATCGGCTCCTGAGCCGGTTGGGCCTGCGGCGGGCGGCCGAAGCCTACGGACGGCTCTTCAACCGGATCTCTCGCCACCATCACTGTGATGCCCCGGAGATCTGGGCGGCCCGGCTGGAGCGGGTCGGCCTGCGTCCGCTCCGCTGGTGGTTCTATTTCTCGCGAGGGGCCATGGCCCTCCTGGAATGGGGCCATCCTTATGGGCTTCCGTCGCTGCTGTGCAAGAAACTCTTCGGGCGTTGGATCCTGGCGCCATGGCGATGGAGCCTGTGGCCGGTGGAACGAATCCTGCGGCCCTTCTACATGGAACCCCCGAATGCGGTGGAGGGCGCCTACTTCTTTATGATCGCGCGGCGGGAGGGAGCCGGATGAAGGGAACCCCAGCTCAGAAAGGGCGTGGGCTGTGGCTGGCGGGCGCCGGCCTCCTCGCCATCCTGGCCCAGCTCCAGCTGGACCACAGTCCCCGTGACGCTCCCGATCCCTGGGGATTGGCCCTTTATGCCTGGGCCATCCTTCTTCTGGCCTGGGCCCTCACCCGAACCACTTGGCTGGAGGGAGACTATCCTCATTCGGGGACCCCTTCGGATCCCCCCACCGTGCGCTGGCCATGGTTGGGGTTGAGCCTGGCCTGCATGTTGATCGCTTTCCTGGACTCCGGCGGCAACCGGTTTCGCCCGCCCGGAGTGATGGCCTGGATCGTGGCGATGATCGCCTGGTTCCTTGCGTGGTGGAACGCCCCATTCCCTCGCCTTCCGCGAGACGGACTTCTCCTGCGCGGGCATCATCTGCTGTTCCTCCTGATCCTGGCCCTCGGGATCGGCTTCCGCTACTGGGATCTCTGGAACCTCCCCCTCGATGTGAACAGCGATCACGCGGAGAAACTGTTAGACGTGCGGGATGTCCTGAACGGCGAACACCGAATCTTCTTTCCCCGGAACACCGGCCGCGAGGCCTTTCAGTTCTATCTGGCCGCCGCCACAATCCGCCTTTTCGGAATGCCGTTGCACAAGTTCACGCTGCAGGTGGGCACGGCCTTCATCGGGGTGCTGTTGCTCCCCGCCCTTTACCTCCTGGGCGCCAGCCTGTGGGGGCGATGGGGAGGGATCTGGACCATGTTCCTGGGCGCGGTGGCTTCATGGGCCGTGATCCCCGCGCGGGTGGGGCTGCGCTATCCCTTCCTGCCTACCTTCGCCGCCTGGTCGCTATCTTTCCTGATCCAGGGACTGCGCTCCGGAAAGCGCACAGATTTCCTCTGGATGGGGCTCTTCCTGGGCGTGGGGCTGTATGGCTACTCCCCCTTCCGGGGGATGCTGGCCGCTCTGCCAGCGGCCTTCCTCACGGTGTGGCTCGCGCGGCGCGGCTGGCGGACGGAGGAAGGGCGGCGACAGGCGAGGGACTTCCTCATCGGGATGCTGACCGCCCTTCCGGTGCTGACCCCGATGCTCCGGTTCATCGTGGACTACCCCGAGATCTTCTTCTACCGGCTGATGACGCGGGTCTCCACCTGGGAAAAGCCCATCGAAGGGAATCCCCTCCTCATCCTGGCTGACAACATCCGTCGGGCGCTGTTGATGTTCCACTGGACCGGCGATGAGGTCTACGTGGCGACCATCCCGCTGCGACCGATGCTGGATCCGGTGATGGGCGCCCTGTTGGTCCTGGGCGGAGCGGCGGCTATCCTCTGGATGCTCCGCCATCGGGATCCGGTCCCGCTGGCCGTGCTGATGGCAGGGTTTGTTATGCTATTCCCTTCCGCTTACAACCTGCCCTTCCCTCGGGAGAACCCAAGCACCGTGCGGGCAGCGGGCGCCCTGCCCCCCGTCCTCGTCCTCGCCGCGCTGGTCCCCGCCCTATGGACCGCCGGATGGGGTTCCTTCCCGCGCGGGCGGTGGGTCGGATGGGGAGCTGCAGCGCTGCTGGTCCTCGTCCTGATCCGGATCAACGCGGATCGCATCTTTCGGGAATATGCCACGACCTACTGTCGCATCGTCCCGAACGCCTCGGATGCTGCGGAGATCCTGCGGGGGTTCTATGCGGGAGGCGGACCGGAAACCAACGCCTTCTATGTGGCGTATCCATACTGGTTCGACTCACGGCTGATCGGGATGTGGCTGGGAGATCTCGACTGGCCTTACACGATCTGGCATGAGGATCTTCCCCAGGCCCTGGAAGCCCACCAGCATTTGCCAGGCCCCAAACTATATCTGGTGCATCCGGAAGACCGTGCCTCGCTGGCCGCGCTCCAGGCTACCTATCCGGAGGGCTGGTGGGTGCTCCGACCTCGTGTCCATTGTGATGGGCTGGGGATCATCGTGTTCCACGCTCCGCCAGCCCCCCCATAAAGGAAAAGGGCAGGAGCCTGGAGCCCCTGCCCTTTTCCTTTGAGCCCTTTCCTCTCAGGCCGGCCGCCGCTGCAGGACGAGCTCCTCCACCGGCTGAAGGATCACGCCGATCCAGAAGCCCAGAAGCATCACCTGGGAGAAGAACATCACCAGGTTAATGCCCGACGTGGAGGGACTGGTGTGCCCTGCGGCCAGACCGAAGAAGGCGTTCATCGTCATCCCACCCAGCAGGGCAATGGCCACCAGGATCCCCGCCACCCGCCGCAACACCCCGTTCAAACGAGGAGCCAGGAACAGAAGATAGAGGGCACCAGCGATCAGGCCCAGACCGGTCAGCAGCTCTCCCCACTGAACCAGGTTCCCAAACAGGGTCGCGTTGGCAGTGGCCGGACCCGTGAGGAAGGCCTTCATCCAGGGATAGGGATTCTTCTCGGCAAAGCGAGCCAGGGTCTGGGGCAGGCCGGCGACGAACTTGCCGCCCGTCTCCAGCTTCTCCAGGCCGCCATGCAGCCACTCGTAGCCGATCACGATCTGAATGAGCAGCAACCAGATGCGCGCCAGGCGATCCATTGCAGGCCTCCTGCTCAGGGTTTTTCCGCTTCTCACTGTAATCGGAAAGACCCTTCTCCAGTAGAGGCCTGCGTCCCGAATTTCCCGGGGCATCTGTCCTTAAAATCGAGGCATGCTCGCCATTGAGGGTGACTGGGCTAGAAATTGAGGGAAGATGATCCTCTATTTCCCGCGGCGATAGCGCACCGATTTGCCAGCTGAGCGAGCAGTTGGACAAATTCATCGAATCGAACGATCTCCATCTATTTCCTCACGACTTTGAGAATACCCTATTACGGCTCGCGCAGTTCGAAGCCACATCGGTGGACCGGAGAAAGCTCCTCCCTCTCCGGGAGAATCTCTGGCAAATATGAATAGGAGTTACGCCGTTCGGGGCTCGCGAGAAGAGGTAAAATGGCCCCACCCCCCTTTATCCCCCCTCCCCACGGCCCTTTGGGCCGTGGGGAGGGGGGATAAATATATTTTTGGGGGAGTCGCGCGCCTTCGGCGCGCGACTCCCCCCCCAAAAATCCCCAGGAGAAAACCAACCGCGTAACTCCTATATGGAGTTATT
>JAEVEY010000208.1 GCA_016842045.1 Candidatus Thermoflexus sinensis | reverse complement strand
CCAAAATATTTTTTCTCCCCCCTCCCCACGGCCCAAAGGGCCGTGGGGAGGGGGGAGAAAGGGGGGTGGGGCCCTTCCGCCGCTTCGCGGGAGCTCCAAACGGAATGTGGCCCGGCTGAATAGTTACGGGTGATCTTTCATCACTTTCCGGCAGGCGGCATAATCTCGGTGCCTCTTCAACGCCTTCGGTAAATTTCCCGACGGTGTCCGATTGCGTGGATTACTATAGTCTCCTCATCCCAAAGCACCTCATAGATGACCCGGTAGTCTCCTATGCGGGGTTTATAGAATCCTGCAAGATCTCCAGTCAAGGCCTCCAGACGGATCGTATCCAGGTTCGCTGCCAACCAGTTGATGCGTCGAACAACACGACGTCCAATGGATTTATCCAATCGTGCCAGATCCTGAATCGCCGCTTCCAGGATACGAATGCGATATTTTGCCATCACTCTAACCCAAGACGTTGAATCACATCTTCAAATCGCTGGCCACGCTCGCCACTGGCTACCGCTCGCTTTTGGCGCAGGAGCCTTTCGCGAATGGCTTTGCGAAGGGGTAGACCTTTCGGTTGCGAGGAAGGAGAGCGAATGGGGGAGGGACCTCCTCGCTTCTCCCGAGCCAGGGCCAATGGTGCAAGCCAAGCAAGATCATTGAAAAGCCCTGTGGTCCCGGAGGATCGAATTGCCGATTCGCTCAAATTCGGCGAAAATAAATAGCCTGATCCCTTTGCGGCGCGGCCCATGGCGATCCGCCTCGATTTTCCGATCACGATCCAGACCGATCGAACGATCTGGCTGGAAACCCGGCACCCGGACTATGAGCTGGCCCGGGATGTCCTGGCCCGTTTTGCGGATCTGGAGCGGAGCGCCGGGCCGATCCACGTTTACCGGATCACCCCTCTCTCGGTATGGAATGCGGCCGCCCTGGGCCTCACGGCGGAGGCGATCCTGGCGGATCTCGAACGGTTCAGCGGCGGCCACGTCCCCGAGACGCTCCGTCAGGAGATCCAGGCGTGGATCAGCCGCTATGGACGGTTCCGTCTGGAGATGGAGGACGGCCGGCTCTGGCTGGTCGCCGATGATTCGACGCTTCTGGCCTGGGCCGCAGGCCAGTCCGTGATCGTCCCCTTCCTCCGGACCCCTCCCGGGGCTCCGATCCGGGATCGGGTGGAGGTGGAGCCCCGGGCCCGCGGGCATCTGAAGCAGGCGCTCCTTTACCTGGGTTACCCGGTGGAGGACGCGGCCGGATACATCGAAGGGGCGCGTCTGGATCTGCGCCTGCGCGCCGCCTCGCGGTCGACCGGCGAGCCCTTTCGCCTGCGGCCTTACCAGGAGGAGGCCGTCGAGGCCTTCCTCCGGGCAGGCAGCGGGGTGATTCTGCTCCCCTGTGGGGCGGGGAAAACCATTGTCGGCCTGGGAGTGATGGCCCGGTTGCAGACGGCCACCCTGATCATCGCCACCAGCACCGTGGCCGCTCGCCAGTGGATCGCTGAGATCCTGGATAAGACCGACTTGAGCCCGGATCAGGTTGGGGAATACACCGGCCATCGGAAGCAGATCCGCCCCGTGACGGTGGCCACCTATCAGATCCTCACCCACCGCCCCCGACGGGATTTCGAGGAGGACCTGCTCCGCCAGTTCCCGCATTTCCGCCTGTTCAATGCCCTGGACTGGGGGCTGATCATCTACGATGAGGTCCATCTGCTGCCTGCCCCGGTCTTCCGCATCACGGCGCAGCTCCAGGCCCGACGTCGCCTGGGGCTCACCGCCACGCTGGTGCGAGAGGATGGCCTGGAACGGGAGGTGTTCGCCCTGATCGGCCCCAAGCGTTACGAGGCGCCATGGCGGGAGCTGGAGGCGCACGGCTGGATCGCCGCCGTGGAATGCCACGAGATCCGCGTCCCCATGGAACCGGAGGACCGGCTTCGATATGCGACGGCGGAAGAAAACGAACGGTATCGCCTGGCCGCCACCAACCGGGCGAAGGAGCCCGTGGTCCGTCAATTGCTGGAGAAGCATCTGGAAGACACGGTGCTGATCATCGGTCACTATCTGGATCAGCTGGAGCGGATCGCCCGGGCGGTCCGCGCCCCGCTGATCACGGGCCGCACGCCGGTGGCCGAACGGGAGCGGCTCTTCGACCAGCTGCGCCGGGGGGAGATCCGCCGTCTGGTGGTCTCGCGGGTGGGCAACTTCGCCATCGATCTCCCTGACGCCAACGTGCTCATCCAGGTTTCAGGGACCTTCGGATCGCGCCAGGAGGAGGCCCAGCGTCTGGGCCGGATCCTTCGCCCCAAGCGAAATGGGGTCCTGGCGCATTTCTACACCCTGGTGACCCGGGATACGGTGGATCAGGATTATGCGGCCCGGCGCCAGCTGTTCCTGACCGAGCAGGGCTATCGCTATGAGATCCTCGAGGCGGAGGAGTTGCCTGCTTACCACCCCGCCGTCGCGGATGTTCCGGTCTGGTATCGCGCTCTGCCTGGGGTGCGTTCCGATGAGCAAGGGCCTTCCTCCAATGGGCGCGGGTCGATGGCTTGAGGGATTCCCCCGATCGCTCCTGATCGAAGCGTTCCGCCTGTGGTCCTCCGGCCGGATCCACTGGCGCCCCGGGAATGGGGATACGCTACTCGCGACGGTTTCCCCCATATCGAAATCCCCCGCTGGTGTTTCCAGGGAGATGAAATGGCGGCGTCCCCGCTCTGGAGGGGAGATCCGTCTGGAAGCGCTTCGGGAACGGGGCTGCGGGTGCCGGAGCAGCAAGCCATGCGCCCATGAGGTAGCGGCCTGGCTGGCCTTGCTGTTCGACATTGGACCTACACCGGATGAGGGGCTGGAAGATCTGCGGCGGCTGGAGGCCCAGCTCGAACAGCGGACGGCTACGGAGCTGCTCCGCCTGGCTCGCCTTCGGGGATGGCCGCTCCCCCGCGGGCGCAAGCCGGAACTCACGCGCCGGCTGGCGGCCCGGCTTTTCCTCTATTTCCGACTGGGATTGTGGCGGGAGGAGCTGGACCCGGAACTGGAGGGCCTCCTGAGCCTGATCCGTTTGCTGGGGATCGAGCGGGTGGATCTGGAGGACCTCGAAACGCGATGGATCCGCTGGACGGGAGGGGAACGACGGGCGTTCCGGCAGATCTGGGATCGGGCGCTCCGGAAAGGGTTGCTGATCCCCTGCGGCCTGAGTCATGAGGCCCGGCCGCGCCCCCATGCCCATCTCGCCGCCGCCCTGGAGATCTCCACGCTCCCGGCTCCGGTGTTCCCGATCACGATTTACCGGGGTTTTCCGCCCGACCGGATCGTAGCCGCGCCACCTCTGGCCCCGCTGTTGCGCGAGGTCCGTCGTGGACTGCTTCCCCAGCGCATCGGGATCGCCCTCCGGGCGCATCCCCGGGCGAGCCTTTTTCCCTGGCTATGGGGATGGCCTCATGACCCGGAGGAGGTCGATGCTCTCCTCGCTCGACATCCCTGGGGTCCTCCCCCCTATGAGTGGATCACGGTGCCGGTGAGCTGGCTGGCTTCCGGGGCTGTCGAAGCGGTGATGGAGCGGATTGGGCTGCCGTGGGAAGGCGCAGCGTTCCTGGTGGAGGCCGTGTGGCGGCTTTCCGGCGCGCCCTTGGGAGAAAGCTTCCCGGCCCCGCCAGCCTTATGGGAGGCGGACGATGAGGAGCTGATGGATCGGCTGTGGGAGCTGTGGCGGAGCGGTGCCACCCTGTTTGAAATCCTCTGGCTCCAGCGGCGGGATCCAACGGTCCGGCTGTTGCGGTCCATTGGCTGGGCCGGGGGGATGGAGCAGCTCTATTACGAATGGGGGTTGGGCCGGCAGGTCCTGATCCGCCTGCTGGAGGGATTGCCGGACGAATGGGTGGACTGGACGGATGTGGTCCGGGCGCTGGAGGCCGCGCAGCCGCCGGGATTCGCGGGCCCGGCGATCGACCGGCCCTGGCGGCTGGTTCGCGGCCGCCCGGTTCAGGAGCCGCTCCACCTGGCCGAGCACGTCCGGGCGTATCTTGAAGGCACACTGTTCTGGCTGGGGGCGGTGGCCCTCGCCTATGAAGGGGACGCCTGGCGAGCGTTCCGCCTGACGCCGCGCGGTCGCCGCTGGATACGAGGGGAAAGCGGGAAGGGCGTCTCGGCCATAGAGAGGGCGCTCGATCAGACGTCCCTGCCGCAGACCCGATGGCTGGATGAACGGACCTGGTCGGTGCGGCCAGGTCCGGATTCTGCCCGTCTGCTTGCCCTTTCGAGCCGCCTGGGCCGGCCGACCGGCTCTCCCTTTGTGTTCACTCTGGACGAGGAGCGGATGGAGAAGGTGCTCCGGGAGGGGTATCGACCGGAAGAGATCCTGGAGCTCTTCGAGACCTCGGGCCTCTCGCCGACGCTCAGCCTGCGTCAGGCGCTCCAGGAGGCCTGGGCACGTCTGAGTCGGGTGCAGGTGTTCGAGAACGTCACGATCCTGGAGACTGGGGATCCGCTCATCCTGCGGGAGCTCCTCGCGGCCACTTCCCTGGAATCGGCGATCCTGGGCTGGCTGGCGCCCAACCTGGTCATCATCGAGGAATCCGCCCTGGAGCGCCTGCAGAAGGAAATGCGGGAGCGCGGATATTACCCTATGGTTGTGAGGGGATAACCAGCGCGATGTCCCTGTGGTGAAGGGAGCTGATTTTCTCAGGAGTTCTGCGGGGCTTTCTTCCCCGGGTTTTGGGAGCTTGGTCGGTTGGTCGGGCGCCTTCGATGCCCGACCCAGCCTCCGAAATAATTTCATCTCCCCTCCACGTGGAGGGGCCGTCCTTTTCCACCTCACCCGGAACCCAAGCGAGCACCATCGGTGGTGTAAGTCCTGAAGGTCTTTGAATCCGTCAAATCACACCCGTATTATCGAAAGGAGAGCGTGATGAGCAAGTATCAGTTCCTTACTACCCTTCTTCTGTTCGCTGTTATTCTTTCAGCCTGTGGGGGTGCAGGTGGGAAGAAAACGATTACCTACTCTCGCGTGGTGGATCTGAGCCATGTCATTGACACGAATATTCCTCTCTGGCCAGGTGACCCGCCCGTAGAATTTGAAACAGTCGCGGAGTTTGCCACCCATGGCTATTACCTGCGAAGGTTCTCCATCGGCGAGCATAGCGCCACCCACATGAATGCCTCCAATAGTTTTGTAGAAGGCGGTCGGGGGATTGACGCTTACCCGGCGGAGGCTCTGGTTGTCCCAGCAGTAGTGATGGACATTCGAGAGAAGGCGGCCTCCAATCCCGATTACACGCTGACGGTGGATGACGTGCTGGCATGGGAAAAGCAACACGGGAAGATTCCGGAAGGCAGCGTCGTCATCCTCTTCACAGGCTGGCAGTATAAGTGGAACGACCCCAAGGCCTTTTTCGGTCTGGATGCCCAAGGAGGGTTGCACTTCCCGGGCTTTGCGGGCGAAACCACGCGTTTCCTCTTTGAGGAGCGCCGGGTGGCCGGCATGGGAACCGATACCCACGGCCTGGATCCTGGCCAGGATGAAACCTTTGCGACCAATGTTGAAATCGCCAAGCGCAATGGAATTGCACTGGAGTGCCTGACCAATCTGGATCAATTACCGCCTACCGGCACAACCCTGGTGCTGGGCATCTTGCGCCTGAAGGACGGTTCCGGAACACCGCTTTCCGTGATCGCGTTTGTGCCCTAATCAACTCGATGGCTGCGATAAGGGGGGAAGGGGGGCCTTCTATTCAGAAATCGTAACCATTCAGCCGTTCTACCGCAGTGTCTATACGGATATAGGCGGTTTCCTCCTGGGGGCTTTTGGGGCCGAGCCGCGCGCCGAAGGCGCGCGGCTCGGCCCCAAAATATTTTTTCTCCCCCCTCCCCACGGTC
>JAEVEY010000085.1 GCA_016842045.1 Candidatus Thermoflexus sinensis | reverse complement strand
GTTGCCGATCCCCACAGGGGTTCCTTCCCGCCGAACGAGCTGCACGGCCATTCAGGGCAGGGATGGAAAATCTTCCACCCCCGGTAGGGGCGAAAAATTTTTCGCCCCTACCGGGGGAACACACGATGACCCTTCTCAAGCGCTCTGTCCGAGTTTCCCCGACGGCGATCAGGCTTCCCCTGACAACCCCTCAGAATTTCCCTGACAGATCCCGCGCCCATTCTTCCAGATTTCCCCGCTATCCGTCTCACAGGTTTTCTGATTATGTTGAAGACGGAGCGCGATCCAACCGCCCCGAGCTGGGATCCCTAAGGGCCCTCCGGCCGATGGGGTTCCAGCCGATAGGGTCCAGGGGGAAACCCCGGGGCCTGCCGGATTTGCAAAGGGGACGGCGCCTGAGAGGCCCGTCCCCTTTTTGCTTAGGAACTGTGTGATAGGGAATGGTGTTCTCCTTCTGGTCTTATTCTCACAACCCCCTGAGCCGTGGAAGGAGAGGCTGGGAAGAGACCTGGGGCCCTTCAGATTGTGGGGAAAGAGAAGCCGTGAGCGTTATTCACTCAAAGTCTTCCGAAGGAGGTGGACAATGGCGGAATCCTCCGAGAAGGTTGCGCTTGGCCGGCGGGATCTATTGGTGAAACTGGCCAGCGCGGTGTTCGCCGGGCTGGTGGCGCCGGCGATCGCGGGTGAGTCCGCTCCGGCGGAAGCCGTCACGCTGCCAGAGCTCCCCCAGCTGCCCCCACCTCAACCCGACGAGGACCCGCTGGTCCGCATGATGCGGGATCTGCAGCGAGCATTGCAGAAGCCGGTGGAGCAGCGGCGATGGGCGATGGTCATCGACCTGCGCAAGTGCGTGGGATGTCATGCATGCACCATCTCCTGCGTCGTGGAGAACAAACTGCCTCCAGGCGTGGTCTACCGTCCGGTCCTGGAGGAGGAGATCGGAACCTATCCCCATGTCACCCGCCGGTTCATCCCACGCCCCTGCATGCAGTGTGATCGCCCGCCCTGTGTCCCGGTTTGCCCGGTGAACGCCACCTGGAAGCGGCCGGATGGGATCGTGGTGATCGATTACGATCAATGCATCGGCTGCCGCTATTGCATCACCGCCTGTCCCTATGGGGCGCGGACGTTCGATTTCGGTGATCGATATACCGATGGAACACCCCGGGCGCAGGCATTTCTGGTGGGCGAAGAGGGCGCAGCGGTTCACGAGACGATCCCCATGTTCGAATATGACCAGCCCCGGCCGCGTCACGATGGGGCCTCGCCGGTGGGCAACACTCGCAAGTGTCACTTCTGCCTGCACCGCATCGAACGCGGTCTGCTGCCCGAGTGCGTGGTGACATGCATTGGCCGGGCCACCTTCTTCGGCGACGCGAACGACCCGGAGAGCCTGGTCTCCGAGCTGATCGCCCGGCCCAATGTGATGCGTCTGAAGGAAGAACTGGGAACCGATCCGAAGGTCTATTATCTGCTGTAAAACCCGCCCCACGGATTGAACGGTAAGGAGGCTTCCATGATGCGACGCATCCTGTACGGACTGGCCATCCTGGCGGTGTTGTTCGGCCTGTGGGGGATCTACGATCGGGTTGCCTTCGGGCACCAGAACGCGGCCTATGGGAGCTATGTGGTCTGGGGCCTCTGGGTGGCCCTTTATCTCTTCTTCACCGGCATCGCCGCCGGCACCTTCGTCTTCGCCACCCTCGATTACCTGTTCCGGGTCCCCATCTTCGCCCGCACCGGCCGTCTGTCGCTTTTCCTGGCGCTGATCACCCTGGGCGCCGGGTTGCTGCACATCTGGCTGGATCTCGGACATCCGGAGCGAGTGTGGAAGGCGTATCTGCAGCCGAATTTCAATTCCGTTATGGATCAGATCGTGTGGGGCTACACCCTCTTCGGGCTGATCATTCTGATCATGCTGGGGATGAGCTTCCAGCCCCAGCGCTATGCCGGGTGGCTGAAGGTCCTCTCCGCCGTCGGCCTCTTCCTGGCCCTCTTCCTGAGCGGCGGCGTGGGGGCCCTCTTAGGGGTTCAGGCGGCCCGGCCCTTCTGGCATGTGGGCCTGTTCCCGGTGCAATTCCCCTTCTTCTCCCTGGCCTCCGGGGCGGCCCTGTTGCTTCTGGTCTATGGGCTTTTCGATCGAGCGGCGAATGAGCATCGACGCTCCCTCCTTCAGGTCCTGGCGATCCTGACCCTGGTGTTGCAGCTGATCAAGCTTTACTTCCTGTGGGCGGATTTCTCCCAGAGCGTCTACGGCGGGATGCCGATGAACGTTGCGGCGGTGATGGAGGTGATGTTCGGCCGTTACTGGTGGGCGTTCTGGATCCTCCAGATCTTCCTGGGCAGCGTGGTGCCGATCCTCATCCTGCTCTGGCCGCGGCTGGCCACAGAGCCGCCGTGGGCGGCCCTGGCGGGTTTCCTGGTGCTCCTGGGATTCGCCGCCGCCCGGGCGAACATCGTATTCCCGGCCCTCAGCGTGCCGGAGCTGCCCCAACTGATCGGGGCCTTCCACAGCGTCCGGTTGCAGTTCCACTACTTCCCCAGCCTGATGGAATGGGCGGTGAGCATCGGCATCAGCGGCCTGGCCGGGTTGATTTTCCTGATCGCTTACGATCGGCTGCCGCTGACGCCGGAACATGTGCGCAGCGCCTGAGCGGAAGGAGAGCCTGCCATTGAAGATCCGCTATCCGAGAGACAGGAGGTGCAGGATGACGAAGGCGATGGATCTGCGCCCGAAGACCCGGGAGGAGAAGCCCGCGGAGCAGCCCCAGGGAACAGGGCTGACCCGCCGCGAATTCCTGAGGACCGCCGCGCTGGTGGGAGGCACGGCGCTCTTCACCCAGGCCGCCCGCACCCTGGCCAGCTTCCGGCCGGAGGCGGAGGGCGATTATCCGCTGGGGCGACCGGAAAACATGATTTTCACGGTCTGTCAGCAGTGCAACACCCAGTGCGGCATCAAGGTGAAGCTTCTGGACGGCGTGGCGGCCAAGATCGATGGTAACCCCTATTCGCCATGGGCCCTCTATCCCCATCTTCCTTATAAGACGCCCTTGAAGGAAGCCGCCGCGATCGACGGTGGGATCTGTCCCAAAGGGCAGTCCGGCATACAGACGGCATATGACCCCTACCGCATCCGGGTGGTCCTCAAGCGCAAGCCCGGCACCCGGCGGGGGGAGAACCAGTGGATCACGATCCCCTTTGAGCAGGCGATCCGCGAGATCGTGGAAGGGGGTGATCTCTTCGGCGAAGGCCCGGTGCCCGGCCTTAAGGATCTCTGGGCGCTCCGGGATCCCAAGGTGATGAAGGAAATGGGCGATTTCGTTAAGAAGATCTGGGGCGAGAAGGATCCGGAGAAGAAGAAAGCGCTGGCGGAGGAGTTCAAGCAGAAGTTCGCAGATCACCTGAACACCCTGATCGATCCCGATCACCCGGACCTTGGGCCGAAGAACAATCAGATCGCGATCATCTGGGGCCGGCTCAAAGGTGGGCGTTCGGATTTCATCCACCGCTTCTTCGGCGACGGACTGGGCACGGTCAACCGCCACGGCCACACCACCGTCTGCCAGGGTTCCCTGTATTTCGGGTGCAAGGCGATGTCGGAGCAATTCGTGGACGGCAAGTTCTCCGGCGGGGCCAAGTTCTACTGGCAGGCGGATCTGGGCAACAGCGAGTTCGTGATCTTCGTGGGGGCAAGTCCCTTCGAGGGCAACTACGGGCCACCCCTGCGCGTGACCAAGATCACGGAAGGGCTGGTCTCGGGCCGGTTGAAGTATGCCGTGATCGATCCACGGTTCTCGAAGACGGCAGCCAGGGCCTGGAAGTGGATCCCGAACAAGCCGGGCACTGAGGGCGCCATCGCCATGGGGATGATCCGCTGGATCATCGAGAACCAGCGCTACGATGAGAAATACCTCCGCAACGCCAACAAGGCGGCCGCCAAAGCCGCCGGGGAGCCCACCTGGACCAACGCGGTCTGGCTGGTGAAGATCGCCGACGATGGCACCCCCGGTCCCTTCCTGCGCGCTTCCGAGATCGGGCTCACCACGAAGCAGGAGGTGGAGAAGGAGGGGAAGAAGGTCACGGTCTATGTGACCCCGGAGGGGAAGGAGTTCGCCTACGATCTCCTGGTAACGATGGTGGACGGGAAACCGGTGGCCTTCGATCCCAACGACCCGGATAACCCGGTGGTCGGGGATCTCTTTGTGGACACCACGCTCACGGCGCCGGATGGCAAGTCCATCCGGGTGAAGAGCGGCATGCAGATCCTGAAGGAATCCGCGGAGAAGATGACCATCGAGGAATACGCCGCCGAAGCCGGGATCCGATCGCAGGACATCGTGGAGCTGGCCCGCGAGTTCACCCGCCATGGCAAGCGGGCCGCGGCAGATGTCCACCGCGGCGTCTCCCAGCATACCAACGGCTTCTACAACGTGGTGGCCTGGTTCACCCTGAACCTCCTGATCGGCAACTATGACTGGAAGGGCGGGATGATAAAGGCCACCACCTATGATTACACCGGCGCCAAGGCCAAGAAGCCCTTCAACCTGGGCGCCATGAATCCGGGCAAGCTCAGCCCATTCGGGATCAGCATCATCCGCCACGAGGTGAAGTGGCAGGATACCACGCTCTATGACGGGAAGTATCCGGCGAAGCGAAACTGGTATCCGCTGTCGTCGGACATCTACCAGGAGCTGATCCCCTCCATGGGGGACGCCTATCCATATCCCATCAAGATCCTCTTCATCTATATGGGCTCGCCGGTTTACGCCCTGCCCGCCGGCCACACCAACATTGAGATCCTGAAGGATCCAAAGAAGATCCCACTGATTGTGGCCTGCGACATCGTGGTCGGCGAGACCTCGATGTATGCGGACTACATCTTCCCGGACCTCACCTATCTGGAGCGGTGGGAGTTCGCCGGCTCCCATCCATCGGTGGCCTGGAAGGTCCAGCCCGTGCGCCAGCCGGCGATCCCGCCTTTCACAGAGACCGTGAAGGTTTACGGGCAGGAGATGCCGCTTTCCCTGGAGGCCATGCTCCTGGGCCTGGCGGAAGCCCTCGGGTTGCCCAACTTCGG
Source organism: Candidatus Thermoflexus sinensis (assembly GCA_016842045.1). Classification (GTDB taxonomy): domain Bacteria; phylum Chloroflexota; class Anaerolineae; order Thermoflexales; family Thermoflexaceae; genus Thermoflexus; species Thermoflexus sinensis. The sequence goes on along the minus strand of JAEVEY010000085.1, from coordinate 843 downwards.
GCCCAACGGCCTGGGGGAGGGGATCCCGCTGACGCATCCGGACCACCTCTACCTGCGGATGGTGGCCAACCTGGCCTTTGGGGAGAAGGAGGACGGCTCCGACGCGGTGCCGGATGCGGACGATGAGGAGGTGCGGATCTTCCTGGAGGCCCGCAAGCATCTCCCGAAGAGCGTCTTCGATCCGGAACGGTGGAAGGCAACTGTGGGCGAGGATCTGTGGCGAAAGGTGGTCTACGTGCTTAACCGGGGCGGCCGCTTCCAGGATTTCGAGAAGGCGTATGAGGGCGCTCAGGTGAAGAACAAGTATGGACAGTTGATCAATCTCTACCAGGAGAAGACAGCGACCACCAAGAGCGCGATGACCGGCAAGCCGCTGATCGGCTACCCGACCTACATCCCGGCACCCGCCGATGTCCTGGGCAACCGGCTGGAGGATGAAAAGGAGGGCTATGAGTTCCACCTGATCACGTATCGCGAGATCTTCCACACCAAGAGCCGGACCATCAGCAACTACTGGCTGCTGGCCCTGGCGCCGGAGAACTACGTGCTGATGAACGCGCAGGATGCCGCCCGCCTGGGCCTGAAGGATGGCGATCGAGTCCGGATCACATCGCCCACCAATCCGGAGGGTGTCTGGGATCTGGGGAACGGCCAGAAGCGGCCCATGGTAGGGAAGGTGAAGGTAATCCAGGGGATCCGGCCTGGCGTGATCGCCTTCAGCCTGGGGCACGGCCACTGGGCGTATGGCGCCTCGGACATCACCATCGATGGCGTGGTAGTGCGAGGCGATCCGCGCCGGGCAACCGGTATCCACGCCAACGCCGCCATGCGGGTGGATCCCTA
>JAEVEY010000200.1 GCA_016842045.1 Candidatus Thermoflexus sinensis | reverse complement strand
GCGGGCGGGCGTGTGGTGAAAGGACGCATTCGGGATCTCTACGAGGATCCCTTCGCTCTTGACGCCCAGATTCGAATGCTGGAGGCGGCAGCCCGGGCATTGCATGATCATCCAGCCCTGCTGGCCTGGGATCTGGGAAACGAGCCGGATCTGGTATTGCGCCCCCGAACACCGGAGGCCGCAGCTCAATGGCTATCCGCTCTAAGCCAAGTCCTCCGGGAGATCGACCCGACGCACCCCATTACCATTGGCTTCCATAGCCCGGTCCTGGAGGAAGACCGGGGGTTCCGGATCCGCGCCCTGGCCCCCATGCTGGATTTTCTTTGCATGCATGGCTATCCGGTCTACGCCCGATGGGCGCGGCATCCGCTGGATGAGCAGGTGCTGGCCTTCCTGACGCGCCTCACAGTTAGCCTGAGTGGGAAACCGGTTCTCTTCGAAGAGTTCGGCCTGCCCACGGCCCCTCCGGGCCAGCCCACCCAGCGGGTTCAGATCCAGTTAGAGGATCGTTCCTTCGAGGTGGTCCTGATTGCAGAGGAAGAGGCGACTGCCTTCTACGAACGAGCGCTGGAGGCCCTACCCCAGGCTGGGGCTTTCGGAGCCTTCATCTGGTGCTTCAGCGATTACCATCCGGATTTGTGGGATCGCCCGCCGTGCGACCGGCTGGTGCACGAGCGGCACTTCGGGCTACTGCGGCCGGATGGGAGCCGAAAACCCATTGTGGAAGCGGTCGCCCGCTTCGCCGCCCAGAAACGCCCGCTTATTCCTCCTCCGGCCCCGCTGCCGGTGCCGGAGGATTATGAGGCGCGCCCCGGAGAAGCCCTCCGCGAGCTCTACACGCTGTTCCTGCAAGCCAGCGATTCAGTTCGCGGCTGAAGGTTAGGATCCCCCATTCCGGCTTCCTTGGAGTCGTCACCCATGGTGCTGGCTCGGGTTCCTTACAAGGTGGAAAAGGACGATCCCGGCCTCCAAAGACCCCCAGATTGAGGGCAGATGGGCACCAGCGCTACTGGTAGTAACTTTCACAAACCTCACAAGGGCTGGGCAGGTATTGATCTACGCCCGCCCAGCCCTTGTGAAGGTCGTCAGACGGCCCTCAGGCATGACCTTCACTTGATCTCCACGACAGCGCCCACGGCCTCCAGCTTCGCCTTGGCGTCCTGGGCCACTTCCTTGCTGACACCCTCGAGGACCGGCTTGGGGGCGGCCTCGACCAGATCTTTGGCCTCCTTGAGGCCCAGGTTGGTCAGCTGGCGCACCACTTTGATCACCTCGATCTTCTTCGGCCCAACCTCCTTGAGGATCACATCGAATTCCGTTTTCTCCTCAACCGCCGGGGCCGCAGCCGGGGCACCAGGGACTGCAGCCGGGACAGCAGCGGCAACGGCGACAGGGGCCGCTGCCTTCACTCCCCAGCGCTCCTCCAGCAATTTCACGAGTTCCACTGCTTCCAGCAGGGTCAGGTTGCTCAATTCCTCCACCAGCTTCTGAAGATCCGCCATGGGAAAATCACCTCCGGAAGATTTAAGCGGTTTGGGACGTTTCCTTCAGCTGATCGGCCCGTGCCTGAAGGATGCCGACCACCTGTTGCAGCACTGCGGTCAGCACGCCGGCCAGCTGGGCGGCCGGGGCCTGGATCGCACCCAGGACCTGGCCGAGCACCACCGGTCGCGGCGGCAATTCGGAAAGCGCCTTCACGTCCTCCGGGCGCAGCCGGCGCCCATCCAGCAGCCCGCCCTTGATTTTGAGGATCTTGCTCTCCTCGGCGAACTCCAGCAAGGCTTTGGCGACCGCGGGAGGATCCTCCAGGCAAAAAGCCGCCGCCGTGGGGCCTTCCAGCAGATCCTCCGGCACGGTCCATCCGGCCTGCTGCAGGGCAATGCGGAGCAAGGTGTTCTTTGTGACATGGAGCGCTCCGCCAGATTTCTTGATCTTCTGGCGGAGACGATACATGCCCTGTGCATCCAACCCCTGGTAGTCCGCAAGGATCAGGGCCTGGCTACGGGAGAGCAGCTCCCGATACTGCGCGATCATCTGCTCCTTCTCAGCGCGCGTAAACGGCAAGCCCCACCTCCTCAAATAGGCTTGTTGCGTAATGACTGGATTCTGGAGAAAGCGGGCCGCTCGCAGAGCCGCCAGGGGCAGCCCTGCCCACCTCCAGATCCCTTAAAAACACCGATGCGCCTCCGCCAGTCCAGGCGAAGGCGCATCGGTAACCCTCTCGCCGATTTCTCGCTCGGTAAGGGAGGGTTCGTTTCGCGCCCTGCCTCGACAGGCGGGGATTTACCCCATTAAGCGAAAACGCACCTGGCTTCAATGGCAGGGTTTCTGTAGAGCCGCCATATCAGGGCCAGCGGCTAAAGAGGCTCTTCGCCCCCTCCAGCAAGGGCAGGATGTGACATCAAGCGGCGATCTCCAGGGATTGCGCAGCCACCGGATCCACCTTGATGCCGGGCCCCATGGTTGCGCTGACCACTACCTTCCGGATGTAGGGCCCCTTCAACCCGGACGGGCGGGCCTTTTTCACTGCGTCCATCAGGGCCGCGAAATTCTCCAGCAATTGATCCACGGAGAAACTGACCTTGCCGATCGGCACATGGAGGTTGGCGGTCTTGTCCACCCGGAACTCCACCCGGCCGGCCTTCGCCTCCCGGATCGCCCGGGGCAGATCCTCGGGGCTCACCACCGTGCCCGCCCGGGGGTTCGGCATCAACCCGCGGGGGCCCAGGATGCGCCCCAATCGGCCGACCTTCGGCATCATATCCGGCGTTGCGATGGCCACATCGAAGTCCGTCCATCCCTCCTGGATCCGTTTGATCCCCTCGTCATCGCTGATGATATAATCCGCCCCGGCCTCCTGGGCGATCCGGGCTGCCTCCCCCGCCGCAAATACCAGGACACGGACCTGCTTGCCCAACCCATGGGGAAGAACAACCACCCCACGGACCTGCTGGTCCGCATGGCGAGGGTCTACCCCCAGGCGCATATGGACCTCAACCGTGCCATCGAATCGGGTATAACTGGTCTCCTTGACCAGTTCCAACGCCTCGCGGGGAGAATAGAGGCGCTCCCGATCCACCTTCTTCAATGCCTCAAGATATTTCTTCCCTCGCTCGCCCATTTTTAAACCTCCTGTGGTGCACACGGGCTATTTCGGGCCCTCCCACAGCCCTCCCCACAGCCCGGAGGGCCACGGGGAGGAGATAAAAATGCCCCAGGGTGGTGGGCTGGAGGCTGAAAGCCCTCAGCCCACCACCCCAAATCCCCCAAACATCGTGCAACGAAGCACCGGCACCCTGTCTGTTTTTCCTTTAAAGCAAGAGCTTTGGGGGAAGGGATCTTCCGCCTTGCTCGCGGATTTCGCTCACCCTCATCCCCCATTCCTCACGGGACAGAGCCATCCGCTCCTAATCCACGATCTGGATCCCCATGCTTCGGGCCGTGCCGGCAATCATCCGCATGGCTGCCTCGATGTCCTCCGTGTTCAGATCCTTCATTTTGAGCTCCGCGATCTCCCGGAGCTGCTGCCGGGTGATCCGACCGACGATCTGCCGGTTCGGCTCCGAGGAACCCTTCTCAATGCCGGCCGCCCGACGGAGAAGGTCAGAAACCGGCGGGGTCTTGAGCTCCATCGTAAAGGAGCCGTCCGTGTAGATCGTGACCTCCACCGGCACAATCTGGCCGGCCATATGGGCCGTGCGGGCGTTGTATTCCTTACAAAATGCCATCACATTGACTCCGTGAGGGGCCAGAGTCGGCCCGATGGGAGGAGCCGGGTTGGCCTTGCCCGCCTCAATCTGGAGCTTGATGACCGCTTTGACCTTCTTGGCCATAGATGATCTCCCTCAAAAACCTTAAATTTTCTCCACCTGAGTGAAATCCAGCTCCACCGGCGTTTCCCGTCCAAAGAAGGAGACGAGAACACGAACCTTTGCTTTATCCAGATCGATATCATCGACAATTCCCACGAAATCTGCGAAAGGCCCCTCTGTAATGCGGACCTTCTGCCCGGGCTTGAAGGTGACCCGAATTCGAGGTGCCTTGCTCTCCATGCGTTTGAAAATCGCCTGAACCTCCTCCGGGCGCAGCGGGGTGGGCTGGTTGCCCATCCCCACGAAACCTGTCACCCCGGGTGTGAATCGGACCACCGCCCACGAGTCCTCGTCCATGATCATCTCCACCAGGATATAACCCGGGTAAATCCGCCGTCGGACCGGCCGCTTTTTCCCCTCCCGGATCTCAATCTCTTCCTCCTCCGGGACCACAATGTTGAAAATTTTGTTCTGCATGCCCAGGGAAGCAATACGCTGTTCCAGACTATGCTTCACCTTGTGTTCGGAGCCCGCATAACAATGGACAATATACCAGGCCCGCTCCCGGGACGCTACCAGCTGGCCCTCCTCCCCGACCTGGGAAACCGCCATCCGTCCCTCCTCCTCTTCTCGCCCCTCTTCTTCCTGGTCCCGGATTGACGCCGTGGCGGTTTCCTCTATCTCCAGCTCACGTAACAATTCCTCCAGAGACTCCTCGTCTACTTCGAAGGACTCCGAGGGCGAAGGCCGTTCCTCTTCCCAGCTCATAGCTCTCCCTTTTCCAGGATAAGGATGAGTATCACTTGCTTCCCCTTCTCACGGGAGGCAAGGCTGCCGCTGGCACCCTTGCCCACCCACGCAATCTGGCTTCCTAAAGCGTTGCGAAATGGAGCTGGGCGGGATCGATCCACACCCCGCCCAGCCTGGACCCCCTCTGGCACCTTAGCTTCACACTCTCAGGAACACACCCCAGCGATAGACCAGATGAAGGAACTCCCGGTAATGAAGCAAACGGCTTTACTGCCTTGTCCATCCCTTCAGCCTGATTTTATCCTCCTGGCAGGGATCGCTCAGGCGTAAGCCCACCACCCCGACCTCTTAATCCCGGATTAACGCATAAGTCAGGGCCCCCAGACCCACCAGGCTTCCCACCACCGCGATGCCCAGTCGGAGAGGGTCCTGGGGCGTGGTGAAGATTCCTCCGAATAACCAGAAGAAGAAATAATCCACCAGCCCCAGAAGAATCGACATCCCAATCGTCACCGCCAGAACGACCCCAGTCAACCGATACAGTTCCTGTCGGTCTGGCCAGCGGACTTTCTTGAGCTCCCCCTGAACCTCTCGCAGATATCGAAGGGGAGCCCACTCCCCTCGTAAGAATCGCTTGGTCTCTGCCGCCTTTGCCACTGGATCCACACTCCTTATGATGCGGTGGGGTCCATTATACACAAATTGGGACACCGTCATGCGGTGTCCCAGGGCATCCAGAGGCAGGCCGGCCAGGACTCGAACCTGGAACCTGCGGATTTGGAGTCCGCTGCTCTGCCTGTTGAGCTACCGGCCTGCGTGTGGGACCATGAATCCAGGGAATCCTACTTGGTTTCCCGGTGCAGAGTATGTTTACGACATCGTGGGCAATATTTGCGAAGCTCCAGACGATTCGGGTCGTTGTTCCGATTCTTCTGTGTTGTGTAGTTACGTTCTTTACATTCTGTGCATGCCAGCGTGATCACCACCCTGACTTCTTTCGCCATAGCAACCTCGGCCCGATTCGAGGATGATCAAGAACACAATTGCCGCGTCGATGTCTTTACCGCTGATTGCGCTTCCTTCTGGGCGAGCAAGGGCACCTTTAGCGGCCCCCGCTCGCCCAGGGATCTTTTCCGGTCCATCCCGCTCTGTTGTGATCTTTGCCGTGCCTGCTCGGGCTCAGCGTTTGCCCCTCCCCACGCCGCCTCGCAGCACGGAGAGGAGAGCCGACCAGGCCCCAGTTTGCAACAGAGCAGGTTCATCCGATTAATTACTTTACCAGAACCTCGTCCTTCTGTCCAACTCCGGGTCATGTAGGCGGCTTATGGGGTCTGTGGGGCTAATCCAGGATGCGGGTGACCACGCCGGCCCCCACCGTCAGACCCCCTTCCCGGATGGCAAACCGCAGCCCCTCCTCAATCGCCACCGGCG
>JAEVEY010000181.1 GCA_016842045.1 Candidatus Thermoflexus sinensis | reverse complement strand
TGGCATCAACCCGAACAGCAACTCCAGGAGCGCCCGCCGTTCCTCCATCGTCATGGGGCGAGGACGGGCGAAGTCTTCCAGAAAGGCGGTCTGGAGCACGACCCCCAGATAGCGGCCCTCGTAGAACACGTGCCGATCGATGAACGTCTGCCGCACCCCAATGGGATCCACCTGATCGAAGAACAGGTTCCCCAGCCCATAATGGATGAACCACCCGGGCCCCACCTCGAAGGTCTGGGCGTGGTGTCCCTGGCTGCCGCTGACGATCACGGCCCCCCGATCCCGCCAGCGGCGGAAATCCTGAACCTGTTGCAGCGTAGGCGCGTAATCGTAAAATTCCCAGTACTGAAGGGTCACAATGGGCAGCCATCCCTCGGCCCGCAGGCGGCGAACGGTGTCCTCCAGCTCCGGGACGCACGGCGCCGCGCCGGGCTCCGTCGGGGTGGCCCAGTCGTAGTCCGGCCCCACCGGGTTGCACCCGATGAACGCCAGACGGTTCCCGTTGTGCTCCACCCGCAGGGGTTGCAGGGCCTCCTCCAGGTTCCGCCCTCCCCCGTAGTATCGCATCCCCAGGCGCTCATAGATCTCCAGGGTCGCCTGAAGCGGCTCCCGCCCGTAATCATTCAGATGATTCCCGGTGAGCTCCACGATGTCCGTGCCGATATAGCGGAGCAGCTCCGCGTAGCGGGGATGGCTGCAGAACACCACGCCGCTCCGGGGTTGTGGCGGCGGGCAACCTTCCCAGAAGGAGACCTCGTTGCTGATGTGGGTGAGATCAGCGCGCTGTAGCCACGGCGCGATATCGCGGGCCGGGAACAGAACCCCATAGCGCTCCATCTGCGCCGCTGTCCCGCGGACCAGCGCTGTGACCCCCGTCATGGCCAGGATCGTCATCCGGCGCTCATCCCGATTGGTCAGCCATCCGACAGCCTGTTGAAAATCCTCCGCGAGGAATCCGGGTGGAACCTGTTCGACCCCGAACCATACCGTCAGCGGATATCGCTCCGGATCCAGCCCTCGCTCCATGGGGGAGAGGCCCTCCACCGCGATCACCTTCAGGCGGGGTTCCAGGTGGTGGAAGGGGACCAGCGCCCACCCGACGCGCTCCGCCCAGAGGCGATCCACCAGCTCCGCTTCCGGCACCGGACGCACGACTTCTGGATCCGGCGGGCCCCAGAGGATGGAGAAGAGGCGGATGGTCTCCGTTGTGGCCAGGAGGGGGCCCGGGAGGGTGTCCTGGCCCTGCCAGCGGGCGCGAAGGGCATAGAGGGAGATTTCGTCCGTCACGGTGGGGAAGGGCGCCGTTAGGGCATAAATCCATACCCCCAGGCGCAACGGTGCGCCGGCCGGAACCGGAGCGATCCGGATAGCTCCCGCATCCTCCACCAGCTGCCAGCGAGGATCGGCCCTTAGCCGTCGCCGGAGCTCCTCACGGACTTCTATCGGCAGCGCGGGGTGCAACCCGATGGGCCATCTGGACGGCGTGGGGGTCGGAGCCGGCGTGGGCGTCGGAGTCGGCATCGGCGGGACCGTTGGGGAAGCCGGGGGAAGATCGATGGCCGTGCATCCTATCTGCAGGAGCGTTAGCACGGCGATCGCCAGCCATCGGAGTCCTGTTCGGTCGCGCATCGAAGAGCTCCGGGGCGTGTTCATTAAAGGTAACGCCAAGTGCAACCTCCCTGGGGTTTGGGGGCTGGGGTCGTTGGCCTTCATCAGCTCCTATCCTCAATAGGACTTACGCAGTTCGTTTCCCATGGGGGCAAGGATTTTTCTCCCCCCTCCCCACGGCCCAAAGGGCCGTGGGGAGGGGGGAGAAAGGGGGGTGGGGCCATTCCGTTCCACCTTTAGAGCTTTCAACTGCGTAACTCCTACTCAAAACCAATCCGGATGAAGCACGACACGAATTCGCGTGCTACCCTTAAAAAGTGTGCGGCGCGCGGAAGCGCGCCGCCCTGGACCCAGAAGCCGGGATCCTCTCTTCCTGCAGCCCGCAGGACCATGGGGAGAGCCCAACCCGTTATTCCACAAGCCGGATAGGCACCTCCCGAACTGTTCCATTCATGATCCGGAAAGCGCGCAGACGCCATTCCCCATGGACCGGGGCGGCGATCACATAGATCGCCTCCGGATAATACGCCTCCGCCACGTCGATCGCCGAAGGCGCTGGAGGGCCATGGGGGTGGGAATGGTAAATCCCCACCAGCTCCCACCCCCGGGCCTCCAGTTCCCGGATCACCCGGATCAGGTCCTCCGGGTGAACCCGATAGCGGACCGGGCTGGCCAACTCGTTCCGGGTCGGGTAAACGGCCAGCACCCGGCGGCCGATTCCTCCTAAGAGCCCGCAGGCCTCCAGTGGCCACTCCGCCTGGACGTGAGTGAGAATGCGCTGGGCGCCATCGACTGTCAGATCGAGGGGTTCCGCTTCCGGATCCAGATGGCCCATGTCCCTTCCCCCATGGGTTCAACCTTCAGCACCTCATCCCCCTGCAGCGCCACGCTGCGGGGGACGTTGCGGGTCGCCGGTTCGTAATCGACCAGCACCCGGAGCACCTGACCCACCTCCATCTCTTCCAGGGCCAGGCGGGTCTTCACATAGGTGTAAGGGCAGACCTCGCCCCGGATATCCAGCTCCAGGGTGGGGTGCAGGGTCCCATTTTCTTGATCCATCGTGCCTCCTGATCCGGATCGATCCGCCTCCGAAGGCGCCCAGGACAGCGCCCGTGCGGTTTGGCTGGTGCCGCTCCTTCATGCTATCCTGGGCAAGCGAAGGCCTCCAGTTTCGCGCGGGCGATGGTATTCTCCTTTGCCTGCGTGGAGGCGTCAACAACCAGAGCCGGACAACTACTCGCAGTCGTTCTACGAACGGGATCTTGCACAGGGGGTGCGCCGCGCGATGGGCCGCTATCGCTTTCTCACTTTTGATTGTTACGGCACGCTGATCGACTGGCGGGCTGGGATCGCCGAGCATCTGGGAGGCATCCTGCGCCGCCATGGGGTGGACCCTGCGCCGGAGGAGCTCCTTCAGATTTACGTGGAGGAAGAGCACCGACTGGAGTCCGGCCCCTACCGGCGGTATCGGGAGATCCTGGCGGAGAGCGCGCGGGCGGTGGCTGCTCGTTTCGGGGTTCAGATTTCCGATGCGGAGGCCCATGCCTTCGCGGATTCCCTGCCCGACTGGCCGCCCTTTCCGGATACCGTGGATGGCCTTAAGGCATTCGGCGTGATGGGCTTCCGACGGATGATCCTCTCCAACGTGGATCGCGACCTGCTGGCGGAGACCATCCGGCGCCATGGCCTGGAGATCGACGGGGCGATCACCGCCGAGGACACCCGGACCTACAAGCCGAATCCCCGTCACTGGCTCGCCTTCTGCTCCCGTTACGCCGTCCGGCGGGAGGAGGTGCTGCACATCGCGCAAAGCCTTCTCCACGACATCCGCCCGGCCCTTCGCCTCAAGCTGGATTGCGTCTGGCTGAACCGGTATCGGGAGCCTGTGCCGGAGGATGTGCGGCCCACCCAGATGTTTCACGATCTGGATGCACTGGTGGGATGGCTGCTGACCTCTTAAATCCTGTGCGCTTCCAGCAACCCTCAGGAGGAAGGCCACCAGGCTTTCCAGCCGGCTTAAAACCTCCGGGAAAGCGGGAGGCCATATGCGGATCCTGATCACTGGCGGCGCGGGCTTCCTGGGAGCTGCCCTGGCCAACCGGCTGGTCCGCGAGGGCCATGCGGTGCTGGCCCTGGACGACCTCAGCGCGGGAGATCCCCAGCGCCTGGATCCCCGGGTGGTCCTCGCCCGGGGAGATGTGCGGGATGTTCCCCGACTCTGGACGCTGTTGCAGGGCGTGGATCTGGTTTACCATCTGGCGGCCCGGGTTTCGGTGCCGGAGTCCATCCTGTACCCCCGGATCTACCAGGATGTGAATGTGGGTGGCACCGTGGCCCTGTTAGAGGCGATGCGGGACGCCGGGGTGAGGCGCCTGGTGCTAACTTCCTCCGGTGCGGTTTATGGCGATCAGCCGGTCCAGCCGGTCCATGAAGAGCTCCTCCCCCGCCCTCGCTCCACCTATGCGGTGACCAAGCTGGCCGCGGAGCATTTCGTTCTGACCCTGGGCCGGCTGTGGGGGTTCGAAGTGGTGGTCCTGCGGATCTTTAACGCTTACGGTCCCGGTCAGCCGCTCCCGGCCGCCCACGCGCCGGTCACCTCCCGTTTCCTCAAGCAGGCGATAGAAGGCGGAACCCTGGTGATCTTCGGGGATGGAACCCAAACCCGGGATTTCGTTTATGTGGACGATGTGGTGGAAGCGCTGGTGGCGGCCGGGCAGCGAACGGATCTGAACGGGGAGATCATCAATGTGGGGAGCGGTCAGGAAACCTCCATCAATGAGCTGGCCGAGATCGTCATGCGGGTTGTCGGACGACGGGCTCAGGTCATCCACAGTCCCGCTCAGGACGGCGGGGTGGCCCGGTTATGCGCCGACCTCCAGAAGGCGGAGCGGCTCCTGGGATATCGCCCGCGGATCTCTCTGGAGGAGGGATTGCGGCGGATGCTCCGGGAGGATCCCCGGTTCCGGGGGTAACGCTCTTCCATAGGAGGATCTTTCACGAATGGCTGTTCTCCCCTTTCTGCAGGAACTCAGCAAACGCCTGACTTCTGCCCTCTGGGCCCTGGTGGTCCTGGTCTATCTGGCATACGGGGTGATCTTCGGGATCTACGCGGTTTCCCTCTTTCAGTTCCCCTTTGATTATGATCAGGGGGAGGGATTTGAGCTGCTCGATGCGGTTTACTTCTCCCGAGGAGAATGGCCGTATCGAGACATCGAGACGTATCCGTTCTATGCCTCCAATTATCCCCCGCTCTTTCATCTCCTGGCCGTCCCCCTGGTGTGGGTCTTCGGTCCCCGCCTGATCGCCGGCCGGTTGCTCTCGACCGCGGCGACGGTCGCGTTAGCGGCGGCGGTGGGCCTAACTGTCGGGCGCTGGACCCGGCGGTGGATGATCGGTGTCTGGGCTGGGGGGATGGTCCTGGCCTCGAATTATGTCTACCACATCGGCCCGCTCTCCCGCAGCCATATGATGATGGTCCTCTTCGAGACCCTAACGGTGCTGGCTCTGACCCGGGAGGAGGAGTTCCCTTCCCGACGGTCTCTGCTGCTGGGATCCCTGGCGCTGATGGCGGCGGGCTGGACCAAACAGCATGCGATGGTCACGGTGCTTGCGGTTTTCGCTTACCTCTTCCTGCGCCGTCCCCGGGCCGCGCTGACCTGGGGCGTCCCCTTCGCAGCGGCGAATCTGGCCCTGTTCGCCCTGATGGATCTCGTCACCGGCGGCTACTGGTCTCTGCATATCATCGAGGCCAACATCAACGAGTATGACTATCGTCAGGCTTTCTTCCTTTACAGCCAGTGGTTTCGTCTCCATGCGGTCGTCCTCCTCCTGGCGGCGGCGCTGGTTCTGTATGAGCTGTATGTAGACCGTCTCTCCCTGTTCAGCGTCTGGGCCGTCTTCGCTGCGGCCGGTGGAGCGCTGGCCGGCAAATGGGGGGCCGGGGAATCCTATTTCATCACCGCGGTGGTGGCAGCGATCCTGGCCGCCGGCCGGCTGCTCATGCGCATGGAGCGATGGACGACCGGACGACCCATGTGGCGGATGGCGGTGGCGCTGCTCATCCCCATCGCCCTGCTCCATCAGGCGGGGCGGGTCTTCCATCTGCCCACCGATCACCCGTGGACAGCGCCGGTGGCGCGCTGGCTGGGGCTGGAGGGGACTCGATATGTGGATAGCGTCGGCTACACCCAGTTAGGCCATCTGCCCACCGCGGAAGATGTCCACAACGGATGGCGGATCGTGGAGATGGTGCGGGAAGCGCCAGGCCCTGCCCTGACAGAGGAGGCCTCGTGGGCGCTCTGGGCGGGGAAGGAGCCCGTGACCAATCCCACCCAGCTGTTGAATCTTTACAAAAATCAGCGGTTGAACCCGGAGCCCCTGATCCGGATGATCCGGGCCCAGGCCTTCGGGATGGTGGTGCTGCGGGCCCAGTTCTACCC